>NZ_CP026513.1:329991-334746 GCF_003956045.1 Candidatus Annandia adelgestsuga | reverse complement strand
AAAAAAATGCCTGAATTACCAGAAATAGAAAATATCTGTAGAGATATGAATAAAATTTTATTAAATAAATTAATTTTATATACAACAATTCGTTGTAATAAATTTAAAAAATATGTTTCTAAAGAAATTAAAAACATTAAAAATAAAAAAATACTTGATATTAAAAGAATTGCCAAATATATAATTATAAAAATAAAATCAGGATATATTGTTATACATTTAGGAATGTCAGGTAGTTTGTTTTTATGTTCAAAAAATGAAAAAATTAGTAAACATGATCATGTAGATTTAATAATAAATAATTTTATTTTACGTTATAATGATCCTAGAAAATTTGGTTTATTTTTATGGAGTAAAAATATATATAAAGAAAAATTTTTTTTAAGATTAGGAATAGATCCATTAAATAAAAAATTTAATTTATATTATTTATTTAATAATATTAAAAAAAAAAAAATAAAAATAAAAGATTTTATTATGAATAATAAATTTATTGTAGGTATAGGAAATATATATTCAAATGAAATTTTATTTAAATCTAAAATATTACCATATAAAATTTCTATGAATATAAATTTATATGAATGTAATAAATTACTATGTAGTATTAAATATATATTAAATAAAGCTATTAAATATAATGGTACTACAATAAAAAATTTTATTAATATTAATAAAAAAATAGGTAATTTTCAAAAATTTTTAAAAGTATACAAAAAAGAAAATAAAAAATGTATTAATTGTAATTTTTTAATAAAAAAAATTATTCAAAAAGGAAGATCAACTTTTTTTTGTAAAAATTGTCAAAAATAATTCTATTTAAAATAAATTTTATAAAAATATTATAAGGATTTTTATGATAAAAAAAATTGGAATATTAACTAGTGGTGGTGATTCTCCAGGAATGAATAATGCTATAAGAAGTATAGTTTTATCTTCTATAAAATTAAAAATTAAAATAATAGGTATTTTTGATGGTTTTTTAGGTCTATATAAAAATAGAATGATTAAATTAAATTTTAAAAGTGTTTTTAATCTAATAAATATAGGAGGTACGTTTCTAAGAACATCTCGTTTTCCAAAATTTGTTAAAAAAAAAATTAGATTAAAATCAATTAAAAATTTAATATCTTCTAAAATAGATGCTTTAATAATAATAGGTGGTAATGGATCATATATGGGAGCAAAATGTTTACATGAAATGGGTTTTACTTGTATATGTTTACCTGGAACTATAGACAATGATATAAATGGAACAGATTATACTATTGGTTATAGTACAGCTTTAGAAAATATAGTTAAATCTATTGATAGTTTAAGAGATAATTCATCTTCACATCAAAGAATATCTATTGTTGAAATAATGGGTAGAAATTGTGGTGATTTAACTTTAAATTCTGCTATAGCAGGAGGATGTGATTTTATAATTTTACCTGAAATACCATATAATTTTTTAAATTTAATTAATAATATTAAAAATAAAATTAATTTAGGAAAAAAACATTTAATAATAGCTATTACTGAAAATATATGTAATATAAAAAAACTTGCAAAATATATAGAAATAACTACAAAAAAAGAAACTAGAACTACTATTCTAGGATATGTTCAAAGAGGTGGTATACCTATTGCATATGATAGAATTTTAGCTTCTCGTATGGGTTTTTTTGCAGTAGAATTATTATTAAAAGGATATTCTGGAAAATTTATTGGTATAAAAAATGACAAATTAATATTTCATGATATAGATTATGCTTTTAAAAAAAAAAAAAAAATATTTAAAAAAAAATGGATGGAAAATATACAAAAAATATTTTAAAAGTTTCTAATTTTTTAAATTAGAAACTTCTTTAATAATTTTAATAAAAGAATTTAATTTTAATGATGAATTTCCAATTAATAATCCATCAATATCATGTTGTAATATAAAAGATTTAGCATTTTTTTCATTTACTGAACCACCATATTGAATTATAATATTTTTTGAAATTAATTTATCATATTTTGAAATATATGATCTTATTTTACTATGTACATTTTGAACATATTCAGGTTTTGCAGATTTTCCTGTTCCAATAGCCCAAATTGGTTCATAAGCAATTACAGTATTATTTAAAGATTTAATTCCTAGTTTTTTTATAATAATTTTAATTTGATTAATACAAATTTTATTCGTTAATTTTTTTTTTTTTTCATCATAATTTTCTCCAATACATATAATAGGTATAAGATTATATTTTTTTAATAAGATAAATTTTTTTAAAACTGTAAAATTATTTTCATAATAATTAATTCTTCTTTCAGAATGTCCTAAAATTACATATTTAACACCTACATCTTTTAACATTTTAACAGATAAATCACCAGTAAAAGAACCAAAAACATTAACATCTACATTTTGTGCCCCCAAATTAATATTTTCATTTAATGTTAAATAATTAAATGCATCTAAATATAATGATGGAGGAGTGATTACAATATTACAATTTTTATATATATTTTTTTTTTTTTTTTTAAAATTATTTATAAAATTAATCAAAAATTTTTTATTTCCATTTAATTTCCAATTTCCAACAATTAAAATTTTTTTCATAAATTTTCCTTAATTATAATATTTTTCCAATAATTTTCAATTGTAATATTTCCTGGAATTCTACGCAAATTTTTTTTCATATTATATTTTTTTTTTAATAATTTTTGAGTTTCTATTATCATATTAGGATTGCCACATAACATAATATGATCATTTTTTTTATTAATCTTAATATTAGTTTTTTTTTCTATAACCCCATTAGATATTAATTTTGGAATTCTTCCTAAAATTGATATATTACTTTTTTCTCTACTTACTATTAATATAACTTTTAATTTATTTTTATATTTTTTTTTTAAATTATTAATTAATATTAAGTAACTAAGATCTTTTATAAATTTTACAGCATGAACTAATATTAAATTTTTAAAAAAAGTTAAATTTTTTTTATATTGTAAAATAGATAAATAAGGACCAATAGCTGTACCTGTAGAAAACATCCATAAATTTTTACATTTAGGTATTTCATTTAATGTAAAAAATCCAAAAGATTCTTTGGTAATTAAAATATAATCATTTTTTTTTAAATTATATAATTCATTACTTAAATTACCTGAATTTATTTTAACAATATAAAATTCTAAATTTTTATTATTTGGAGAATTTACATAGGAATAAGCTCTTCTAATATTATTTTTTGATTTTAAAGTTGTTAAACGAACAAATTGTCCTGCTATAAAATTATTGATTTTTGCTTTTAAAATTATACTAAATAAATTATTATTCCATATATTAATTTTTTTTACTTTAGCTTTAATCCATTCCATTGTAATCCTATAAATTTAAACTTCTATTTTTAAAATAGAAGTTTAATACTATATAATAAAACGGTTTGTATTTTCATCTAAATTTAATTTTTCTAAATATTTATCTACATATTCTTTATTAATAATAACATTTTTATTAAATTTATTATTTTTATTGAATAATGTATATTTCATTAAATTTTCTAAAATTGTATGTAATCTTCTTGCACCAATATTTTCTATATATTCATTTATATTCCAAGCTGATTTTGCAATATTTTTAATTCCATTTTTAGTAAAATTTAAATTAACCCCTTCTGTGGACATTAAAGAATTATATTGTATTATCATAGAAAAATCAGGTTCTATTAAAATTTTTTCAAAATCATTTATTGTTAATGATTTCATATTTATTTTAATTGGTAATCTACCTTGTAATTCTGGAATTAAATCAGATGGTTTATTAATTTGAAAAGCCCCTGATGCTATAAATAAAATATAATCTGTTTTAACTTTACCATATTTAGTATTAATTTCACAACTTTCTATTAATGGTAATAAATCTCTTTGTACTCCTTCTCTTGAAACATCAGGACCATTATTACCATTTTTTTTACATATTTTATCTATTTCATCTATAAATACTATACCATTATGTTCAACTCTTTTTATTGCTTCTTTTTCTATTTTTTTTTTATTTATTTTTTTAGCTAATGTTTCTTCAATTAATAAATCTATGGCATCTTTTATTTTAATTTTTTTAATTTTTTTTTTTTTTAAATTATTTAATTTATAAAATATAGATTGAATATTGCTAATTATGTTTTCTATTCCTAAAGGAGCTAAAATTTCTATTCCAATTCTATTATTAGGATATTCATTAATTTCTATAAAATTGTTATCTAATTCTCCTGTTCTTAATTTATTTCTTAAATATTTTTTAGTTTTAAAATAATTTTGTTCATCTAAATCATTATTATTTATATTTTTTTTTAAATAATTATTTTTATTTAAATAAAATAAATTTAAATATTTTTTATTTTTTTTAAATTTATTTTTTTTAAATTTATTTATATTTTTTAAAAAAAAATTTAAAATTGAATTTTTAATTTTTTTTTTTCTTATATAATAAGAATTAAAATTACTAATATCTTTATTACTTAATAATAAATATATATAGAAATTTTTATTTATTTGATTTTCTAAATTTATATTTTTAAAATTTGTTTTAACATTTTTTTTTATATCTAATATAGTAAATATATTAGATATTTCTTTAATATTTTTTTTTTTATTTTTTATATGTTTTAAATAAATATAAAATAATTTTTTATTATATAAAAAATTATTTTTATTATTTATTTTATTTTTTTTAAATAAATTTTTGAATATAATATATTTTTTTTTTTATTTTTT
>NZ_CP026513.1:182362-329891 GCF_003956045.1 Candidatus Annandia adelgestsuga | reverse complement strand
TATATTTAAATAGTACTATTAAAATAAAAAAAAATTTATTATTTAATATAGAATATAAATTATTTTTTTCATTTATTTTATTATTATCAATATTTAAATATTGATAAATATCAATATTTTTTTTTGATAAATAATATAAATTTAAAAAATTTAATATATTTATATCTTTTTTTTTTATATTATCTAAATATAAAAATAATTTATTTATTTTATATAAAGAAATTAATTTTTTATTTTCATTTATATTATTCATTTTACTAAAATATTTTTTTTTTTTTATATTTTTATATAATATTTTTATATTATTTAAATATGATATAATATTATCATCTTTACTTAATAAATAATATAAAGATAAATAATTTATTAAATTTTTATTTATTTTAATAGTACTATTTAAATATAAAAAAAAATTATTTTTTTTAAATTCAAATAATAAATTAAGATTTTTTATTTTTTCTTTTTTAATTTTATTAGAATTTGATTTATAATTACATTTGTTATTTATAAAAAATGATAAATCTAAATTTATTTTTTTATTTTTTACTTCTTTTTTTGTTTTTATTATATTATTTTTAGAAGGCATTAATATATTTAAAATTTTTTCTTCAACAGATAATTTAATTTTATATTTTTTTTTTTTAATTGTTTCTTTTTTAACCATTTTAAAAGAAATTTCAGTAAGATCACTAATTATAGATTCTACTTCTTTTCCAACATAACCTATTTCAGTGAATTTTGTAGCTTCTACTTTAATAAATGGAGCATTAATTAATTTAGCCAATCTTCTTGCTATTTCAGTTTTTCCAACACCAGTTGGACCTATCATTAATATATTTTTTGGTGTTATTTCTTTTTTAAGTTTTTCATTTAACTGCATACGTCTCCAACGATTTCTTAAAGCAATTGCAACAGATTTTTTTGCCTCATGTTGCCCTATGATGAATTTATTTAATTCTTTTACTATTCTATAAGGTGTCATATATATCATTTATCAATCCTTAAATATCAGAAGTTATTTTTTTTATAATAAAATTATTATTAGTATAAATACATATTTCACTAGCTATTTTTAATGATTTTTTTACAATTTCATAAGCATTTAATTTTGTATTTTTTAATAAAGCTTGTGCAGCTGATTGTGCATAAATTCCTCCAGAACCAATAGCTATTAAATTATCTTCTGGTTTTATAACATCTCCGTTACCACTAATAATTAAAGAATTATTTTTATCTGCTACAGCTAATATTGCTTCTAACTTTTTTAATATAATATCGTTTCTCCAATCTTCAGCTAAAGAAATTGCAGATTTCATTAATTTACCCTGATATAATTTTAGTTTATCTTCAAAAAGAGAAAATAAATTTAACGCGTCGGAAGTACTTCCAGCAAAACCAGCTATTATTTGTTTGTTATATAAATAATGTACTTTTCTTACATTTTTTTTAATTACAATATTTCCTAAAGTTGCTTGTCCATCACCACCTATAACTACCATTTTTTTATGTCTTAAACTTAAGACAGTTGTCATTTTATATCCATAAATTAATATATTTTTATTAAAAATTATTAAAAATTAATAATAGTTAATATATTTAATAAAATTTATTTTAAATAATATTGTTGTAATAATATTTTAAATTTAAATATAAAAAATATCATAAAATTATTTTTTATTATGATATTAATTAAGTTTTAAAATGAAAAAAAATATACATCCAAAATTTTATAGTATAATGGCAAAATGTTCTTGTGGAAATAATTTTAATATAAAATCAACTATTCATAAAAATATAAATATAGATGTTTGTTCAAAATGCCATCCTTTTTATACCGGAAAACAAAAAATAATAGATACTGGTGGAAGAGTAGATAAATTTAATAAACGTTTTACTGGTTTAATTAATATAAAATAAATATAAAATTATTTTAAATATAATAAATTAAAATTTTTTAAATTTTATAAAATTAAAATTTAATTTGATGTGTTATAATAAAAAAGAGATTTTAAAATGAATAAAAAAATTAAAAAAGTAATTTTAGCATATTCTGGAGGATTAGATACTTCTGCTATAATACCATGGTTAAAAGAAAATTATAATTGTAAAGTAATTGCATTAGTTGTAGATATAGGTCAATCTTATAAAGATTTAAAAAACATTAAAAAAAAAGCATTAAAATCAGGAGCAAATTCTTGTTATATCTTAAATTTAAAAAAAAAATTTATAAAAAATTATCTTTACCCTTTATTACATAATAAAGCTATTTACGAAAATAATTATTTATTAGGAACTGCTATTGCAAGACCATTAATTGCAAAAGCACAAATAGATTTAGCATTAAAATTAAAAGCTGATACTTTGTCTCATGGAGCTACTGGAAAAGGTAATGATCAAATTAGATTTGAATATACATATGCATCTTTAGCTCCTAAATTAAATGTAATTGCACCATGGCGTAAATGGAATTTTAATTCTAGAGAAGATATAATTAAATATTTAAAAAAAAAAAAAATTCATACTACAGCTAGTTTAAAAAAAATATATAGTCAAGATGAAAATATATGGCATATTTCTACAGAAGGTGGAAATTTAGAAAAAATTTCTAATCCATCAAATAAAAATTGTTGGTCTTGGACATTAGATATTAAAGATACACCTAATAAACCAGATATTATATCTTTACAAATTAAAAATGGTTATATTATTTCTATTAATAATAATATTTTAAATCCAATTAAATGTTTATTAAAATTAAATTTAATAGGAAAAAAACATGGTATAGGAAGAATTGATATTGTTGAAAATAGAATTATAGGTATGAAATCTAGAGGTTGTTATGAAACTCCAGGAGGAACAATTATAGCAAAAGTATTAGATACTATTGAACAATTAGTTTTTGATAAAGAAACAATAAAATGGAGATCTATTATCGGAATAGAAATGTCACATCTAATATATGATGGAAAATGGTTTACTCCTATGAGAAAATCATTACAATCTGCTAATAAACCTTTATTAAAATTATTAACTGGTGAAGTAAAAATTAAATTATATAAAGGAAATATTACTATTTTACAAAGAAAATCACCATATAGTTTATATTCACAAAAAACTGTAACTTTTAATAAAGATAAATCTTATAATCATAATCATTCTGCTGGATTTATACGTTTATTTTCATTATCATCTCGTATACGTTCATTAAAATATATAAAATAAAAAATAAATTTTAAATTTAAAGAGGTAAAAATGTCACTTTGGGGAGGTCGTTTTATTAAAGATTCAAATATAGAATTTAAAAAATTTAATAATTCTCTAAAAGTTGATTATAATTTATTTGAAGAAGATGTTGAAGTTTCAATTTCTTGGTCATATATGTTATATACTATTAATGTTATTAATTTTAAAGAATATAAAACTATATTTAGTAATTTAAAGAAAATATTAAATAAAACAAAAAAAAATAAAAAAAAAATTTTAGATAGTAATGATGAAGATATACATAGTTGGATAGAAAGAAATTTAATTAATAAAATAGGATATTTAGGTAAAAAATTAAATACAGGAAAAAGTCGTAATGAACAAATAACAACAGATTTAAAATTGTGGTGTAAAAAAAAAATTAAAAAAATAATAAAAATTATTAAAAAATTACAAATTTGTTTTTTAAATTTATCTAAAAAAAATAAAAATACAATTATATCAGGATATACTCATTTACAGAAAGCCCAACCTATAACTTTTTCACATTGGTGCTTTGCTTATATAGAAATGATTAATAGAGATATAAATAGATTACAAAAAATATTAAAAAGATTAGATTATTGTCCTATGGGTTGTGGTGCACTTTCAGGTACTACTTATAAAATTGATCGTGATTTAATTGCTTTTATTTTAGGTTTTTCTAAATCAACTAATAATAGTTTAGATACTGTATCAGATAGAGATTATGTTATAGATATAATAAATAGTGCTTCAATTAGTATGATACATTTATCTAGATTTGCAGAAGATTTAATTTTTTTTAATACAAATGAATTAAATTATATATCTTTATCAGATAAATTTACATCAGGATCATCTTTAATGCCACAAAAAAAAAACCCAGATTTATTAGAATTAATAAGAGGTAAATGTGGAAGAGTACAAGGTTCTTTAAATAATATATTATTTATTTTAAAAGGCCTTCCATTATCTTATAATAAAGATATGCAAGAAGATAAAGAATGTTTATTTGATACTATTAAAACTTGGAATGATTGTATTAAAATATCTTGTTTAATATTAAAAAATATTAAATTGAATACTTTAATTTGTAAAAATTCTATTTCTAATGGTTATTTAAACGCAACAGAACTAGCTGAATATTTAGTAAATAAAAATATAGCTTTTCGTGAAGCTCATAATATAACTGGTAAAATAGTATTAGAAGCTATTAAAAGAAATGTTCCTTTAGAAAAATTAAAATTAAATACAATGAAAAAATTTAATTGTAATATAGAAAAAGATATATATAAAAAATTAAATTTATATTCATGTTTAAATAGAAGAAATATTAAAGGTGGAGTATCTTCAAAACAAATAAAAATTTATACAAAAAAAATGCAAAAAAAACTTAATATTTAAAAATTTTTATAATAATAAAATTATTTATAATATATTAAAAATAAACATAAAATAAATAATATTTATAAACATTATTTATTTAAATATAATTTTAAAAAAAATAAAAATGAAAATATAATAAAATATAAATATTTTCTAAATTAATATTATTTTAATAATTTTATTATTAATAAAAATATTAAAATATTAAATATTCATATATATTTTAAATTTTATTTAAATTATATAATAAATATTTATATTTAAAAAATAATTAAATAAATTTTGATTATATTAAATTAATTATAATAATTATAATATTTTATTTTAAACTTAATACCCAGAGCGGGATTTGAACCCGCAAAGTCGTTAGACCGAGGGATTTTAAGTCCCTTGTGTTTACCATTTCACCACCTGGGCTTTATTAAGGCACATCTTGGAATCGAACCAAGGTACACGGATTTGCAATCCGTTGCATTACCATTCTGCCAATGCGCCTTTAAATGTTTTATAAAGTTATTTATATATTATTAACATAATATTAATATTAAATCAACTTTTTATTAATTTTAAAATAATATTTTAATAAATAGCAGTTTATTTGTTTTTTTAATTATTTTTATATTATTAACATTTTTTTATTATTATGTTTTCATTTAAAATATTTTTAAATATTAATTAAAAATTTTTTATATATATTATATAAATATAAATAATTAATTATTTATATTTTTTAAAAAAAAAAAAAAAATAATATTTTATAATTTATTTATAAAAATAAAATAATATTATAAAATTATAATTATAATTAAAAACAATAAAATTTTTATTAACTATTGTATTATTTTAAAATTTTATTTAAAATATTTTAATTTATATTTAAATTAAAAAAAATATTTTAAGTTATTAAAAATTATATAATAAATATTTTTATTTTATCTACATTTTTTTTTATTTTAAAAAATTATTATTAATAAATTCTTATTTTATGAAATAAATTTATTATTTTTTTTATATTTTTAATTCCAGGTTTTGTTTCTATTCCTGAATTTAAATTTAAACCAACAAAACCAATTTTAGTAGCTGACATACAATTTTTTAAATTAATACCACCAGATAAAATTACTTTATTAAAATTATATTTTTTTAATAAATTAAAGTCATTTTTTTTTTTATTATCTATTTTATTATCTAAAATATATCTATTAATATTTATTATTTTTTTTTTTTTTGATAAAAAATTTTTTATTGAAATTAATTTCCAAATTTTAATATTATTAGATAAATATTTTTTTAAAATATTTATATATTTTTGATTTTCTTCCCCATTTAATTGAATTATTTTTAAATTAACATTATTTAATACATGTAATATATAAGAAATGCTTTGGTTTTTAAATACTCCAACATAATCTAAAGGAATATTATTAGATATTTTTTTAGCTTGTTTGATATTTACTATTCTTGAAGAATAATTATTAAATATTAAACCACCATAAATAGCTCCAGATTTATATGCTATATCTGCGTCTATCATTCTTTTTAAACCACATATTTTATTTTCTCCTAAAGTTATACGACAAATAGCTTTTTCTAAATTTTTCTCTTTCATTAAAGAAGATCCAATTAAAAATCCATTTACAAAACAACTTAATGATCTAATTTGAGAATAACATTTTATTCCAGATTCACTAATA
This sequence comes from Candidatus Annandia adelgestsuga, assembly GCF_003956045.1. Lineage (NCBI taxonomy): Bacteria > Pseudomonadati > Pseudomonadota > Gammaproteobacteria > Enterobacterales > Enterobacteriaceae > Candidatus Annandia > Candidatus Annandia adelgestsuga. The sequence goes on along the minus strand of NZ_CP026513.1, from coordinate 323,586 downwards.
ATATTTATATATCTTGGTATTTTTATAGATAAAATTTTTGTTTTATTTATATTTATAGACATATCTTTTAAATTAAGATTATTAATGCTTATTACTTTAGAATTTAAAAAAATAGCTCTATTTAATTCTGATTCATTACTTATTTCAGTTATTACCCCCATATTAAGACTATGAGATAAATTAGATAAAATTATATATTGATGATTTTTTAAAACAGATAACATTAATGTTATAGAATCTGCTCCATATAATCTAGCTAAATAAACTTGATATATATCTATAATAAAATCTTTACATAAAATAGGAAGATTTGTATTTTTACTAGCTAATAACATATTTTCAAAACTACCGTCAAAATATTTTTTATCAGTTACTATAGAAATTATAGAAGCATATTTTTTATATTTGTTTACAATATCTATTATATTAAAATTTTCTCTCATTACTCCCATATAAGGAGATTTTTTTTTACATTCTAATATAAATTTAGTATAAGGATAGTTAAAAATTTTATAAAAATTTTTATTAGATTTTTTAATTTTAAACAAAATTTTTTTTATAGGTTGTTTAATTTTTCTATCTATAATCCATTTATATTTATGTTTTATAATTTTTTTTAACATATTATTAAATAAATTCATTAATTTATTCCTTATTTACTAATAAAACACATATTTTATATATTTATTCATTTTAATTATTTTTTAAATAATATTTTATTATTTTGATTAAATTATAATTTAAAATAATAAAAATAAAAATATTAAATATTATCATTTTTATCAATTAAATAATATTTTTTTTATAATTTTTTAGTTACATATATTTAAAAAATATATATTAATATTATTTAATATTTTAAATTAAATTTTTAATTTAAAATAATTTAAAAAATATAATATATTTAATAAATTTAATTTAATTATTATAATAAAAATTTATTTTATAATTTTTATTTTATAAAATTATAAATATTAAAATAATAATAATTATAATATTTTTATTTTTTTATTATTACAAATATTATTTAATTAATTTTTATTTTACTATTATTTTAACTTTAATAAATATAAATATATAAAATAATAAAATTTATTAATATTTAATTTTATTATTAATTTTTATAAAATTTTAATGACCATAAAATTGAAGATTCTAATATAGATGATCCATAAGTTGTTAAAATAGATTCAGGATGAAATTGAAAACCACATATTTTATCTTTATTATTACGGACTGACATTACTATATTTTTATATTTAGAATTTACAACTAATTTATTTTTAATATTAACTCCAATTAATGAATGATATCTTGCAACTTGAATAGGATTTTTAATATTATAAAACATATTTTTATTATCATGTTTAATTAATGAAGAATAACCATGCATTATTTTTTTAGAATTTATAATTTTTCCACCATAAGATTCTATTATTGCTTGATAACCCAAACATATTCCTATAATTGGAATTTTGCCTTTAATATTAAAAATTAGTTTTGGCATACAACCAGAATTTTTTGGTTTTCCTGGTCCTGGTGATAAAATTAATATAGGGTTTTTAATTTTATTTAAACATTTTAATATAAATTTATATGATATAGTATTTCTATATATTAATACTTTATGTTTTAATTTTCTTAATTGATCAACAAGGTTGTAAGTAAATGAATCAATATTATCTATTAATAATATATTAGCCATTTAAACCTCTTTAGAAAAATTTGAAAAAATAATTGATTTTAATACCGCTTTAGCTTTATTTCTACTTTCTTCAGATTCTAATTTGGGATTTGAATCAATTACAATTCCTGCACCTGCTTGTATAATAGCTATATTATTTTCTATATATGCAGATCTAATAATTATGCAAGTATCTAAATCTCCATTAGAAGTAAAATATCCTATAGAACCACCATAACTACCTCTATTATATTTTTCTATAAGATTAATAAATTGCATAGCTTTTACTTTAGGAGCCCCACTTAAAGTTCCCATATTCATACAAGCTCGATATGCGTTAAAAATATCTAAATCTTTTTTAAGGGTACCTACAACACGAGAAACAAGATGCATAATACATGAATATTTATCTACTTTCATAAGATCAGAAACATAACGACTTCCTGGATTACAAATTTTAGCTAAATCATTTCTTGCTAAATCAACTAACATTAAATGTTCTGCAATTTCTTTTTTATCCATACGCATTTCTAATTCTATTTTACTATCAAAATCATAATCTATATTACCATTTTTTTTATAACCTCTAGGTCTTGAACCTGCAATAGGATATATTTCAATTTTTCTATTTTTTGAATTATATTTTAATGAACTTTCTGGAGATGTTCCAAATAATATAAAATCTTGATCTTTCATAAAAAACATATATGGACTAGGATTATTTTTTTTTAAATTATCATATGAATTTAATGGTAATATACAAGGTAAAAAAAATTTTCTTGATATTACTACTTGAAAAATATCTCCTTCATATATAGATTTTTTCATTTTAATTATCATTTTACAATATTTTGAATCTTTTATATTACATTTTATTTTTTTTTTATTTATAAAAAAATTTTTTAATTTATAATTTTTTTTTGATAAAATATTATTTAATATATTAATTCTTTTTTTTATTCTTATTGATTCTGTTTTACAAGGTACAAAAATACTTGCTTGTAATCTAGATTTTTTTTTTTGATGATTTAATATTAATAATATTTCAGATAAATAAAAACAAAAATTTGGACATTTATTTATATTTTTTACTATAGGTAATTTTTCTGAACAATTTATTAAATCATATGAAAATAAACCACCAAATAACATTGATTCTCTTTCTTCTTTAGGAGTATGTATTAATTTTGTTAATATACGTAATGAATCAAAAACCGATGTTGTTTTTAATCTTGAATCCTCGTCATTTATGTTTTTTAATTTTGGAAAAAATAATTTTCTACCATTTTTAATTTTTTTATTAAAAATATTATAAGGTATTTTTTTGTCTAATAATGATAATAAATTGTTACCATTTTTAGATAATGATATTAAAAGAACATAATTATTGTTTGAAATAATACGTATTGCACTATCAATAATAATCAAACTTTTTAAGTTACATTTATTATTAATATCTGATGATTCTAATAGTAATGTTGAAGATTTAATATTACAAATTTTATTAAATATTAATGTTGGATTTTTTTTATATTTAATATTTTTTATTATTAAATTTAACATTTATGTTTTCTTTAATTAACTATTTTATTTAAAATATTTTTATAAAATATTTATATTTATATATTATATATAAATATTTATTAATAATATTTTTTAAAATTTAATTAATCTACAATTAAATAAAAAAAATTGTTATTGTTATAATTATTAATTTTAAAAAAAAATATGAATAATGAAAAAATACAAAAAATACTTTCTTCAAATGGATATGGTTCAAGAAGAAAAATTGAAAAAATGATTATCAAAAAAAAAATTTATATCAATAATAAATTAGTTAAAATAGGACAAAGAATAAATATTAATAAAAAAATGAAAATTTTAATTAATAAAAAAAAAATAATATTATCAAACAATATAAATAAAAAATTAATATTAGCATATTATAAAAAAATTGGTGAAATATGTACCAAATATGATAATAAAAATAGAATAACAATTTATGATAAACTTCCTATAATTAAAAATGTAAATTGGATATCAGTTGGAAGATTAGATATTAACAGTTGTGGTATAATATTATTTACTAATGATGGTGAATTAGCATATAGATTAATGCATCCTAAATATAAAATAAAAAGAGAATATATTGTAAGAGTTTTTGGAAAAATAAATAATAATTTGTTAAATAAATTATGTACAGGTATAAAAATCAATAATAAAATAAATAAATTTAAAAAAATATGTTATATAAGTGGTTTTGGATTAAATAAATGGTTTAAAATTACTATTTTAGAAGGTAGAAATAAAGAAATAAGAAAAATGTTTCATTATATTAATTTAAAAGTAAATTATTTAATAAGAATAAGTTATGGTTTAATAAGATTAAAAAATATTTTATTAAAAGTAGGTAAATTTAAAAATTTAGGTTTAAAATATTATAATTTACTTAAAAAAAGTGTTAATTATTAAATAACAAATAATGTAAAAATTATAAATTAATTAAATATTAATTTATTGACATTAATAAAATATTATATTATAATTATTTTTGTAATTAATATTTTATTATTTTAAATAAAAATACCCCCTTCATTTATTCGACAAATTTTATAATATAATAACTTTCAATCCGGTCAGATCTGGGAAGAAGCAGCCGTAGCGGTTAATATATTGATAAAATAAAAGTTTAATATATGGGGGGGTAAATAATTTTATTATTATTAAAATTTAAAATAATACAAATATTTTAAATTTAAGGATGTAAATGTTATTACATAATTTGTATTCTAGAAAAAAATTAAAAAAAATAATATTATTAAAAAATATTGTTAGAATAAATGTATCATTTTATAAATATTTTAAAATAAAAAATACAATTTTTTTTAGAAATATGATTTATATTATTTTTAATAAATATAATATTTTAGGAAGAATATATGTATCTAAAGAAGGTATAAATGCTCAAATTAGTATTCCTAAAAAAAATTATAATAAATCTATATATATGATTTATAAATTAAATAAAAATTTATATAATATTCATATAAATAAATCTATTAAAAATGATAAATTATCTTTTTTAAAATTAATTGTAAAAGTTAAACCTAAAATATTAAATGATAATATAAATGAAAATTTTGATTTTATAAAAAATAAAGGAATTTATTTAAATGTTTCTAAAGTAAATAATTTAATATTTAATAAAAATTATGTATTTGTAGACATAAGAAATAATTATGAATATGAACTAGGACATTTTATAAATTCTATACAAATAAAATCAATTAATTTTAGGAATCAAATAAATAATTTATTAAAAAAATTAATTTTTTTTAAGAAAAAAAAAATAGTTTTATATTGTACTGGAGGTATTAGATGTGAAAAAGTTAGTACTATTCTTAAATATAATAATTTTAAGAAAGTTTATCAAATTAAAGGAGGTATAATTTCATATATTAGATATATCAAAAAATATAATTTACCTAATTATTTTATAGGAAAAAATTTTGTTTTTGATAATAGAATGTGCGAAAATGTTTCTTATAGTATAATTTCTAATTGTCATCAATGTAAATCTATAAGTTATAATTATGTTAATTGTTTAAACAATAAATGTCATATTTTATTTATACAATGTTTTTCATGTAAAATATTATTTAAAAAATTTTGTTCTATTAAATGTATGAAATTATTTTATAAAAATTAAATATATCATTTATAATATTTGTATATTTAAAATATATATTAATAATTTATTATGATAAATATTAATAATATTAAAATTGATAAAGAATCAGTTAATCAAAGAATTGATAATTTTTTATTTAAAAAATTTAAAAATATCCCTAAAAGTAAAATATACAAAAATATAAGAAAAGGACAAATAAAAATTAATAAAAAAAAAATAACACATAAATATAAATTAAAAATTAATGATATTTTACAAACAACATTATTAAATAAAAATTTTAAAAAAAAAAATTTTTTATACCCAAATACAATATTACAATTAAAAAAATCAATATTATATGAGGATAAATATTTAATAGCAATTAATAAACCTTATGGTATACCAGTTCATAGTAATAATAAATTAAAATTAGGTATTATAGAAATATTAAAAAATTTACAACCAAATAATAGTTTTTTAGAATTAGTTCATCGTTTAGATAAAGATACATCAGGAATATTATTAATAGCAAAAAAAATGTTTGTACTTCGTAATTTACATAATCAATTCAAAAAAAAAAAAATTAAAAAAAAATATATAGCTTTAGTAAAAGGACATTGGCCTAAAAAAATAAAAAAAGTAAATTTACCACTATTAAAATATAAAAAAAATGGTCAATATTTGATGAGAGTAGATAATAATGGTAAAAAATCAGAAACTAATTTTAAAATTAAAAAAAAATATTTAAATAATACCTTACTTGATATTGTTCCTATAACAGGAAGAACTCATCAAATAAGAATACATACATTTTATATAGGACATCCTGTAATGTTTGATAAAATTTATAATAATGATAAAAATAAAAAAAATTTAAATAAAATATCAAATCGTCTTTTTTTACATGCAGAATCATTAACTTTTATTCATCCATTTACATTAAATAAATTAAAAATAAATGCTCCATTAGATATAAATTTAAAAAATTTTTTAAATAATATTTCAAAATATTAAAATTTTATATAAAATATTAAACAATGAGGTTTAAAATGGCTGTTCCAAAAAAAAAAACTACAAGATCTAAAAAAAAAATGAGAAGATTACATGATAAATTAAAAAAAGTTAATATATCTACTGACAAAAAATCAGGTGAACAACATTTATACCATCATATTACAAGATATGGATATTATAAAAATAAAAAATATATTTTCAAAAAATGTTTTAAAAATTATTAAAAATTTTAAAAATAATTAATTATTAAAAAAAATAATAAAAAAAATATTTTTTTATTAAAAATATTAAATTTATAATTTAAAATTTATTAATTTAAATTTAAAATTTAAATTAAATAAATTTTTAATTAAAATATAAGATATTTAAATGTTAATTAATAAAATAGAAAATAATGTTAAAAACATAATTTCTAAAAAAATAGGTATAAAACCTAAAAAAATATTAAATAGTTCTTCTTTACAAGATTTAGGGGCAGATTCTTTAGATATAATTGAAATTATTATAGAATTAGAAGAATTTTTTAAAATTAAAATTTATGATCATGAATCAGAAAAAATAAATAAAATAGAAAAAATTATAAATATTATAAAAAAAAAAATAAAAAAAAAAAAAAATAATTTATAAAATATAATTAATTAATAATATTTCAACAAAATTTTATTTTAAATAAATTACAAAAATTTTTATTTGTAATTTCAGATAATTTTGTTAATGTAATTTTTTTTATATCAGCTATTATTTTAGCAATATATATTAAGTTAGATGGTTGATTTTGTTTATTTTTAAATGGTATTGGTGATAAAAAAGGAGAATCTGTTTCTAATAAAATTTTATTTAAAGGTATAAAATTTATTATTTCTTTTATTTTTTCTTTATTTAAATAAGTAATTATTCCTGAAAATGAAATATAAAATTTCATATCTAATAAAATTTTTGCTTTTTTTTTACTTCCTGTAAAACAGTGTAAAACTCCTTTACATTTTTGTGCATTTTCTTCTTTTAAAATTCTAACTATATCATTAAAAGAATTTCTATTATGAACTATTAAAGGTTTATTTATTTTTTTTGCTAAACGTATATGATATCTAAATAAATACTTTTGTATTGGTTTAAATGTTAAATTTTTGTAATCTAAACCAGTTTCTCCAATTGCTATTACTTTATTATTTAAGGATAATTTTTTAAATTTTCTTAAATTAATATTTTTATTTAAATATAATGGATGAATTCCACAAGAAAATAAAATATTATTATAATATTTAAATTTTTTAAACATTTTTTTATAATCATTAATATCCAATGATATTGATAAAATAAAATTTATATAATTTTTTAAAGATTTTTTTATAATTATTTTTTTTTTTATATTTTTAATTAAATTTAAATGACAATGAGAATCTATAAAAAACATATTATTTTCCTAAAAAAAAATTAATATTTTATTATTTTTTGACATTCTATTAATAATTTCATTATCAAAATTTTTTTATTTATAAAATTATTATTTTTTATATGATAATAACATATCATAAATTGATATGTTATTTTATATATTTTTTTAAATGATAAATAATTAGATATATCTTTTATAATTTTTTTTTTATCTATATTTGTTAATAAATTAAAATTTTTAAATTTATATTTTAGGGTATCTAAAAAAATACTATACAAAAATAATATTTTTATATTAATATCATGTATTAATATAATATTTATTAATAATATAATATTATTTTTATAATTTTTATATAATTTATTATATAAAATATTTCTTTCACTCCAATTTATTTTTTTCATCATTTTAATTGATGATAAAGGTGATCCATTATTTAATTTTAATAATATATAACATTTATATTTATTTAATTTTGTTTTATTTACTAACCATAAAAAATATTTTTTATCATTAAATGGAAAAATTTTTTCTATTATACAACGACTAATTAAAGTTTTATTTACTTTATTATGATTTGTACTAGTAAAAAAAAAAAAAGTATTAATTGGTGGTTCTTCTACAATTTTTAATAAAGATGAATTTGAAAAATTATTTAAATATTCTATATTTTTTATATATATAATTTTAGGATGATCAATTCTATTAAAATATAAAAAATTATTAACTAAATTTCTTATATTACCTACATCTAAATTTTTTTTATAGTTTAAATTAAAAAAATAAAGATCATTATTATTTTTATTTATAAATAAATTACAATTTTTACATTTTCCACAACTAATTATTTTTTTTTTTTTTTTACATANAATATAATTACAAATATTCATGATCAATTTATGAATTCCAATTCCTTTACAAGTATTTATATATATCGAACGATAATAAATATTATTTTTATAATAATTAATTATTTTAATATAATATTTTTTTAACCATGGATAATTTATCATTTTATATTTTTAAGTAACCATTTTAATAATAAAATTTTTATTTCTTTTTTTACTTTATGAATTGATTTATTAGTATTTATGATTTTTATTTTTTTTTTATCTTTTTTAATTATTTTTAAATAACGTTTTCTTACTTTTGTAAAAAATTTTAAAGATTTTTTTTCTATTCTATCTAATTTTCCTCTTTTAATAATTCTATTTATACTTATTTTTGGATCTATATCTAAAAATAAAGTTATATCAGGTTTTACTTTATCCAATACATATGAACTTATTTTTTTGATAATTTTTTTATTTTTTATGTTATAACCCTGATATGCATAAGTAGATAAATCATGTCTATCACTAATTACACATAAACCTTTTTTTAATGATGGTTTTATTACATATTCTAAAGATTGAGCCCTTAAAGCATAAAACATTAATAATTCAGCTTTATCACTTATAATTTCATTTTTATTTTTTTTTTTAATAATATGTCTTATTTTTTCGTTTAATGGAGTTCCTCCAGGTTCTCTAGTAATTATTATTTTTATGTTAAATATTTCAAATATTTTTTTAATATAATTACATATAGTAGTTTTTCCTGAACCATCTAATCCTTCCACAACAATAAATTTGCTTTTCATAATATTTTAATTTATTTTTTTATATAAATTTTTTAAAATATAAAATAATATATAATAAATATTAATTATATTAATATGTTTTTAATTATAAAATAAAATAATATTAATTAAAAATGGTAATAATGAAAAGATTAATATTAATAGTAATAGATTCTTTAGGAATCGGACATAGTCCTGATTCCGTTAAATTTAATGATAGAAAATCAAATACTTTAGGTAATATAATAAATAATAAATATTATAATAATTATTTTAAATATAAAAAAAATAATAATTTAAATATACCAAATTTAATATCTTTAGGTTTAAATAAAATTTTAAATATATCAAATAAATTTTATATAAAAAATAATATTAATAATATATTTTTATATTCTAATCCTATATCAACTGGAAAAGATACAGTATCTGGACATTTAGAAATTGTTGGAATACCTACTTTATTTAATTGGTATTATTTTAAAAAAAAAAAAAATAGTATTCCTAATTTTTTATTAAATAAAATTATTAAAAATACTAATGTTAATGGATATTTAGGAAATTGTCATGCTTCTGGAACAGATATTATAAATGATTTTGGATTTGAACATTTAAAAACAAAAAAACCAATAATTTATACTTCTAATGATTCTATATTACAAATTTCATGTCATGAAAAAATTTTTAATATTAAATCTTTATATAAAATATGTATTAAAATAAAAAAAATATTATATAAATATAATTTTAAAATAAGTAGAATTATAGCTAGACCGTTTAAAGGTAATATAATAGGTAAATTTAAAAGAACAAACAATAGAAAAGATTTTATTATGAATTTTAAAAATATTACAGTTATGCAAAAATTAATTGATGAAAAAAATGGTAAAGTAATTGCTATAGGAAAAATAATAGATATATTTTCTAATAAAAGTATAACAAAAAAAATAAAAACTTTTGGAATAAATAATTTATTTTATAATACTATAAAATATTTAAAAAAATCTAATGATAATACTATAATATGTACTAATTTTGTAGATTTTGATTCTTTATGGGGACATCGACGTAATTGTATAGGTTATGGTTTAAGTTTAGAATTATTTGATATTTATATTATTAATTTAATTAAAAATATGAAATATAATGATTTATTAATAATTACTTCAGATCATGGATGTGATACTACTTGGTTTGGTAATGATCATACTAGAGAAAATATACCTATATTAATATATAAAAAAAATTTAGAATTTTTATCTAATAATAGAAGATCTTCTTTTTCAGATATTAGTCAAATTATATCTAAGTATTTTGAATTATCTAATATGATATATGGTAATAATATAATGTAAAAATTATATTTTTAAAATATTTAAGGTATAAATATATGTCATTAATTAAATTAGTTTTAATAAGACATGGTGAAAGTGAATGGAATAAAAAAAATAAATTTACAGGTTGGTATGATGTAGAATTATCTAATAATGGAATTTTAGAAGCAAAAAAAGCTGGTAAATATTTAAATAAATTAGGTTTTAAATTTAATATATCTTATACTTCTATTCTTAAAAGAGCTATATGTACATTATGGTATATTTTAAAAGAATTAAATTTAACTTGGATACCTGTAAATAAAACATGGAGATTAAATGAAAGACATTATGGATCATTACAAGGTTTAAATAAAAAGAAAACTTCTAAAATATTTAGTATTGAAAAAGTAAATAAATGGAGAAGAAGTTTTAAAGAAATACCTCCTAAAATTAACATTTTAAACCCTAAATTTACTGGTTATGATAATAAATATTATAAATTAAATCAAAAAAAAATACCTTTTTCTGAAAGTTTACATATGACTTATAAACGTGTATTACCTTATTGGAAAAAATATATATTTAAAAATATTAAAATGAAAAAAAATATTTTAGTTGTAGCTCATGGTAATTCTTTAAGATCATTAGTTAAATACTTACATAATTTTAATGATAAAGAAATAGTTAAAATAGAAATACCTACTGGTAAACCATTAATATATGAATTTAATAACAATTTTAAAATTAAAAATTGTTATTATATAAATAATAAATAATAAAAAATTTAAAAAAAATATTATATATACATATTAAATATAATTAAATAAGAATAATATATGCCTATTGTTATAATGTCTGATGGAACAAATTTTATTTATGATAATACTATTAAAATTAAAAAAGTTATAAAAAAAATAAATAAAAAATTATTGAAAAAATGTATTTCAGTAAAAATTAACGGTAAATTAACTGATATTAATGATTATATAAATAAAAATGTTTTTTTAGAAATTATAAATAATAATAATCATAAATATAATATAATAATTAGAAAATCTTGTGCTTATATATTAGGTTATGTAATGAAAAGAAAATGGAATAAAATAAAAATGTTAAATTTTAAAATTACACCTAATGGTTTTTATTATGATATAGATTTAAATCATAAAATAACTTTTTTGGATTTAATTAAAATAGAAAAAAAAATGAAAAATTATATCATTAATAATTTTAAAATTAATAAATTTGTTTTAGATAACAAAAAAATTATAAAACTTTTTTTAAAAAATAAAGAAATATATAAAATTAATATTTTAAATAAATATATAAAAAATAATAATAAATTTTATTTTTATAATTATAAAAAATATTTTGATATATCTAATATCCCTCTTATAATTAATACAAAATTTTGTAATAATTTTAAATTAAATAAAGTTTCTAATATATATTCTAAATGTAATAAAAAAAAATATTTATTACAAAGAATTTATGGTAAAATTAAAATTAATAATAATTTATCTTTAGTTAAAAATAAAAACATAAATAAAATTTATGATCATCGTATAATTAGTAAAAAATTAGATTTATATCATATTGAAGAAGAAACTCCTGGTTCTGTTTTTTGGCATAATAATGGTTTAATAATATTTAATGAAATAAAATCTTTAATAAAAAAAAAATTAAAAAAATATGAATATCAAGAAATACAAACACCTATTATTATGAATATTTTTTCTTGGAAAAAAACTGGTCATTGGAAATATTATAAAGATTTTATATTTACTACTAATCATAAAAACATAAAATATTGTATTAAACCTATGAATTGTCCAGGACATATACATATTTTTAAAAAAAATATTAAATCATATAAAAACTTACCATTTAAAGTATCAGAATTTGGAATTTGTCATAGACATGAATCTTCTGGATCATTATATGGTTTAATGAGATTAAGAAGTTTTACTCAGGATGATGCTCATATTTTTTGTAATGAAAAACAAATACAATTAGAATTAAAAAAATGTATAAATATGTTATATGAAATATATAAAATATTTGGATTTAATAATATTAAAGTTAAATTTTCTAGTTATTCAATTAAAGAAATAAAAAATAATTATTTATGGAAAATTGCTGAAAAACATTTAATATATTCTTTAAAAAAAAAAAATATAAAATTTAAATTTCAAAAAGGAGAAGGAGCTTTTTATGGTCCTAAAATAGAATTTATATTATCTGATAGTTTTAATAGAGAATGGCAATGTGGAACTATACAATTAGATTTTTATTTATCTAAAAGATTAAATTGTTTTTATATTAATAAAAAAAATAAAAAAATTGTTCCTATAATTATACATAGAGCAATTTTAGGTTCAATAGAAAGATTTATAGGTATTTTAATAGAAGAATATCAAGGAAATTTTCCATTATGGTTAACTCCTATACAAATAATAGTTATTAATGTAAATAAAAAAAATATAGATTATGCAAAAGAAATAAATGATAAATTTAATAAAGATAATTTAAGATCAAAAATAGATATTAAAAATGAAAGTATATGTTCTAAAATAAAAAAATATATATTATTAAAAATTCCTTATATAGTAATATGTGGTGAAAAAGAATTTAAAAAAAAAACTATTTCCGTTAGAGATATTTATGGAAATAAACAAAATAATATTAATTTAAATTTATTTAAAAAAAAAATAAAAGAAGAAATAATAAATTATGAAATCAAATAATATAAAAAAATTTTATCGTTTTAAAAAATATAAAAAAATAAATCTTAAAAAAATAATTATAAAAATAAAAAAAAAATTTAAAATAAGATTGACTGGAATAGAGGGAGAACAAATAGGTATAACAACATTAAAAAATTCTATAATTAAATCTTATAAACTTGGATTAGATTTAATAAAAATTAGTTCTAATTCTGTACCACCAGTATATCGTATAATAAATTATAGTAAATTTATATATCAAAAAAATAAGTTATTAAAAATTCAAAGAAGAAAAAGAAAAGTAATGCAAACAAAAGAAATAAAATTTAGACCTAATACAGATAAGGGAGATTATATAATAAAATTACGTAATTTAACACGTTTTTTAAAAAAAGGATCTAAAACAAAAATATCTTTAATATTTAAGGGAAGAGAAATTACTCATAAACAAATTGGTGTTAATATGTTAAATAATATAAAAAATGATTTAAAACATATATCTAATTTAGAATTTTTTTCAACTAAAATAGAAGGAAGACAAATGGTGATGATGTTATCTCCTAAAAAATAATTTTTTAAATATTATTAATAATATTAGGAATAAATATGCCAAAAATAAAAACTATAAAAAGTGTTTTTAAAAGATTTAAAAAAACATCATCTGGAAAAATTAAATATAAACATGCTAATTTAAGACATATTTTAACTAAAAAAAATAAAAAACGTAAAAGAAAATTAAGATTTAAAGAAATGTTATCAAAAAATGATATACATAAAATATCTTTATGCATACCTTATTTTTAAAAAAAATAGGATTATAATAAATTATGGTTAGAATTAAAAGAGGGGTTACAGCACATAAACGTCATAAAAAAATTTTAAAAAAAACTAAAGGTTATTATGGAGCTAGATCCAGAAGTTATAGAATAGCTTTTCAATCTTATATAAAATCTGGACAATATGAATATAGAGATAGAAAACAAAAAAAACGTCAATTACGAAGATTATGGATTACACGTATTAATGCAGCAGTTAGAACAAAAGGTATTTCTTATAATAAATTTATTTATGCTTTAAATAAATCTAAAATTAATATAAATCGTAAAATTTTATCTAATATTGCTTTAATTGATATTAATGGTTTTAATAAATTAGTAAAATATGCAAAAAAATATATTAAAAATAATAAATTTTAATATTTTTATATTAAATTAAATTTAATAAAATAAAAAACTAAATAATATATGGAATTAAATTTTATAAAATTATTAAAAAAAGCTAAACATTCTATAAACAAATCTAATAATTTACAATCATTAGAAAAAAATAGAATTAAATATTTAGGTAAAAATAGTTATTTATCTAATAAAATTATTCATTTAAATAAAATTTCAAAAAAAGAAAAATCAATATTAGGTTATAATATTAATATTGTAAAAAATAAAATAAAAAATTTAATTTTAGAAAATAAAAAAAAAATAGAAAAAAAAAAATTATATAAAAAATTATTATTAGAAAAAATTGATATATCTCTTCCTGGAAGAAAATTTAAAATTGGTAATATACACCCAATTAATAAAACTATATCTCGTATTGAATTATTTTTCAAAAATTTAGGATTCGAAGTTAAAACTGGGCCTGAAATAGAAAATACTTTTTATAATTTTGATTGTTTAAATATACCTAAATATCATCCTGCAAGAAAATTTTCTGATACTTTTTGGTTTAATAAAAATACTTTATTAAGAACTCAAACTTCAAGTGTACAAATACGTGTTTTAGAAAATAATAAACCTCCAATTAAATGTATATCTTATGGAAAAGTATATAGAAAAGATTATGATAGTACACATACCCCTATGTTTCATCAAATGGAAGGATTTGTAATTGATAAAAAAATAAGTTTTTCTAATTTAAAATATATATTATATAATTTTATAAAATTTTTTTTTAATGATAAAAATTTAAAAATACGTTTTAGGCCATCATATTTTCCTTTTACTGAACCATCTGCAGAAATAGATATAAAACAAAAAAATGGTAATTGGTTAGAAATATTAGGTTGTGGGATGATACATCCAAATATTTTAAAATATTGTAAAATAAATTATAACATTTATTCAGGTTTTGCGTTTGGTTTAGGTATAGAAAGAATAACTATGTTATATTATAATATAGATGATATTAGATTGTTTTTTGAAAATGATTTAAACTTTTTAACTCAATTTTAATATAATTATATTTATGATAATAAATACAAATTGGTTAAATGAATTTTTTAAAAAAAAAATACCCATAAAATTATTATGTAAAAAATTATTAATTTTAGGTATAGAAATAAAAAAAATTATTAAAATAAAAAAAATATTTTCTAAAATAATTGTAGGTAAAATAATAAAATGTAATATTAATAAAAAAAATATATATTTATTATCTGTAGATATAGGATGTAAAAAAAATATAAAAATTAGTTGTAATGCTAATAATTGTTATTTAGGGCTTAAAATAGCTATTTTAAAATCAAATATTAAAAATTTTAAAAAAAAAAAAAAATATTAATTATTTTAATAAAATATGTTCTTTTTCAGATATAGGTTTAAAAAAAATAGATAATAAAATAATAGAATTAGATAATAGTATTCCAACAGGTATTAATATGAATAAATTTTTTAATTTTGATAATTATGTTATTCATATTAATACTAATTTTAATCGTTTTGATCATTTATCAATAATAGGTATAGCCAATGATTTATCTATTTTAGATAATTTATCTATTAGAAAAAAAAAAAAATATATTATATTAAATGAAATTAAAGATGATATTTCTATAAAAATTTTTAAAAAAAAATACTGCCCTATTATTATAAGTGTTATAATTAAAAATATTAATATTAAATGTATTACTCCAAAATGGATTCAAAAAAAAATTTATTCTTATGGTATATCATCAGAAAATATAATTAATAATATTATTAATTATTTAATTATAGAATTAGGACTACCATTATATTCTTTTGATTTAGATTGTATTGATAGTTTTATAAATATTAAAATGTCTAAAAAAAATGATTTATTTAATATTTATAAAAATAAAAAAATTAAATTAAAAAAAAATACTTTAATTATAAAAGACAAAAGTAAAATTTTATCTTTAGCTGGAATATGTATTAACCCAAAAGTTAAAATTAGTAATAAATCTAAAAATATTTTACTATTATGTTCTATTTTTAATTCAAAATATATTATTGGAAAGAAAGAAATTTATAAAATTAAAAATAATTTATGGAATATTTATTCTTCAAAAAATGTTGATTTTAGTATGATAGAAAATTTTTTTATGAAGGCAATTTATTTTATAAAAAAAAATTGTAAAGGAAAAATAGGTTTAATTAAAAAAGAAATAAATAAAAAATTAATGTTAAATAATAAAATTAAAATTAAAATAAAAAAAATAAATAAAATTATTGGAATAAATATATCTAAAAAAAAAATAATTAAAATATTAAAAAAAATAGGTTGTGATATTATATTTAATATAAAATATTGGTATATAATTATTCCCAATAATAGAAAAGATATATTAATAAAAGAAAATATAGTTAGAGAAATTATTAAATTTTATGGATATAATAATATTCCTATTATTCCTATAAAAAATAATCTATTAATAAAAAAAAATAAAAATAATATTAAAAAAATAAATTTTGTTAAAAATTTTTTATTAAATAAAGGTTATTATGAAACTATAAATTATAGTTTTACAGATCCTAAATTACAATCTATGTTATTTCCTAAAATAATACCTTTAAAAATAAATAATTATATATCTAAAGATATGTCTGTAATGAGAACAACTATGTTAAATGGTTTAATTTCAACATTATTACATAATCAAAATCGTCAAAAAAAATCAATTAAATTATTTGAATATGGAACATGTTTTATACCTAAAAAAAAAAATTTATTATTAGTAAATCAAATTAATATAATATCAGGTTTATTGAATGGAAATAACTTTAATAAAAATTGGATTATAAAATCTAGGTGTATGGATTTTTATGATATAAAAGGAGATGTTGAATCTATATTAGATATATTAAATTTTAATTATAATATAAAATTTTTATTTAATAATAAATACAAATGTTTATTACATCCTGGACAAAGTTCTATAATACATCAAAATAATAAAATTATAGGTTTTTTAGGAGTATTACATCCTAAATTACAAAAAAAATTAAATATAATAAATAAAACTATGATTTTTGAATTATTTTATGATAAAATTTTATTAAAAAATAATATTAAATATAAAAAATTTTCTAAATTTCCATTAAATAATAGAAATATTAATATTATAATAAATAAAGATATTTTATCTGAAGATGTTATTTTATTTTGTAAAAATATTACAAAAAAAATAATTAATGTAGAATTAATTGATGTTTATAATGATAATATTGAAAAAAATAAAAAAAGTATTACATTAAATTTAGTTTTACAATCAAAAAAAAAAACTTTAGAAGACAATCAAATAAATAAAATTATACAAAAATGTTTAATATTATTAAAAAATAAATTTAACGCTTATTTAAAAAATAAAATTTAATATTTATTTTATAAATTTATATAAATAAAATATTAAATTTTAATTAAATAAAAATAAATGAAAATAAAAAATAATTTAAATGTTATAATTATTACTAAAAAAGCCAGATCTCAAATACAAAATTTATTATATAATAAATTTATAGGAATTAAATTAAATATTAAAAATTCTGGATGTATGGGTTTAAAATATGAACTAAAATTTGTAAAAAAAAAATGTAAAAATTATGTTTTATTTAATATTAAAAAAATAAATATATTTGTAAAAAAAAAAATAATACCTTTAATATATGGTATTAAAATAGATTTTATAAAAGAAGGTTTAAATAAAAAATTTAATTTTATAAATCCTCAAGCAAAAAATGTATGTGGTTGTGGTTCTAGTTTTAATAATATAACATAATAAATATTATATAAAATTGGTATAATTTATGAGAACTAATTATTGTAATAACATTAAAAATAAAAAAATAGGTTTAAAAATAAAGTTATGTGGTTGGGTAAATAATTATCGTAATTTAGGAAATATTATTTTTATTAATTTAAGAGATTGTGAAGGAATTGTACAAATATTATTTAATAATAATAATAAAAATTTATTTAATAAAGCAAATACTTTAAGAAACGAATTTTGTATAAAAATAACAGGAATTATACATCATCGTAAAAAAAAAAATATAAATTATAAAATAATTAACGGTAATATTGAAATATATGCGATAAAATTAAAAATTTTTAATAAATCTAAAATATTACCAATTAATATAAATTCTTATAACAATGAAAAATATAGATTAAAATATAGATATTTAGATTTAAGAAGTATATATATGTTAGAAAAAATTAAAATGAGATCTAAATTAATTTTTTTTATTCATAAATTTATGAATTCATATGGTTTTTTAAATATTGATACACCAATTTTAAATAAAGAAACTCCAGAAGGAGCTCGTGATTATATAGTTCCAAGTAGAATAAATAAAGGTAAATTTTATGCTTTACCTCAATCTCCTCAATTATTTAAACAATTACTTATGATTTCAGGTTTTGATAAATATTATCAAATTGCTAAATGTTTTAGAGATGAAGATTTAAGATTTGACAGACAACCTGAATTTACACAAATAGATATTGAATCTTCATTTAGTTATTCTTTCCAAATAAGAAATTTGATAGAAAATATGATAAATAAAATATTTTTGTTTTTAAATAAAATTAAAATAAAGAAATTTAAAGTGTTAAAATTTAATGAATCTATAAAATTATATGGATGTGATAAACCTGATTTAAGAAATCCTTTGAAATTAATAGATATTCATAATTTATTAAATTTTGATGAAATTTTAAAAATTTTTCCTAAAATTAATAAAAATATAAAAATTAGAGCAACATCAATATTAATAAATAATTATAAAATTTTAAAAAATAAAATTAATTTTTATTCTAAAAAATTATTAAAATATGGTTTAAAAAAAATTTTTTGGATAAAATTAAAAAAAAATAATAAAATTATAAAAATAACACATAATTTAAATAAATATTTATCTTTTAAAAAAATTAAAAAAATTTTAAAATTTTTAAAAGCAAAAAAAAATAATTTGATATTTTTTTGTATAGATGAAGAAAATATAGTTAATAAATCTTTTAGTTATTTACGTAATAAATTAGGTAAAGATTTAAAAATAATTGATAAAAAAATTATAAAACCTTTATGGGTAATAAATTTTCCAATGTTTAAAATAAATGAGAAAAAAAAATTAGTTCCTACACATCATCCTTTTGCTAAACCTATTAATAATAAAATAAATATTGAAAATTTAAAAAATAATCCAGAAAATGTAATTTCTGATTCTTATGATATTATAATAAATGGTCATGAAATAGGAGGAGGTTCATCAAGAATTAATAATATTAAAATACAAAAAAAAATATTTAATTTAATAGGTATAAAAGAAAAAGAAATGAAAGATAAATTTGGTTTTTTTTTAGAAGCTATGAAATATGGCACTCCACCTCATGCTGGAATTGCTTTAGGATTAGATCGTTTAGTTATGTTATTAACTAATACTAAAAATATTCGTGATGTTATTCCTTTTCCTAAAACACAAAACTATAATTGTTTATTAAGTAAATCTCCTTGTAATGTTAATAACTCTTTATTAAAAGAATTAGGAATATCTATAATAAAATAAATTTAATATTAAATAAAATTTATTATTTTATTATTATACTATTAAATAAAATAAAATAATAATATTTTATTTTTATTATAAAAATATAAGTAATTTATACATTAATTTGGAAATTAAATGAAAATTTTTAAAAATAAATTTTATGATTTTTTAATTTTTGGAGCTAATGGAGATTTAACTAAAAGAAAATTATTACCTGCTTTATATAATTTAGAAAAAAATAATTGTTTAAATAATAATGAAAATATTATATGTATTGGTAGAATAAATTTAAGTAATAAAAAATATATTAATAATATGTATAAATCTTTAATAAATTTTGTTGATTATAAAATTGATATTAAAATATGGAAAAAATTAAGTAAAAAATTATTATTTATAAATGTAAATATAAATAATATTAAAGAATTTATAAAAATTAAAAAATTAATTAATAATTATGATAAAATTATTATTAGTTATTTTGCTGTTCCTTCAAATATATTTGAAAATATATGTAAAGGTCTATCATATATTAATTTAAATCATAAAAATGTACGTATAATAGTTGAAAAACCAATTGGAAATTCATTAAATACTTTTAAAATTATAAATAATAAAATAAACAAATTTTTTAAAGAAAAACAAATATTTTATATAGATCATTATTTAGGTAAAGAAATGGTATTAAATTTATTTATTTTAAGATTT
Source organism: Candidatus Annandia adelgestsuga (assembly GCF_003956045.1). Taxonomy (NCBI): domain Bacteria; kingdom Pseudomonadati; phylum Pseudomonadota; class Gammaproteobacteria; order Enterobacterales; family Enterobacteriaceae; genus Candidatus Annandia; species Candidatus Annandia adelgestsuga. The sequence continues at coordinate 302,663 of NZ_CP026513.1, read as the reverse complement.
TCTAATATATTATTTTTAAATATTTGGAATAATAATTTTATTGAAAGTATTCATATAAATGTATATGAAAAAATAGGTATTGAAGGAAGATGGAATTATTTTGATAAAATTGGACAAACTAGAGATATGGTACAAAATCATTTATTGCAATTATTAACTATTATAGCAATGAAACCACCTAATATTTTTAATAGTAAAAATATTAAAAAAGAAAAAATAAAAATATTAAAATCTTTAAGAAAAATTAATATATATAGTATTAAAAAAAACACTATAAAAGGCCAATATATAAATGGTATAATAGAAAATAAAAAAGTACCAGGATATTTAGAAGAATTAGATTCTAATGTTAATAGTAAAACTGAAACTTTTGTATCAATACGTGCATATATAGATAACTTTCAATGGATGGGTGTACCATTTTATTTAAATACTGGAAAAAGATTAATTAATAAAAAATCTGAAATTATTATTTATTTTAAAAAACCAGCTGTTAATTTATTTAAAAAATATATAAATTATTTACCAAATAATAAATTAATAATAAATTTACAACCAAAAGAAAGTATAAATATAAATATAATTAATAAAATACCAAATTTAAATCATAAATTAATATTAAAAGAAATAAATTTAAAATTTGATTATAAAAAAATATTTAATTACAAATATATTTATGATTCATATGAATGTCTTTTATTAGAAGTAATTAATAATCGTAAATATTTATTTGTTGACAAAAAAGAAATTGAATTGTCATGGTTATGGATAGATAATATTATTAATTTTTGGAAAATAAATAATCAAAAATTATATAAATATCATTCTGGTTTATCATTATAAAATAATTAAATATTTTAATGTCATATTTTATCAATTAAAAAACATAAAACAGTGTTTTTTTGTATTTTTATAAAATGTTGATTTTAAAATTTAATTATGTAATAATAATATTTGAATTATCTTTTTATTATAAATATTAAATAATATTTTAATTAAATAATTAGTAATTTATTTAATAATAAATACAGAAATGTATTTTTAAAAATTAATACAATTTAAAAATTTTTTATTTTTAAATAATAACGAAACAAGGAAATATATAAAATGACAAAGATTAAAGGTCAAGTAAAGTGGTTCAATGAATCTAAAGGTTTTGGTTTTATTACTCCATCTGATGGCAGCAAAGACGTTTTTGTACATTTTTCTGCTATTCAAGGTAATGGTTTTAAAACATTGTCTGAAGGCCAAAATGTTGAATTTGAAATTCAAGATGGTCAAAAGGGTCCAGCAGCTATAAATGTTGTCTCTTTATAAAATAGAGTAATGGATAAACATCTTTAGTTTATGTTTTGGGATTATAAAGTCTAGACCCGAAAATACTCATAATGTATGTAATATTAATGATTGTATATGTCGGAGTCTTGACTATTTTATTATTTACATTTTTTTTAAAAAAAAAAATAATATTTAATATTATTATAAATAAATATTATCATAATTATTTATTAACTTATATTGAATAATTTTATAAAAATTATTTAATAAATGGAGTTTTTAATATTGGAAGCATATAATTTATTTATAGGTTTATTTACTCTTATAATTTTAGAAGTAGTTTTAAGTGTTGATAATTTAATATTAGTATCTATTATTATTAAAAAACTTCCTAATGAACAGCGTGAAAAAGCAAGTAAAATTGGTATATCATTAGCTTTTATAGCTAAAATACTATTATTATGTCTGATTAATTGGATATCTAAATTTAAAAAAAAAATATTAAATATATTTAATTTAAGTTTTTCTATAAAGGATTTAATTTTATTTATAGGAGGAATTTTTTTAATAATTAAAACTTCTATAGAAATATATGAATTTATTAACAAAAAAAAAAATGATAATAATAAAAAAAAATTTAATAAATTATTTTTTTTAAAAGCAGTGTTTCAAATTGTTGCAATAGATTCTTTATTTTCTATTGATGCAATTATCGCTGCAATTGGAATTATGAATAATATTTGGTTAATATCACTATCTATTTTTATAGTAATGTTTTTAATATTTTTTATTTCTAGAAATTTAATCAAATTTTTAGAAAATAATCCTACAATCACTGTTTTATTCTTAAGTTTTTTACTATTAACTGGTTTTTTTATAATGTTAGATGGACTAAATATTTACGTTTCTAAAACTTATTTATATAGTGCTGTTGGTTTTGCTTCTTTAGTTGAATTTTTTAACTTTATAATGCGTCAAAATATTATAAAAGAAAAAAAAATAAAAAAAATAAAAAAAAAAAATATTATTAATAAAAAAAAATAAATATAAAATAATAATAAAAAAATAAAAAAAATAATAAAAATTTAAAAATATTTTAATTAAAAAAATTTAAAATTAAAAAAAAATTAAAATTATACTAATATATAAGTATTATTTTATATATTAGTATATAATAAAAATTATTATTAAATATAAAATATTAAACTTTTTTATAATTAATTTGAAAAATATTTATGATAATTTTAATTATTAATATTAGTCATAATATATGTTCTGTTGCTTTAGTTAAAAATAAAAATATTTATTATTTAGAAAAAACATGTTATAAAAATGGAAATAAATATATATTATTTATGATTAAAAAAATTTTAAATTATAACAATATAACAATAAAAAACATAAATGCTATATCTTTTTTAAATGGACCTGGTCATTTTACTAATGTAAGGGTTAATATTAGTGTTGCTCAAGGTCTTAGTTTTGGTATGAATATACCATTAATTAGTATATCTATTTTAGATGTAATAGCATATAAAATATATAAAATGTTTTTTTTAAAAAAAATATTATCTGTTATTAATAGTGATTTAAATGAAATATATATAGGAAAATATCAAAAAATTAAAGGATTATGGATAATAAATAAAAAAAAAATAACTTTTAATAATAAAATTTTTAATAATAAAATTACTTCAAAATATAATTTATGGTTTATAGTTGGTTTAAAAGGATATACAAATATTAAATTTAAAAAAAATATATCTAATATTCATTTATTTAATGAAATTAATATAAAAGACATAATAAATTTAACTATAAAATATTATAATAAAAATAATTTATTTTATAATAAAAATATATATCCTTTATATTTAAAAAATAATTTTATAAATTATTAAAATATATTATAAAATATATTACATTAATGTAACAGTTTCAATACCTAACATATTTAATCCAATTTTTAAAGTTTTAGCTATTAACAAAGATATTTGTAAACGATTAATTTGTTTTATATTTGAATTAGTATATAATATTGAATATTTACTATAAAAAAAAGAAAATAATACTGTTAAATCATATAAATAATTACATATAATATTAGGCATTCCTAATTTAGAAGCTTTAATAATATTTTCTTCAAATTGTAAAATTTTAATTGCAATATTTAATTCATCTATATTTTTTAATATTACTTTTTTAGAAGAAAAATAATTATAATTATAATTAGTACGTTTAAAAATTGAGGAAATTCTTGTATAAGCATATTGAATATAAAATGAAGTATTTCCTTCAAAAGAAAAAATATTATTCCAATTAAAAATATAATTATTAATTCTATTTTTAGATAAATCTGAATATTTAATAGCACCAACTCCTAATATAGAAGACAAAAAATTTATTTTTTTTTTTTTTATATTTATTTTTTTATTTAATATTATATTTTTAGATTTTTCTATAGATTTTTTAATTAAATGTTTCAATTTAATATTTTTACCTTCTCTTGTTTTAAATGGTTTTCCTTTATTATCTAATATCATTCCAAAATAATGATGTTCTAATTTTATTTTATTTTTAATATATTTTGCTTTATATACAATTTTAAATATTTGTTTTAAATATTGTTTTTGACGGTTATCTATATAATAAATTATTTTTTGGGCATTTAATGTTTCATATCTATATTTGATACAAGCTATATCAATAGTACTATATAAAAAAATACCATTTTTTTTTTTAATAACTATCCCCATAGTATTTCCATTTCTATTAATAAATTCTTTTAATTTAATTACCAAATTTCCTTTTATAAATTTAGCTATTTTTTTTTTTTTTAAATCTAAAACAATTTGTGATAAATATTTATGATAAAAACTTTCACCTACAATATCTTTTTTATTTAAACTTACATTTAATTTTTTATATATTTTTTGATTGTAATTGATAGTAATATTAATTATTTTTTTCCAAATATTTTTATATTTTTTCTTTTTTTTATATAATTGTAATAAACAATAATTTAAATATTTAGACAATTTTTTATTTTTTTTATATATTAAATTTGATTTTTTATAAAAATATTCTAAATTTTTTAAATCAATTTTTTTAAATTTATCATTATTTTTAAAATAATATGATAATAATAAACCAAATTGATAACCCCAATCACCTATATGATTAACTTTTATTACATTAAATCCTAAAAATTTTAATATTTTAAAAGTTGCATCTCCTATAATAGTAGACCTTAAATGTCCAACATGCATTTCTTTAGCAATATTAGGAGAAGAATAATCTATAATTATATTTGAAGTTTTTTTTTTTTTTATTCCAATTCTTGATAAAGAAAATAGTGATAATATTTTTTTTGATAACCATTTTTTATTAAAATATATATTTATAAAACCAGGTTTATAAATTTCTATTTTATTAGATATTTTATACATATTAATTTTATTTGCTATTTTTATAGATAAATAAAAAGAATATATATTTAATAGTTTTGCACAATTTAATATACCATTAATTTGATATTTAATTAATAATTTATCTTTTGAAGAAATTATTATAGGTTTATAAAATTTAGGTATGTTTAAAATGGACATTATTTGTTTTACTTTTAAAGAAATTTTTTTCTTTATGTTCAATTTATTACCTATAAAAATATATTTTTTATTATTTTATTAAATTATGTAATATATAAGAACATATATTTTTTAAAATTTTTATAATTGATAAATTTGATGAAATTTTATAATTTGATATTTTATCATATTTATTTTTTCTTTTTTTTAAAATTTCTATTATTTCTTCTTTAAAAGGTTTTTTAGTTAATTTAGGTCTTTGTTTTAAATTTTTATCATTTTTTAATCTTTTAAGAATTAATTTTGAATTTGCGTATAAATATATTATTTTACCATTATTATTCATATAATAATTATTTTTATTTAATAAAATAATACCACCACCAGTCGATACAATAATATTTTTTATATTATTAATAATTTTTAATACAAAATTTTCATAATAACGAAATTTTTTCCAATTATTATTTTTAATTATTTCTGATATATTTTTACGATATAATTTTATAATGCATTCATCTATATCTAAATAAAAATAATTAATTTTATTAGATAATTTTTTACAAATTGTACTTTTACCTGTTCCTTTCATACCTATTAAATATAATATTATTGGATTCATTAAATACTCTTTATAGAATATAAATTTATTTTTAAAATTATAATATTAAATATTTAATATTTTATATTATTTTATAATATTAATAATTAAAATAAGGATTTTAAAATATGAAATTAGAAGAAAAAAAAATGATTGAAAAATTATTTTATAAATTTAAGGAAATTGAAAATAAAAAAAATAAAAAAGATAAATATGCTGAAAATTTAATTAATAAATGTTTTATAAAACAACCTTATTCTATATATTATATGATTCAAACTATATTAATACAAGAAACAGCTATTAAATTATTAAATAAAAAAATTGAAGAATTAAAAATTAAATTTAAAGAAAAAAATATTGAAAAAAAAAGTTTTTTATCTAAATTATTTAATTATAACAATAAAAATAAAAAAAAAAATAATAATTATGAAAAACATTTAAATAATAATAATAATAATAATAATAATAATGACCAATCTAATAATACATTTTTAAAAAATGCTTTACAAACTGCTGTAGGTGTTACAGGAGGAGTTTTTGTTGGAAATTTATTAACTAATTTATTTAATAAAAATAATAATAATAATAATAATCAATCAGAAGAAATAACTAATATTATAGATGAAAATGAATCAAATAATAATATAAAATATGAAGAAAAAAATTTTGATGAAAATAATAATTTTATATCAGAAAAAGAAATACCGGAATATTATAATGATGAAAATGATGAAAACTATAATGATTTTTTTGAAGATTAATATTAAAAAATTTAAAAAGGAGAAAATTTTCTCCTTTTTTAAAATTAATTTAAGTCTTTATAAGAATTAGATAAATAATCTTTAATACCTTTATTATTAGGTATTATCCCTTTTTTACCTTTATACCATTGTGCTGGACAAACTTCACCATATTTTTCATAAAAATGTAAAGCATCAACCATTCTTAACATTTCATCAATATTACGACCTAATGGTAAATCATTTATAACTTGATGTCTTATAATTCCTTCTTTATCTATTAAAAAAGAACCTCTTAATGATATTCCTAATTTAGGATGTTCTATACCATAAGATTTTTGTATTTTTCTTTTAATATCAGACACCATAATATATTTTATTTGACCTATTCCACCTTGTTTAATAGGAGTGTTTCTCCAAGCATTATGTACAAAAATTGAATCTATTGATATTCCTACAATAATAGTTTTTTTATTTTTAAAATCTTGATATCTGTTATTAAAAGCAATTAATTCTGAAGGACATACAAAAGTAAAATCCATAGGCCAAAAAAATAATACTACAGTTTTATTTTTAGTAAATTCTCTAAAATTAAAATTACTTGTCATTTTTCCGTTACCTAATATAGCAGAAGAAATAAAATTTGGTGCTGATTGAGATACTAAAATCATATTAATAAATTCCTTTATATATTATATTAAATTAATATATAATATAATTTAATAGTTTAAAATAATAATTTTAAGGTTATATAAAATGAAAAATAATTTATTATATAAAGATATTATTGCAATAAGTTTTATGAATTTTGCTTTATTTGTAGGAGCTGGAAATATAATATTTCCTCCTATGGTAGGTTTACAATCTGGTAAACTTGTATGGTATGCGGCTATAGGTTTTTTAATTACAGCAACTATACTTCCAACTATATCAATTATTGCATTAGCACAAAAAGGAGGTAGTATTAATAAATTAATATCTCCCATTGGTAAATTTATGGGAATAATATTAATAACAATATGTTATTTATCTGTAGGACCTTTTTTTGCTATTCCTAGAACAGCTACGGTATCATTTGAAATAAATATTTTACCTTTTACAGGAAATTCAAATATTTATTTATTTATTTATAGTATAATTTATTTTTTAATTATCAATATAATATCTTTATATCCTGGAAAATTATTAAATACAATAGGATATTTTTTAGCTCCTTTAAAAACTATTGCGTTATTAATATTAAGTTTATCAATAATTTTTTATCAATCAGGAAAAATTACAAATACAATAAATATTTGTAAAAATTCTGCTTTTTCTAATGGAATTATTAATGGTTATTTAACTATGGATACATTAGGATCATTAATGTTTGGAAATATTATAATAAATGCTTTAAAATCTAAAGGTATAAAAAAAATTAAAAAATTAGTTTATTATACTATTATAACTAGTTTTATTTCAGGATTATGTATAATTTTTGTTTACTTAAATTTATTTAAACTTGGTTCTACTAGTAATTTAATAATTAATCAAAAAACTAATGGAATAGAAATTTTAAGTATTTATGTAAATAATACATTTGGAATTTTTGGAAATTTTTTTTTAAGTTTTTTAATTTTTATAACTTGTATTGTAACTTCTATAGGTTTAACTTGTTCTTGTGCAGAATTTTTTTATAAATATTTACCTATATCTTATAATAAAATAGTTTATATTATAATTATAATTTCTATTTTAATTACTAATATAGGACTTGATAAATTAATAAAATTTTTTATTCCTATATTAACAATAATTTGTCCACCATGTATGGTGTTAATTATAATGAGCTTTTTATCAAATTTATTTTATAAAACTAATATTATATTTATTACAGTAATAACAAGTTTATTTTTTAGTTTTATAGATGTAATACAAAAAAATAATTTAATAAAAATAATTTCATTAAATTTACCTTTAAATAAACAAGAATTATCTTGGGTAACACCAACTATTTTTATATTTTTTATTTCAATATTATATTATTATTTTAATGTAATAAAAAAAATTTTTTTTAATATTAAAATTTTTTTTTAATGGAAAATTTAAAAATGCATTTGAAAAATTTTTATTTTAAATTATCTAAAAATATGATTTCTCAACATCCAATAATCAATAAAAATAAAAAAAAATTAATGATTTTAGATAGTATAAAAAAAAAAGTATATCATGGTAAATTTAATAATATTATTAATATTTTAAACAAAGGGGATTTATTAATATTAAATAATACCAGAGTTATACCTGCAAGAATTTTTGCTAAAAAAATAAGTGGTGGAAAAATAGAAATATTAATAGAAAAAATATTAAACAATAATATGGTTTTAGGAAAAATAAAATCTAATAAAAAAATTAAAATTAATACTTTTTTAATTATAAATTATGAAAATAATATTTATGCTACTATAAAATCAAAATATAATATTTTTTATAAAATTAAATTTATATCTTCTATTACAGTATGGAACATAATAAAAATTTATGGTAAAATACCTTTACCACCATATATAAAAAAAAAAATTGATAAAAAAAATAAAAATGAATATCAAACAATATATAGTAGTAAATATGGTTCTATTGCATCACCTACAGCTGGTTTACATTTTGATAAAATTTTATTTAAAAATTTAATTAAAAAAGGAATAAAAATAATATTTATTACTTTACATATAGGATCGGGAACATTTCAATCTATAAAATCATTAAATATTAAAAATCATAAAATTCATAAAGAACAATGTATAGTAACAAAAAATGTAATAAAGAAAATTATTAAATGTAAATTAAAAGGTAATAGAATAGTTGCAGTAGGTACCAGTACTTTACGTGCTTTAGAAAGTACAGTTTTTAAATCAAAATATATTATTTCATTAAAAAAAGAAACTAATATTTTTATATATCCTGGTTATAAATATAAAATAGTAGATGCACTAATTACTAATTTTCATTTACCTTGTTCAACATTAATTATATTAGTATCTTCTTTTGCTGGTTATTATAATATAATGTCTTCTTATAGAATAGCAATTAAAAATAAATATAAATTTTTTAGTTATGGAGATTCCATGTTTATTATACATAATCCAAAAGCTTTTTTAGATAAAATTAATTAAAAAATATTTTAGAGGTAATAATTGAAATTTAAAATATATAAAAAGTATAAAAATGCTCGTTGTGGTTATATATTTTTAAAAAATGGTATAATTAAAACACCAGCTTTTATGCCGGTAGGTACTTATGGAATTATTAAAACATTATCTACTAATGAATTAAAAGAAATAGGAAGTGATATTATTTTAAATAATTCTTTACATATGTATTTAAATTGTGATATTAATATTATTAAAAAGAGTGGTGATTTACATAATTTTATGAAATGGAAAAAACCTATTATTACTGATTCCGGAGGTTTTCAAATTTTTAGTTTAAAAAAAAAAATTAATATTGATAATAAAAAAATTACTTTTTATCATCCAACAAAAGGTAATATAGTAAATATAGATCCAAAAAAATCAATTTATATACAACATATTTTAGGTTCTGATATTTCAATGGTTTTTGATGAATGTATTAAATATACTACTAATTATAATAAAGTATATAATTCAATGCAAAAATCAATTTATTGGTCTTTAATTAGTAAAGAATATTTTGAAAATATTAATAAAAAAAAATATTTATTTGGAATTTTACAAGGAGGAATTTTTAAAAATTTAAGAGATATTTCTATCAAAGAAAATCTAAAAATAAATTTTGATGGTTATGCTATAGGCGGCTTAGCAGTAGGTGAACCTAAAAAAGATATGTTTAAAATTATAAAACATACTTGTTTACAAATTCCTGAAAATAAACCAAGATACTTAATGGGAGTTGGAAACCCTACTGATATTATAAATAGTGTATATTTAGGAATAGATCTTTTTGATTGTGTTATACCTACTAGAAACGCTCGTAATGGTTATTTGTTTACTAATAATGGTATAATAAGAATTAGAAATATTAAATATAAAAATAATATTTATCCTATTGATATAAATTGTTTTTGTTATACTTGTAAAAACTACAGTTGTTCATATTTACATTATTTAGACAAACGTAAAGAAACATTAGGGTTACGTTTAAATACTATACACAATTTATATTTTTATGAAAAATTAATGTCAAATATAAGATATTATATTTATAAAAATAAATTTGAATATTTTGTTAAAAATTTTTATAGAAAATTCAATAATTTCAAAAATTAATTTTTTTTATTTTAAAACTATATCTTTAATATTTTCTTTTTTTATTAATTTATTATCTATTTTTAAGTATAATTTTTTTTTATTATATGAAATAACAGCTTCTAAAATACCTTTATTTTTATATAATTTATTTAAAGATAAATTATAATTATTATTATCTAATAAAATAAATATATTACTTTTATTAAAAGGTTCTTCTATAGTTATTATTAATAAAAACCAAATTATAACTAATATAAATGTTAGCATAAATAAATAATTAATATTAAATTTTTCTTCTATATATTTTTTAATTATACAACCAGAAACAGATCCTAATAATTGAAAAACATTATATAAACCCATAGATACACCTTTTGTTAATAATGATGATTCTCTACTAATCATAGATGGTAACATTGATTCCAATACAGTAAATATTGTAAAAAAAATTTGTAAATCTAATATTAATATCCAAAAATAATTATCTAATTTCCATAAAATTAAATATATTATAAAAATTAAAATTATAATATTTCTTAATGTTTTTTTTATTTTATTAGAATTTTCTAAAATCATAATTATTGGAATAGTCAAAAATAAAGATATAAAGAATTCTATTAAATACATTTGCCAATGTTGTTCAAGATTAAAACCAACATCAAATAATTTTTTTGGCATAATTAAAAATGTAATATTTAATAATATATGTAAAAATAAAACGCTAAAATTAATTTTTAATAATTGTAAATTATTAATAACATTCATAAATTGTTTTCTAAAATTAAATTTTTGACATATAGGATGTTCTTCAGGAACTAAAAATGATAAAATAATTATACCAATTAAAGATAAAATTGCCATTAAAAAAAATAAAATTTTTAAACCATATACACATGCAATAATTGGACCTATTATTAAAGATATTAAAAATGTAAAAATTAAAAAAATATTTAATATTGCCATAGATTTAGATATATTTTCTTCTCTAATTAAATCTGACATTAATAATACAATATTAAGATGTACAATTCCAGATCCTTGTAAAATTCTACCTAAAACAACAAAATATACATTATCTACATAAGCGGCTATTAAACTTCCTAAAGAAAAAACTAATAAACCTAATTTTATAATTGGTTTTCTTCCTATCATATCAGATAATAAACCATATGGTAATTGAAATAAAATTTGCATTAATCCATATATAGATATCGCAATTGGAATTAAATTACTTTTAATATGATAATATGGTAAATAAATATTCATAATTGGTAATAACATTAAAATACCAGACATACGTAAAATAAATATTATTATTAAACTAATAATAGCTTTATGTTCAATTTTATTCATATTTGTATCCTATAATTAAAATTATTTATAAAATTTTAATATTTAAAATTATAATTTAAAAAACTTGTTATATTAAATGTTATTATTATTAATATAGATAAAATAAAAATTAAACGTGATAATAATTTATTATTTAATGTTATTAAACTTAAAATTGAAATTATAATCCATAAAATATCTAACAAAATAGAAATTAATATACATTTAAAATTATTAAAATAATTAGTTATTAAAAAAAAATGTATTATAGAAAATAATATTATATAAAAAATAATATTATATTTTGTTTTTTTAATTCCTTTTATAATAACAAATATAGGTATTTTAATTTTTTCATAATCTTTTAAATAAATTATAGAAATTGAATAAAAATGAGGTATTTGCCATAAAAAAAAAACTATAAATAATAATAATGATTTTAAATCTAATTTATTATTAATAGAACAATAACCTATAATTGGAGTTATTGCTCCTGAAATACTTCCAAATAATGTACTATATATAGAATATCTTTTTAATATTAAACTATAAAAAATAACATATACCAAAAAACCTATTATAGAAATAAATAAAACTAAATTATTTATTTTATAATATAATAAAATAAAACCTATTAAATTTATAATTATAGAAATAAAAAAAACAATTTTAATATATTTTTTTTTTTTTACTAATAATCTATTATTTGTTCTTTTCATTTTACAATCAATATTAATATCAATAATATTATTCAAAATATTACAAGAAGAAATTATAAAAATTACTGAAATTATGGTTATTATTAGTATTTTAAAATTGTTTTTTTTTGGATCAGTGAAAAAAAAACCTGTAATTAAAGATAAAATATTTCCTAATATAATTCCGGGTTTAATAATTTTTAAAAAAATTTTTATATTATTCATATTTTAATATTACATTCTATGATGTAAACTTAACATTATATAATTTGTCCCTATTACAATAATAGTCATTATTATAATAACAAATATTAATGAAATTAAGTTCCAATTATTTTTAATTTTTAATTTTAAATTTAAAAAATAAAAAAAATGTATAAATGTTTGTAATAATAAACAAAAATATATAAATATTATTTTATAAAATTTATTTATATATAATAAATGTAAAATAATTAATGGAAAAATTGTTAATAATGTAGAAAAAATTAAACCAATTATATTTTTTTTAAATTTATGATTCATTTTATTTCTCTATAAAATTATTAATTATTTATAATGAATTTTGAATATATATAATTGTAAATATAAATACCCAAATAATATCAAGAAAATGCCAAAATAAACCTAATCTGATAATTTTATTATAATTTATTTTATTAATTCCATTTAATATTACATGCGTAATTAAATTTAATATAAATGTTAAACCAATAAATATATGTACTCCATGTATTGATAATATAGTAAAAATAATAGACATAAAACCATTTTTTTGAGGACCTAATCCTTTATTAATTAAAATACAAAGTTCATATAATTCTAAATTTAAAAATACTGATCCTAATAAAAAAGTAATAAATAAAAAAAAAATAGTAAAAAATATATATTTTTTTTTAATACAAATATTAATTATACAATAACTAAAAGAACTTAATAATAAAACAATAGTTTCAATAAAAACTAAATATATATTAAAAATATTGTTTATAAAATTAATTGTAACATTATTTAATATTACTGAATAAGTAACAAATAAAATTGAAAATATTATACAATCACTCATTAAATAAACCCATAAACCTAAAATTTTATTTTTATCTATTTTTTTTTTTTTTTTTTAAATTTTATAAATTTATTTAACATAAATAAAATCTCATTTTCATATTTTTAATTTCTTCTTTTTTTATATAATAAGATTCAACGTAATAACCTTTATTATAAAAAAAACTATCAATAATAATAATTAATAATAATATAAATAAAGATATTGAACATAACCACCAAATATACCATATAATAGAAAAACTAAATATAAATCCAAAACATGATAAAATAATTCCTAAATTATTATTATTATACATATGTATTCTTTTATAAAAAAAACGTTTAATTTTTTTTATATTATCTGTAATTTTAGATCTCCAAAAATCATCTTTTTCATATATAATTGGTATTATTGCAAAATTATAACATGGTGGAGGAGAAGATACAGACCATTCTAAAGTTCTTCCATTCCATGGATCACCAGTTTTATCAACATAATTATTTTTTTTTTTTATTGAATTGTATAATTGTAATATTTGAAATATAATTCCTATAGTAATTATAAAAGTACCAAAAGCTGCTATTACTAAAGGTTTATGAAATTTATATTCTATATTTTGACTTAAACGTCTTGTCATCCCCATAAGCCCTAATATATAAAGTGGCATAAAAGCTGTAAAAAAACCTACAATCCAAAACCAAAAAGAAAAAATACCTAAATTATCATTTAATTTAAAACCTAAAGCTTTAGGAAACCAATAATTAAAACCTGCGAAACAACCAAATACTACTCCTCCTATAATAACAGTATGAAAATGAGCAACAAGAAATAAACTATTATGTAATAAAAAATCAATACTTGGATTTGCTAATAATACTCCTGCCATTCCACCAATAGAAAAAGTTATTAAAAAACCTATAGTCCATAACATAATAGAATTTATTTTAATTTTTCCTTTATACATAGTAAATAACCAATTAAAAATTTTTACACCAGTAGGAATAGCTATAATCATAGTCATAATACCAAAAAAAGAATTAACGTTAGAATCAGCTCCCATAGTAAAAAAATGATGTAGCCATACAATAAAAGATAAAATTGTAATAGATATAGTAGCCCATACTAATGAATTATATCCAAATAAATATTTTCTAGAAAATGTAGCAACTACTTCTGAAAATATACCAAATATAGGAAGTATTAAAATATAAACTTCAGGATGACCCCAAATCCATATTAAATTCACATACATCATTATATTACCACCCATATCATTAGTAAAAAAATGAAAATCTAAATATCTATCTAAAGTCAACATTAATAAAGTAATAGTTAATACTGGAAATGATGCAATTATTAAAATATTTGAACATAAAGAAGTCCATATAAAAACTGGCATCTTAAACATAATCATATTATATGTTCTCATATTTATTATTGTAACAAAAAAATTTATACCTGTTAAAATAGTACCTATTCCAGATAATTGTAAACTCCATATCCAATAATCAACACCTACACCATTATTATATAATATATTTGATAATGGTGGATAAGCTAACCAACCAGTTCTTGCAAATTCTCCTATTATTAAAGAACAATTTAACAACATTGCTCCTGAAAAAGTTAACCAAAAACTTAAATTATTTAAAATAGGAAAAGCAACATCTCTAGCTCCTATTTGTAATGGAATTATAAAATTCATAAAACCAACAATAAAAGGCATTGCAACGAAAAATATCATTATAACACCATGAGCAGTAAAAATCTGATCATAATGATGTGGAGGTAAAAGATTTATATGATTTTTTCCAGAAGATAATGCTTGTTGACTTCTCATCATAATTGCATCAATAAATCCTCTCATTAGCATTATTAATGCTAATATTATATACATAATACCTATTTTTTTATGATCTACTGAAGTAAACCAATTGTACCATAAATATTTCCATTTATCATTATATGATAAACTAAGAATAATAGTAAAACTAGCAATTATTATTAAAAAACCAACAACCATTATAATAGGTTCATTAAATGGAATTGCGTTTAACGTAAGTCTTCCAAATAGCATTTTTTTTTTAAATATTATTATTTAAATTAATTAATAATATTTTATTTTAATTAATAAATATTATTTTTATTATTTTTAAATTTGTCAATTAATCTATTAAATAATCCTGATTCACATTTATTAAAATATTCTATTTGATGATCAATACTAGGTATTGATTCTTGCATTAAATTTACTGCATCTAAATAATTTAATGAACGTCTAACTTTTTTTAACCATTTATTAAAATAGTTCATATTTTTACATGAAATAACTTTAAATTTCATATTAGAAAAACCAACACCACTATAATTAGAAGAAAATCCTGTATATATACCAGGTTTATTAGATATTAAATATAATTGAGTTTTCATACCAGCCATAGCATACATTTGACTTCCTAATTTTGGTATAAAAAAAGAATTCATAACTGAACTTGATGTAATTATAAAATGAATAGGAGTATTTATTGGAATAGCTAATTCATTAACAGAAGCTATATTTTGTTTTGGATATAAAAATATCCATTTCCAATCTAAAGATATTGCTTCGATATCCATAGTTTTTGTATTTGAAATAATAGGTTTATAAGGATCTAATTTATGAGTAGAATTCCATGTAATAATACTTAAAAAAAAAACAATTATTATTGGTACAGTCCAAGTTACTATTTCAATATTTTTTGAATTATCCCAATTTGGTTTATAATTTTTATGATTATAATTTTTTTCACTATATTTATATAAAAAAATTATTGACATTAATATAACTGGAACAACTATAATTAACATTATTAAAAAAGAAACAAAAATTAATTTTGATTGTTCAAAAGCTATTTGGCCTTTAGGGTTTAAAATATAATATTTAGTGCTAAAATTTACTAATAAAATTATTATTGGTAAAAATAAATAATTTTTTAATTTAGATATTTTCATATATCCTTATTAAGTTATATTTTTTTTATTTTAAATTATAATTTATATATTAATAATTTATTATATTATATAATTATGTAATATATATTTTTTATATAAAAAATTAAATAATTTTATTTATATTAATAAAATTATTTTTATTAAAAATAAATATAAGGAAATATTATGAATTTAGTACCTATAGTAATAGAAAAAAGTTCTAAAGGAGAAAATTCTTATGATATATATTCAAGGTTATTAAAAGATAGAATAATTTTTTTATCAGGAACAATAGAAGATAGTATTGCAAATACAATTGTGGCACAAATGTTATTTTTAGAATCTGTAGATTCTAAAAAAGATATATTTTTATATATAAATTCACCTGGTGGTGTTATAACTTCAGGTATGTGTATTTATGATACTATGAAATTTATAACACCTGATGTTAATACTATATGTATAGGTCAAGCTTGTTCTATGGGAGCTTTTATATTATCATCCGGAACTAAAAAAAAAAGATTTTGTTTACCAAGTTCTCGTATAATGATTCATCAACCATTAGGTGGTTATAATGGACAAGTTACTGATATTGAAATTCATGCAAAAGAAATTATTAAAACTAAAAATTATTTAAATAAATTAATATCAAAAAATACTGGTCAAAATATAAAAAAAATAGAAAAAGATATAGAAAGAGATTATTTTTTTTCAGCAAAAGAAGCTGTAAAATATGGAATAATAGATAAAATTTTAAAAAAAAGAATAGTTTAATATATAACAAATTTTATTATTTTAAAAAAAATGGATAAATTATGAAATATGTACCTAAACCTTATCAAATTAAAAGATATTTAGATAGATATATAATTGGTCAAAATTCAGCTAAAAAAATTTTATCTGTCGCTGTATATAATCATTATAAAAGATTATTTATTTATCAACAAAGTAAGATAGAATTAGAAAAAAGTAATATTTTAATGGTTGGACCTACAGGAAGTGGTAAAACTTTATTAGCTAAAACTTTATCTAAATTTCTTAATGTTCCATTTGTAATTGCTGATGCAACATCATTAACTGAAGCTGGTTATGTTGGTGAAGATGTAGAAAATATAATTCATAAATTATTACAATCATGTAATTATGATATAGAAAAAGCACAACATGGTATTATATATATAGATGAAATAGATAAAATTGCAAAAAAAACAGACAATGTTTCAATAACTCGTGATGTATCTGGAGAAGGAGTACAACAATCATTATTAAAATTAATAGAAGGAACTATATCTTCTATACCTCCTAAAGGTGGTAGAAAACATCCTCAACAAGAATTTTTATATATAAATACAAATGAAATGTTATTTATTTGTGGAGGAGCTTTTAATAATATAAAAAAAATTATAAAAAAAAGAATTAAAAGAAGAAATTATATAGGTTTTAATTCAAAAATTTATGACAGAAAATATTTAAATAAAAATTTATTAAATTATTTACAAACTTCTGATTTAATAAAATTTGGTTTAATTCCAGAATTTGTAGGTAGATTACCAATAATTATTAGTTTAAATAGTTTAAATATTATGGATTTTATTAGTATTTTAAATGAAACTAATCATTCTTTAATAGAACAATATAAAATTTTATTTAATATAGAAAATATTAAATTAAAATTTAAATCAGATGCTATTTATGAAATAGCTAAAAAAGCAAAAAAACTAAATGTTGGTTCTAGAGGTTTAAAATCAATATTAGAAAATTTTTTACTTAATATTATGTATAAAACTCCATCTAGAAATGATATTCATAAAATAATTATTGATAAATCTGTAGTTATTAATAAAGGTTTACCTAAAGTTATATTAAAAAAATAAATTTATTTTAAAATTAATATTAATTTATATTAAAAAATAAATTAATATTAATTTATTTTAAAATAAATTAATAATTTATTATATTATTTATAAATTATAAATTAAATATGAATAATAAAAAAAAAAAAAAATTACGTATATATGCATGGATTGATGAAAAAAATTGTATCGGATGTAATAAATGTTTAAAAAAATGCCCTAATAACGCTATTGTAGGTTCTCGAGGTTTTTTACATACTATTATAAATAAAAATTGTATTGGATGTACATTATGTATATCACAATGTCCAACTAAATGTATTGATATGTATACTAAAATATAATTTTTAAATTTTAGAATTATTCCAATAAATTAAACAATAATTTTTTTTACCTCTACAAATTAAACTATATTTTTTAAATATTAAATTTTTTTTTTTAAATTTAAAATAAATATTAGATTCTATTTTTCCATTTACTTTTATAGATTTGGAAATAATCATATTTTTAGCTTTATTATAAGATGAAGATAAATTAGAAATTAATAAAATTTCTTGAAGATATTTTATATTATTAAAATTTATTTTTATAGTAAAAATTCCATCTTGTTTTAATTGATAAAAATCATATTCGGTCATTTCTGATAATTTATTGTTAAAAAGACTTTTTGTAATTCTTTTAGCAGAAATTAAATTATTTTTACCATGTATTAAATAAGTTAATTTATCAGCTAAAATAGTTTGAGCGATAGGTTTTTTTTTATTTTTATCTTGTTTTTTTATTTTATATATTTTAGCTATGTTTATAAAAGTAAATAATTTTAAAAAATTATATACATCAGAATCTTTAGTATTTATCCAAAATTGATAAAATTTATAAGGACTAGTTTTTTTTTCATCTAACCAAATAGTATTTTTTTCTGTTTTACCAAATTTAATTCCATTAGATTGAATTAATAAAGGTAATGTTAAACCAAAAACTTTATTTTTATTTATTTTTTTTATTAAATTTATACCTGAAATAATATTTCCCCATTGATCAGAACCTCCAATTTGTAAAAATACTTTATATTTGTTATATAAATGTAAAAAATCATAACTTTGTAATAAAATATATGAAAATTCTGTAAAGGATATATTTTTATTAATATTTTTAATTCTATTTTTAATAATTTCTTTATTAATCATATTATTAATAAAGAAATGTTTACCAATTTTTTCTAAAAAATTAATAATATTTATGTTTTTAAACCATTTATAATTATTTAATATAATTAAATTATTATTTTTATTTTTATTTAAAATTGAATTTATTTGAAAAATAATTTTTTTAGTATATTTTTTTATTTTTATTTTATTTTGTAATTTTCTTTCATTTTTTTTAAAACTTGGATCACCTATTAATCCTGTAGATTCTCCTATTAATAATATAGGTTTATGTCCTAATTTTTGAAATCTTTTTATTGAAATTAATGGTAATAAATGTCCTATATGTAAACTACTTGATGTTGGATCAAAACCACAATAAAAATTAATATAATTATTTTTTAAAATTTTTTTTAAAATTTTTTCATTTGTTATTTGAAATAGTAAGTTACGCATTTTAAAAATTTTAATAATATTTATATAACTCATAAAACCCTATATTAATTTTACTATTTAAATTTGTTAAATTTTATATAAATATAATTTTTTAATATTAAATTAAAAAATTATATTTAAGTTCATAAATTATAATATATTTTTTAAAAATTAGGAATTAAATTTGAATAAAAAAAAACATTTATATTATAGATTTAAAGGTTTTTATCCAATTGTTATAGATATAGAAACATCTGGTTTAGATTCAAATATAAATGCCATATTAGAAATAGCATTAATAACTTTTAAAATTGATAAAAATGGATGGTTAAAAAAAGATCAAATAATTCATTTTCATATTAAACCTTTTTTAAATTCTAAAATTAATTATGAATCATTAATTCATAATAAAATAAATATTAATAGTTCTTTAAGAGGAGCTATTAGTGAATATAATGCTTTTAATAAAATTATAAAATTAATTACTAAAAAAATGAAAAAAAATTTATGTAATCGTTCTATTATAGTTGCACATAATGTAGTTTTTGATCATAATTTTATAATGTCTTCTATAGAAAGATTAGGAATTACAATTAATCCATTTCACCCATTTACAACTTTTGATACATCTACTATTAGTAGTTTTATAATAGGACAAAATATACTTTTCAAAGCATGTAAAAAAATTGGATTATATTTTAATATGAAATATTCACATTCTGCTTTATATGATTCTCTTTTAACTGCTTCTTTATTTTGTAAATTAATTAATAAATTTAAATTTAAAAAAAAAAAATAAATTATTATATTAAATTTATTTTTTATTATTTATCATTTTTTTTAATTCTCCATTATTGAACATTTTAACTATAATATCACATCCTCCAATAAATTTACCATTTATCCATATTTGAGGAAAAGTTGGCCAATGTGAATATTGAGGTAAAAAAGATCTAATATTTTCATTTTCTAATACATCTATATAAACAAATTTATTAGTATAATAAGAAATTATTTTTACAGCTTTTGAAGAAAATCCACATTTTGGGTTATTTGGAGAACCTTTCATATATATTATTATATTATTAGAAGAAATTTGGTTTTTTATTTTTTCTAAAATTTTCATTTTATTCCTTAATTTAAAATAATTTTATAAATATATTTAAAATTTTTTATAAATATATTTTAATATGTTAAATAAATAATTATGAATATTTTTTTAATAGAAATACGTAAAATAGTAACGTTATCAATACCTGTTATATTTGCACAATTATCACAAACTGCTATAGGAATAACAAATACAATTATGGCTAGTAATGCTGGAACAACTGATATAGCAGCTATTGCTATTGGATCATCAATTTGGATACCTATAGTTTTGTTTGGTCATGGTTTATTATTACCTGTAACCCCTATTATTTCTAAATTTTATGGATCAAAAAAATTTAAACTTATTAGATACTATATATCACAAGCTTATTGGTTTGCTACTTTAATTTCAATATTTATGATTTTAATAATATTAAATTCTAGTTATATTATTAATTTTATGCATCATATTAATTCTGTTTTAGAAAAAAAATCATTAGAATACTTAAAAATTTTAGTATTCGGAGTTCCTGCGTATTTATATTTTCAAGTAATAAAAAACCAATTTGAGGGTATATCTAAAACCACACCTAATATGATAATAGGATTTTTAGGGTTTTTATTAAATATACCTATAAATTATATTTTTATTAATGGATATTATTTTATTCCAAAATTAGGAGGAATAGGTTGTGGATTAACTACAGTTTTAATTTATTGGATAATGTTTATTTCTTTAAGAATATGGATGTTTATATTTTATGAAGAAAAAAAAATAAATAATTATAAAATAATTTTTCCAAATATAAATATAATTTATAAATTAATAAAAAAAGGTTTTCCAATAGCTTTATCATTATTTTTTGAAGTAACTCTTTTTGCTTTAGTTGCTTTATTTATATCACCTATGGGAGTAATAGAAGTAACAGGTCATCAAATTGCTTTAAATTTTAGTTCTTTAATATTTGTTGTACCGTTATCTATAAGTACAAGCGCAACTATTAGAATAGGATTTCATTTAGGTAGAGGAGCTACTAATTTAGCAAAAATATCATCTTTAGCAGCTCAATTTGTAGGATTTTTAACAACTATTTTAGTTATACCAATAATTATTTTATATAGATATAAAATAGCATCTTTTTATAATAGTAATACAATAATAATAAATTTAGCATCAGAATTAATGTTAATTACGTCAGTTTATCATTTTTCTGATTCTATACAAGTTATTAATAATGGTATTTTACGTGGATATCAAGATACTAAATCAATATTTATAATAACATTTTTTTCTTATTGGATTTTAGGTTTACCATTAGGATACATATTATCATTAACTAATATTATTATACCACCATTAGGTCCAAAAGGTTTTTGGTATGGTTTTATAATTGGGTTAACTTCTTCTGCAATAATGATGACTTATCATATATATAAATTACAAAATTTTCCTGTTTCAAAAAAATATTATAAAAAAAAATAAAATTTAAATATTAAAATATTTTATAAAGTATGAATTGAAATATTATGAATTTTTTTATTTAATTTACAAATTCCAGATATAATTATAACAATATCACCTAATTTAGCATACCCACTTTTTAATGATTCTTCTCTACTTATATTATAAATATTATTTTGAGATATTTTTTTTTTAATAACCCTAGAAATTATTCCCTTACTTAATATTAATTGATTAGCTACTCTTCTTTTGTAAGTTAAAGCTAAAATCATTGATTTAGGAAAATATTTTCTTAAAGCCATAGCTGAAACACCACTTGAAGTTTCAATTATAATAAGTTTAATTTTTATTTTTTCTGATATACCTACAGCACCACAACAAATAGTTTCAAGAAATATTAAATTTTTATATTTACTATTTTTAATATATATTTTAGGTTTAATTATTTTATCTGTTTTAATACATATTTTTTTCATAGTAGATACAGATTCTAATGGATAATTTCCTTTAGCACTTTCTCCAGATAACATTACTGCGTCAGTTCCATCCATTATAGCATTAGTAATATCACCAGCTTCAGCTCTAGTTGGTCTTGGATTTCTTATCATAGAATCTAACATTTGTGTTGCTGTAATAATTACTTTTAATGATTCATTACATTTTTTAATCATCATTTTTTGAACAAAAATTACTTCTTCTAAAGGTATTTCTACCCCAAGATCTCCACGTGCTACCATAATACCATCTGATACATTTAATATTTCTAAAAAATTTTTTAAACCTTCTCGGTTTTCAATTTTAGATATAATTTTAATATCTTTACCTTTATTATTATCTAAAAATTTTCTTATTTCTAATATATCAGATTTTTTTCTTACAAATGAAACTGCTACAAAATCGATTTTTTTTTTACAACCAAATATCAAATCTTTTTTATCTACTTCAGATAATGTTGGTAATTTAATAGAAATTTCAGGTAAATTAACACCTTTATTTTCTCCTAATACTCCATCATTTAATACAGAACAAAAAACATATTTTTTATTAACATTTATTACTTTCATTTTAATTAAACCATCATCTAATAAAACTAAATTACCTATTTTTAAATCATCTAAAAATTTTTTATATGTTACAGCCACTTTAGTGCTATTACCAATAAAATTTTGATCAATAGTAAATTTAAAAAATTGACCTTTTTTTAATTTAACATCTTTACCATTTACTAATTTCATTGTTCTAATTTCAGGTCCCCTAGTATCTAATAAAATAGCTGCTCTTTTATTAGTTTTTTTTATTGCTTTACGAAGATTATTTATTCTTAAGTTATGTTCTTTATGATCTCCATGAGAAAAATTTAATCTCATAACATCCATACCCATATTTAACAATTTAATTAACATATAAATAGATTCTGTTTTAGGCCCTATAGTACAAACTATTTTAGTTTTTCTCATAAATTATCCTTTTAAAATATTATTTTTATAAATAATATTTATTATTTTTATTTTTAATATTTTTTAAATATATTGTCCTAATGTAATACGATTTTTTTTATTATAATCATTATAACTTTTAATATTTAGAAAATTATATTTTTTAAAAAAATATTTAACTTTTAATTTTTGATTAAAACCGTGTTCTAAAAATAACCATCCATTTTTATATAAATAAAATTTAGATTTTTTTATAATATATTTAATTTCTTTTAAACCCTTATTTTTAGATATCATTGAATTAATAGGTTCAAATTTTAAAGATAAATTATTTAAATTATAATCATATATATTTATATAAGGTACATTACCAATAATAATATTAAATTTTTCTTTTTTAAATATTGAAAACCAATTACTATGTAAAAATAATACATTTTTTAATTTTAAATTTATTGCATTTTTATTAGATAATTTAATGATTTTTTTAATATTATCAACACCAATTATTTTAATATTTTTATTTTCATTAGCTAATGATAAACTTAACGAACCACTACCAACCCCTAAATCTAATATTATATCTTTACAACATATTTTTCTTAATATAATTTCAACTAATATTTCTGTATCTTTTCTTGGTATAATTGTAATAGGATAAATTTTTATTAATAAAGACCAAAATTCACAATTGTAAAATAAATATTCAATAGGTTCACCATTATTTCTTCTTTTTAAAATTTTATTTACTTTTTTTATTTTTTTTTTATTAATTTTATTTTTATTAAATATTTTAATCCAATTAATTGATTTTTTAATAATATTACTTAAAATAATTTTAGAATTTAATATTGGATTTTTAATATATTTTAATTTAATACACATTTTTTTTAAAAAATTTTTTATTTTAATCATATTTTAAATATTTTTTTTAATTTATTATTTTTATATTTTTCTATTAATGGTTTAATTAATAAATCTAATTTACCTTCTATAATATCATGTAAACGATATATAGTTAGATTTATTCTATGATCAGTTACTCTATCTTGTGAAAAATTATATGTTCTATTTCTATCTGATCTTGAACCGCTACCTAAAAGATTTTTTCTTATTAAATTTTTTTTTTTATTAATTTCTTCATTTTTAGCAGCATAAATTCTAAAATATAAAATAGATAAAGCTTTTGATTTATTTTTATGTTGAGATCTTTCATCTTGACATTCTGATATAATACCTGTAGGTAAATGAGTTATTCTAATAGCGGAATCTGTAGTATTCACATGTTGTCCACCAGCCCCCGAAGCTCTAAAAGTATCTATTTTTAAATCTTTATTATTTATTTTAATTTTATTAACTTCTGGTGTTATAGGTATTACAGCTATAATACATGTTGAAGTATGAATTCTTCCCTGAGTTTCTGTTTCAGGAACTCTTTGTACTCTATGACCTCCAGATTCAAATTTTAAATTTTTATAAACCCATTTTCCTATTATTTTGATCAAAATTTCTTTAAAACCTCCATGATCTCCATTATTTATATTTATAATTTCAACATTCCATTTTTTAAATCCTGCATAATTATTATACATTTTAAAAAGATTACCTGCAAATATGGATGCTTCATTTCCACCAGTTCCAGATCTAATTTCTACAAAACAATTTAGTTTATCTTTATAATTTTTAGGTAATAATAACTCATATATTTTATTTTTAATATTTTTAATATATTTATTTATTATTTTTATTTTATTTTTATTTTTATTTTTATTTAAAGATAAAAATATTTTTTTAATTTTTTTTTTTTTTTTTTTCCATTTTTCAAATAATATATTTATATTATTTAAATAGTAATATTCATTTGAAACTGTTTTAAATTTATTTTTATTTTTTATTAATAATTTTTTAAAAAATAATTTTTCAATTTTAATATTACGTTTTTTTAAATATTCTAATTTATTTATAATAAAATTTTTCATTTTTTTTAATATTTATTTTTAATAACTAAATTTAATTAAAATATTTTTTAATATGTATTAATTTTATTAAATTAAAAAAAATATTTTTAAAATATTTATATTTTCTAAAATAAAAATATAAATTACAATTTTAAGGTATATATTATAGTTATGAAAAATATTTATTTATTTAATGGAAATTCAAATACTATATTATCAAAAAAAATATCTAAATATTTAAAAGTTAAATTAAGTAAAGCTACTGTTGGTCGTTTTAGTGATGGTGAAATTAGTGTTAAAATTAATGAAAATGTTCGTGGTGGAGATATTTTTGTTATACAATCTATTTGTTATCCATCAAATGATAATATTATGGAATTATTAATTATGGTTGATGCATTAAGAAGAGCATCAGCGGGTAGAATTACTGCAGTAATTCCATATTTTGGATATGCACGTCAAGATAAAAAAACTAGTTCTGCAAGAGTACCAATTACTGCAAAAATTATAGCTGATTTTTTATCAAATGTAGGAGTTGATCGTATTTTAACAATAGATTTACATGCAGAACAAATTCAAGGTTTTTTTGATATTCCAGTAGATAATATTTTTAGTGGAACTATTTTAACTAAAAATATGTTTGAAACAGATTTAAAAAATCCTATTATAATATCTCCTGATATTGGTGGTGTAATACGCGCACGTACAATTGCAAAATCATTAAACGATTTAGATATGGCTATTATTCATAAACGTAGACCTAAAAATAATAAAGTAAAAATTATGCATATAATTGGAAATGTTAATAATAGAGATTGTATTATTGTAGATGACATTATAGATACCGGTAATACTATTTGTAAAGTAGCTAAAACCCTAAAAAAGAATAATGCAAATAACATTTTTGCTTATATAACACATCCTATATTATCAGGAATATCAATAAAAAATTTAAAATGTTCTAATATTAATAAAATTATAGTTTGTGATACTATTCCTTTAAAAAAAAAAATAAATAATATAGATAAAATTAAAGTTATTACTGTATCAAAAATTTTAGCAAAATCTATAATAAAAATTAATAGTGAAAAATCTATTTCAGAAATGTTTAAAAATATTATATAAAAAAGGTGAAGAAGGGATTCGAACCCTTGATATGAAATACATATATACGTTTTCCAAACGTATTCTTTAATCCTCTCAGACACTTCACCAAAATTTATAAATTATTTTAGGATTTAATTATTATTAAATTAATTATAAGTTTATCTAATCCTGGAATTAAATATTTATTTACAAGACATAATATTGGTACTTGGTATATATATAAAATAATTAATATTTATAAAAAATATTTTAAAAAAAAAAGAAATTTAAATAATTTTTTAGGAAAAATTACATATTTTAATAATATAATATATTTATTTATACCAAATATATATATGAATATTAATTATTTACAAATAATTAATATTATTAATTATTATAAAATTGATATTAGTAATATTATTATAATACATGATGATTTAGATTTATTTCCAGGAATAATCAAATTTCAAAAAAATGGTTATCATGGCGGTCATAATGGTTTAAAAGAATTTATATATAAAATTAAAAATAATAATTTTATGAGAATACGTATAGGAATAGGACGTCCTAAAAAAATAAATAAAATATCAAAATTTGTCTTAAGTTATCCTTTAAAATATGAAAAATTTTTAATTAATACTTCTATAAATGTATTAATTAATTATACAAAAATTTTTTTTAAAAAAAAAGATATAAATATTTTAAAAAAAATTAATTATTTTAAAATTAATTAATTATAATTTAAAATATAATAATTTTAAAAATATAAATTTAGGTAAAAATATGGGATTAAAATGTGGTATTTTAGGATTACCTAATATTGGTAAATCTACTATTTTTAATGTTTTAACTAAATCTAAAGCTATGGCTGCTAATTTTCCATTTTGTACTATTAAACCTAATATAGGTTTTTCTTTATTACCTGATAATAGATTAATTGAAATACAAAAAATTGTTAATTCTAAAAAAATAACTCCTACTAATATAAAATTTATTGATATTGCTGGATTAGTTAAAGGAGCTTCTTCAGGAAACGGATTAGGTAATAAATTTCTTAATGATGTAAGATCAGTAAATATATTAATACATGTTGTTAGGTTTTTTAAAGATCAAAATATACAACATATATATAATAGAATAGATCCAATAAAAGATATTAATATTATTAATGATGAATTAATAATATCAGATATTGAATTATGTGAAAAAAATATTTTATATTTAAATAAAAAAAATAAAAATTATAAAAATAATAAATATTTATTAGAAACATGTTTATATAATTTAGAAAATGGTTTAATGTTAAATAATATTATTTTTAAGAAAGAAGAAACAAAATATATAAATAGTATTAACTTTTTAACCTCAAAACCTATGATGTATGTAATAAATAGTGATAAAAATTTTTTTAAAAATGATAAAATTTTTAAAAAATTAAAAAAAAAATTTATTAAAAAAAAAAATATATTTATTAATATTTGTGCTAAAACAGAATTAGAAATTTCAGAAATAAATAATTATGAAAAAAAAAAAAAAAAACTTTTTGAATTAAAATTAAAAGAATCAAAATTAAATAAATTAATAACTTATAGTTTTAAATTATTAAATATGCATACTTATTTTACAGTTGGTAAAAAAGAAATTTGTTCAAGACCAATTTTAATTGGAACTAATGCTTTAGAATCTTCTAAAAAAATTCATACTGATTTTAAAAAAGGTTTTATCAGAGCAAAAGTAATATCTTATAAAGATTTTATAAAATATAATGGTGAAAATGGTGTCAAAAAAATGGGAAAAATTAAATTAGAAGGAAAAAAATATGTTATAAAAGATGGAGATATTATACAATATTTTTTTAAAATTTAAAATTTAAATATGAAAAACAAATATAAATAAAATTTATGAAAAAACATAATAATAAAAAAATAATTGTTGCTATGTCTGGAGGAGTAGATTCTTCTGTTGCTGCATGGATATTAAAAAAAAAAGGATATCAAGTAGAAGGAATATTTATGAAAAATTGGGAAGATAATGAAAATAATATTACAAAAGATTTTTATGATACTAAATTAGTATGTAAATTATTAAATATACCATTACATAAAATAAATTTTAGTCAAGAATATTGGAATAATGTTTTTAAACCATTTATTAATGGATATAAAAAAGGTATTACTCCAAATCCTGATATTGCATGTAATAAAAAAATAAAATTTAAATGTTTATTAAAATTTGCTATTAATAATTTAAGAGCGGATTATATAGCAACTGGTCATTATGTTCGTTGTTATAAAGTTAAAAATAATTTTTTTTTATTAAGAGGTATTGATAAAATTAAAGATCAAAGTTATTTTTTATATACTTTAAATAATTTTCAACTTTCTAAAAGTATGTTTCCTATTGGTTATTTTAAAAAAAAAGAAATTAGATTAATTGCTGAAAAAATTAATTTACCTGTTGCTAAAAAAAAAGATTCTTTTGGTATATGTTTTATTGGAGAAAAAAAATTTGATAAATTTATTAGTAAATATATTTATTATAAACCAGGGTTTATTGTAGATACAAAAATGAATTTTATTGGAATACACAAAGGTTTAATGTATTATACTTTAGGACAAAGAAAAGGTTTAAAAATAGGAGGTATAAAAAAAATGATTAATTATCCATGGTATGTAATAAAAAAAGATTTTAAAAATAATTATTTAATAGTTTCTCAAAATTTTTATCATCCATATTTAATGTCAAATGGATTAATTGCAAATAAAATAAATTGGATTAATTATAATTTTATAAAAAATATATCATTTTGTACAGCAAAAATTAGATATCAACAAAAAGATATACCATGTCATATTATTAAAAAAAAAAAAATATTATTAGTATTTTTTTTTTATCAATTAATAGCTGTTTCTCCAGGACAATCAATTGTATTTTACTATAAGGAAATATGTTTAGGAGGTGGAATTATAAAAAAATTAATTCCTTATGTACAATTAATTACATATAAAAATATTAATAAAATTATAAATTATTAATAATTATTTAAAAAATTTTAAACATTTTAAAATAATATTTTATTTGTTTAATTAAAATAGATATTAATTTATAAAAAAATAATTATAAAATTTTAAAAATATGAAAATTAAAAATAATAAAATTTTAGTTACATGTGCTTTACCTTATTCAAATGGTCCAATTCATTTAGGACATATGTTAGAACAAATACAAGCAGATATTTGGGTAAGATATAAAAGAATGGTTGGTAATAATGTATATTTTATTTGTTCTGATGATTCTCATGGAACTGCAATTATGTTAAAATCAAAAAAAATAAATATTTTACCTAAAAAAATGATTAATAAAATAAAAATTAGACACAAATTAGATTTTTCAAAATTTAATATAACACATAATTATTATGATATTACAAATAATAAAAATAATAAAAAAATGTCTAAAATAGTATATTTAAATCTTAAAGAAAACGGATTTATTAAAATAAAAAAAATTTTTCAATTATATGATAAAAATAAAAAAATGTTTTTACCTGATCGTTTTATAAAAGGTTTGTGTCCTATATGCAAATCAAAAGATCAATATGGTGATAATTGTGAAATATGTGGATCTACTTATAATGCTATTAATTTAATTAAACCCAAATCTATATTATCTAATTCAGAACCAATAATACGTAAATCAAATCATATTTTTTTTGATTTGCCTTATTTTAAAAATTTATTAAAAAAATGGATTAAAAAAATAAAATTACAAAAAATTATATATAATAAAATATATAATTGGTTAAAAATAGGATTAAAAAAATGGGATATATCAAGAGATAAACCTTATTTTGGTTTTAAAATACCAGGTTTTAAAAACAAATATTTTTATGTATGGTTAGACGCACCTATTAGTTACATTAGTACTTTTTATAAGTTTTGTAAAATTAAAATAAACATTAATTTTAAAAAATTATTTAAACCTGATTCTAAATTAAAATTTTATAATTTTATTGGTAAAGATATAATTTATTTTCATGGATTATTTTGGCCAGCTATTTTAGAAGGTATAAATTTTAAAAAACCAAATAATATTTTTGTACATGGATATTTGACAATCGATAAATATAAAATGTCTAAATCTAGAGGAACTTTTATAAAAGCTAATGATTGGTTAAAATTTTTAGATTCAGATAGTTTACGTTATTATTACGCTAGTAAATTATCTATTAATATAAATGATATTAATATAAATTTATATGATTTTATGAAAAAAATTAATAGTAATATAGTTAACAAAATTATTAACTTAGCTTCTAGAAATTCTAAATTTATTAATAATTATTTTAAAAATAAATTATCTAAAGTAATAGAAGATAAAAAATTATATAAAAAATTTGTAAATGAATCTTATAAAATATCAAAACTATTTAATTTACGTAAATTTAATCATGTTATAAATAAAATAATTGATTTAACTGATATCGCTAATAATTATATAGATAATAAATCACCTTGGAAATTATCTATAATAAAAAATAAAAATTTATTACATAATATTTCTTCTATGGGAATAAATTTATTTAAAATATTGGTTACTTTTTTAAAACCTATTATTCCTGAATTAATTATTAAAATAGAAAAATTTTTAAATATTTCTTTAACTTGGAATAGTATTTATTATCCTTTATTAAATCATAAAATTAAAAATTTTAAAAAATTATATTACAGAATTAATGTAAACCAAATTAATAAAATAATTAGTTTTTATAAAAAATAAATATATTATTTATATTTTAATTTTAATAATATAAAAAAATATGAATAATTTAATATTATCTTTAAAATATAGACCTCAATCTTTAAATGAAATTATAGGACAAAAATATACAGTAAATGCAATTAAAAATAGTTTAGATATGAATTATATTCATAATATTTGGTTATTTTCAGGTTCTCATGGTATTGGAAAAACATCTATAGCTAGAATATTAGCTAAAAGTTTAAATTGTAAAATTAAAATTTCTTCTAAACCATGTAGAAAATGTAATAATTGTATTGAAATAGAGAAAAATAATTTTATAGATGTTATAGAAATAGATGGAGCTTCTAAAACTAAAATAGAAGATATAAAAGATATATTAGAAAATTCAAAATATCCTCCTATAATAGGAAGATATAAAATATATATTATAGATGAAGTTCATATGTTATCTAAATATAGTTTTAACGCTATGTTAAAAATTTTAGAAAATCCTCCAAAATATATTAAATTTATATTAGCAACTACTGAAATAAATAAAATACCTGAAACTATTTTATCTAGATGTTTAAATTTTTATTTAAATAAAATAAACATAGAAGAAATAAATAAAAATATAATTAGAATTCTTAAAAAAGAAAAAATATTTTTTGAAAATGAAGCAATTTTGTTATTATCAAATAATTCAAATGGTAGTATGAGAGATGCTTTAAATTTAGTAGATCAATCAATTATTTTAGGTAAAAAAAAAATATTGATTAATGATATAAACAAAATGTTAGGTATTGTTAATATTAATATTTCTTTAAAAATATTAGAATATATTTTTTATAAAAAAAATGAAACTTTAATAAATTTTATAAATAATATTTATATAGAAAATGTTAATTGGGAATTATTTTTGTTGGATATTATTAATATTTTACATAAAATATATTTATTTAAATTTAATATTAAAATAAATAAAGATGATAAATATTATATTTATTATAAAAAAATTAAAAATATATCTAAAATATCATCATATAATAAAATAAAATTATATTATAAAATTTTAATAAAAGGTCGTAAAAATTTATATTTAGCTCCTAATTTAAAAATTGGTTTTGAAATGATTATTTTAGAAATATTAACAATTTAATATAAACATAATTTTTATATTAAAAAACATATAAATAATATTATTTTTTTAATAAAAATAAATTTAATATTTTAAATATATAAAATTTTTTTTATTTATATTATAATATTATATTTTTAAAATATTATAATATTTTAAAATAATAAATATTTTATTTATTTTAAATTATAATAAAAAATAAAATGAAAGAAAAAAATATAAAAACGTATGGTTTTAAAACAGAAATTAAACAATTATTAAATATAATGATACATTCTTTATATTCTAATAAAGAAATATTTTTAAGAGAATTAATATCAAATTCTTCTGATGCAATTGATAAATTAAGATTTAATTCTATTTCTAATCCAAATTTATATAAAAAAATTGATAAACCATTAATAAAAATTTCTATTGATGATAAAAAAAAAATTTTAAAAATAGAAGATAATGGTATTGGAATGACAAAAGAAGAAGTAATTAATAATTTAGGAACTATAGCTAAATCTGGAACTAAAGAATTTATAGAATCTTTAAATAAAAAAGAAAATAAAAAAAATAATATGATTGGTAAATTTGGTGTTGGTTTTTATTCATCTTTTATGGTAGCTAATAAAGTTTCTGTATATACTAAATCTGCATTGAATGAACAAGAAGCTATATTTTGGGTTTCAAAAGGAGAAGGAGAATATTCTATTGAAACTACTAAAAAAAAAAATAATGGTACAGAAATAAATTTATATTTACGTCCAGAAGAATTACATTTTTTAAATTATAATGTTATTGAAAATATAATAAATAAATATTCTAATCATATTTCAATTCCTATTAAAATGGAAATAAAAGATAAAAAAAATAAAAAAAAAGAATGGAAAAAAATAAATAAAGCAAAAGCTTTATGGATAATTAATAAAAATAATATTTCAAAAGAAAATTACATTGATTTTTATAAAAATAAATTTAATGAAATAGATGAACCTTTAATATGGAGTCATAATTTTGTAGAAGGAAAATTTGAATATATAAATTTGATATATATACCTTCAACATTACCTAGACAAATTTGGAATAAAGATTATAAAGGAGAATTAAAATTATATGTTCAACGTGTATTTATTATGGAGGATGTAAAACAATTTTTACCTTATTATTTACGTTTTATAAAAGGTATAATAGATTCTAACGATTTACCTTTGAATGTATCTAGAGAAATATTACAAAATAATAATATAATAAAAAATATAAGATTATCTTTAACTAAACGTATAATAAATATGATTAAAAAATTATCCAAAGATGAAAATAAATTTAAAATATTTTGGAATAAGTTTGGATTAATTTTAAAAGAAGGGGTAGTAGAAGATTTAATTAATAAAAAAGATATTATTAATTTATTAAGATTTTCTTCTTCTTTTAACAAAGATGATAGTACAAAAATAATTTCATTAAAAGATTATGTTTCTAGAATGAAAACTAATCAAGATAAAATATATTTTATTACTGCTGATAATTTTAAATCTGCTAAAAATAGTCCACATTTAGAATTATTTTATAAAGAAAAAATAGAAGTTTTATTATTATTTGATAGAATTGATGAATGGGTTATAAATAATATAATAGAATTTGAAGGTAAAAAATTTCAATCTATTAGTATATCTGATGATTCTTTAGAAAAATTAATTAATAAAAGTAAAAAAATTGATAAAAATGAAAAAAATTATTTTTTAAATTTTTTAAATCGTATAAAAATTATATTAAAAAACAAAGTAAAAGATATAAAAATAAATTATAATATTGTTGATACTAACCCTGTAATGATAAAAACTGATATAAACGATATTAGTACTCAAATGTCTAAATTATTAAAATCTGTAGGTCAAAAATCTCCAAAAATTAAATATATTTTAGAAATAAATCCAAATAATAAATTAATACAAAAAATTTGTAAAATAAAAGACGATAAAATTTTTAAAAATTGGATAGAATTTTTATTAAATCAAGCTTTATTAATTGAACAAGGTTATTTAAATAATCCTAATAAATTTATTAAAATTATAAATAAATTATTATTAATTAAATAGTATAAAGTAGGTTAATAATATGTATATTATTTTAGTAGGCGCTCCAGGTTCTGGTAAAGGAACTCAATCAAAAATAATTTCTAAAAAATATAAAATTCCTCATATTTCTGTAGGTGATTTATTAAGATTTAATTTTTACAAAAATAAAAAAAAATACAATAGTATAAATAATATTATGAAAAAAGGTAAATTAATTAAAAATGAAAAAGTTATTTCTATGGTAATAAAAAAAATATTAGAAAAAAAATATTTCAAAAAATTTATTTTGGATGGTATTCCAAGAAATATTTTTCAAACTATATTTTTTAAAAATTTTTTTAATTCATGTATATATTTTGTTTTTGAATTAATAACTGATAATTCAATTATTATAGATAGAGTAAAAGGGAGACTTATACATCCAAAATCTGGAAGAATATATAATACTAAATATTTTCCACCAATTAATAAAAATAAAGATGATTTTACCGGAGAACCGTTAATTAAAAGAAATGATGATAAAAAAGAAATTTTAATTAAAAGATTAATAAATTATCATAAAAATAATATTTTAATATCTTCATATTACAATAAAGAATATAAACATGGTAAAATAATATATAATAGAATTTGTGGTAATGGTAATGTGTATGATATAAATAAAAGAATAGAATTAATAATTAATAATTATATATAATTATTAATATATTAATATAAACTTCTAACTAATTTATAAATAATTAGTTAGAAAGTATTTTTTTTAAACAATTAAATGTTATAATATAAAATAAAAATATTAAAGATAATAAAATTATTAATATAATTTTAAAAGATATAAAATTAATATTACCAATAAAACCATATCTTAAACCACTTACCATATATGTTATCGGGTTTAATAAAGATATATCTTTCCAAATAGTAGATAGGTTATTAATAGAATAAAATATACCACTTAAATAACTTAAAGGGGTTAAAATTAAAGTTGGTATCAAACTAATATTATCAAATGTTTTTGATATTATAGCATTTAATAAACCTATTAAAGAAAATAAAATAGAAATTAAAGTAATAATAAAAAATATTATAATCCATGAATAAATTTTATATTTTATAAAATAAAAAGATATTATTATTATTAATAAACTAATAATTAAAGATCTAATTATGCTACTTCCTATGTAACCCATAATTAAAACATTTGTTGATATTGGAGATAAAATTATTTCTTCAATATTTTTTTGAATTTTAGAACTAAAAAAAGAAGAAGAAACATTATTATAGGAATTATTAATAATAATCATTGTAACTAACCCTGGAAAAATAAATTGTAAATAATTAAATCCTTCTATTTTATTTATTTTGTTCATAATATTTCCAAAAATTATAAAATATAAAGTAATATTTATAAGAGGAGGTATAATAGTTTGTATCCATATTTTTAAAAATCTAAATGTTTCTTTATATATAATATTTATCAAAGATATAAAATAAAATTTTATCATTATAATTTTTCCTTAATTTTTAATTTATCTATAAATAATTTTTCTAATCTACTTACTTTATTATGTATTCTTAAAATATTTATATTTTGTGAATTTAATTGTAAAAAAATATCATTTAATGATTGTTTATAATTTATTTCAATTTCTAAACTATATTTATCAATTTTTTTATAATTAAATTCATTTAATTTTATATTATTTGTATTTTTATTTATATTTAAAATAAATATTTCTGAATTTAATTTTTTTAATAATTTTTTCATAGAAGTATTTTCTATTAGAGATCCATTATAAATAATTCCTGCACGATTACATAAATTTTCTGCTTCTTCTAAATAATGTGTTATAAGAATAATTGTCATTCCTTTTATATTTAATTCTTTTAAAAATAACCACATTGATTTTCTTAATTCTATGTCCACTCCAGAAGTAGGTTCATCTAAAATTAATAATTTAGGCTTATGAATTAACGATCTTGCGATCATTAATCTTTTTTTCATTCCACCAGATAATTTTCTAAAATGCAAAAAACGTTTATTCCATAAGTTTAATTTAACTAAATATTTATTTATTCTTTTATTTGCTATATCATAATTAATTCCATAATATCCAGCATTATATAATAAAATTTGTTTTATATTTTCAAATAAATTACAATTAGATTCTTGTGGAACTAATCCTATTAAAAATTTTGATATAAATTTATAATGATCTATATTTTTTTCAAATATAAATACTTTTCCTGAATTTTT
Organism: Candidatus Annandia adelgestsuga; assembly: GCF_003956045.1. NCBI lineage: Bacteria > Pseudomonadati > Pseudomonadota > Gammaproteobacteria > Enterobacterales > Enterobacteriaceae > Candidatus Annandia > Candidatus Annandia adelgestsuga. Next base: position 265,470 of record NZ_CP026513.1, on the reverse strand, counting down.
TTTAGTTAACCCAGTGATAATATTAATAATAGTAGATTTTCCAGCTCCATTTGGTCCAATTAATGCATAAAAATCTTTTTCATTAATTGTTAAATTTATATTATCAATTATTTTTTTATTTCCATAATTTTTATTTATATTTTTTAATATTAATGCTTTAGTCATATATAATTAATATACCTTATTTATAATATTTTAATTTTATTAATTTTTATATTTTATTTTTTATTAAATTTTTAATTTTTATAAATATTATTTTTAAAATTAATATTTATAAATAATAATTTAATTTTATTATAATTATTTTATAAATTATAAATATTAGATATATATTTAGGTAATATAAAACTGTTAATATGAACTAATGGGTTATAATATTTACATAATAATTTATTTTTTAAAAATCTTTTATAAATTTTATAATAATTATTATTATTTTTTTTTAAATTATTAGTAGCATATAAAAATGTCATAATACCCCCATAGTAACTAGGTATAAAAGATTTAAATATAATAGTTTTTTTAAATATTTTTTTTATATCTAAAAAATTTTTAATTATTAAATTATTATCTATAGGTAAAACACCATTTTTAATTATAATAATACCATTTTTATTTAAATATTTTTTACAATTAATATAAAATTCTAAAAAAATAAAATTTAATTCTTGTATTATATAATTATTAAAATCTGAAATAATTATATCAAATTTTTTTTTGTTATTTTTAATAAAATTAAAATTATTATATATTTTTAATTTTAATTTTGGATTTTCAAAAGAATTTAAACTAATATTAGGTAAATATAATTTACAATATTTAATTATTTTAATATCTAATTCAATCATCGTAATTTTTTTAACTTTTTTATATTTTAATATTTCTCTTAAAATACCTCCATTTCCACCTCCTAAAATTAATATATTTTTTGCATGTCCATGAGATATCATAGGTATATGAGAAATAATTTCATTATATATAAATTCATCATATTCAGTAGTATTTATAATATTATTTAATGAAAAAACATTACCAAAAAAATTATTTTTAAAAAAAAATAAATCTTGATATTTTGTATAACCTTTATATATTTCTTTATCGATAGTTAAATATTGACCACAATTTTTATATTTATTTTCATGCCATATTTTTCTTTGTTTCAAAAATATTCCTTTAAAAATTTTATTAAAATAACTATTTTAAATTAAAATAATTATATTTTATTATATAATGAATTTTATTTTTTTAAAATTTTACTTTTTAATTTTACAATTCTATTAAAATAGAAAATTTTATTATTTTTAAATTTTTTATTTAAACAAAAATAACCATTACGTTCAAATTGATAAGATGAATAAATTATTTTTTTTATATTTTTTTCTACAAAACCTTTATTAATAATAATAGAATTTTTATTTATATATTTAATAAAATTTTTTTTAATTTCAGGGTTAGTAATATTAAATAAATTATTATATAAAAAAAATATAGAGGGTATAGAATATAATGTAGATATCCAATGAATAATACCATTTATATTTTTTTTAATTTTTAATTTATCTTCTTTTTTATTGTTATAATATTTACATAATATATATATAATATTACCATTTTTATCTTTTTTAATTTTTTTAGCTTTAATAATATAAGAATATCTTAATTTAACTTTATTACCTATTGTTAAACCTTTATAATTTTTTGTTTTTTTTTCTTTAAAATCTTTTCTATCAATATATAATTCTTTACTAAAAATATATTTTCTTTTATTTATTTTTTTATTTTTAGGATAATTTGGAATTAAAATTTCTTCTTTTTTTTTTTTAAAATTTTTTATTATTATTTTTATAGGATCTAAAACAGCCATTAATCTAGGAGATTTTAAATTTAATTCTTTACGGATACAATTTTCTAAAAAATTTATTTTTATTAAATTATTTTTACGAGTAACACCTATATAATTACAAAAATTTAAAATTGATTTCGGTGTATAACCACGATTACGCAAACCAGATAAAGTTAATATACGAGGATCATCCCATCCTAAAATAATTTTTTTTTTAATTAATATCAATATTTTTCTTTTAGAAATAATATTATATTCTATATTTAATCTAGAAAATTCATATTGTTTTGGTTTTTTATTAATTTTAAGATTATATAAAAACCATTTATATAAGTATTTATTATCTTGAAATTCTAATGTACATAAAGAATAAGTTATTTTTTCAAAATAATCTGATAAACAATGTGCAAAATCATACATAGGATATATACACCATGTATAATTTGTTTTATAATGTTTTTTAAATCTAATCCTATATAATATAGGATCTCTCATTAAAATATTATTTGATGACATATTTATTTTAGTTCTTAAGGAAGCTTTACCATCATTAAAAAAACCATTTTTCATTTTTTTAAAAATAATTAAATTTTCTTTTATACTACGATTTCTATAAGGGCTATTTTTTCCTATATTATTAAAATTTCCTTTATATTTACGTATTTGTTTTTTATTTAATTCATCTATATAAGCTAAACCATTTTTAATAAGTTTTATAGAAAATTTATATAATAAAGAAAAATATTGAGAAGTATAAAATATATTATTATGCCATTTATATCCTAACCATTTAATATCATATTTAATAAAATTAACATATTTTTTATTTTCTTTTAATGGATCTGTATCATCTAATCTTAGATTACATATTCCATTAAATAATTTTGCTATACTAAAGTTTAAAAATATGGATTTAGCATGTCCTATATGTAAATAACCATTAGGTTCCGGTGGAAATCTTGTATATATTTTTTTATGTTTGCATTTTTTTAAATCTTTATTTATAATATTATAAATAAAGTTTTTATTAATTTTAATCATATTTATATTTTTTGTTATTTTATTTTAATATTAAAATAATAATATATAAATTTTATAATTATTATATTTATAATAAAACTTAATAAAATAATCTTAGCGGAGATGGCGCAATAGGTAGACGCACCAGATTTAGAATCTGGTATCTTTTAAAGGTATACGAGTTCAAATCTCGTTCTCCGCAAATTTTAATGGGGTATAGCCAAGTGGCAAGGCACCGGTTTTTGATACCGGCATCCCTGGTTCGAATCCAGGTACCCCAGAATTAAAATTAAGGCTACGTAGCTCAGAAGGTTAGAGCACAGCACTCATAACGCTGAGGTCACAGGTTCGATTCCTGTCGTAGCCATTTATTAAATTCAAATATTATTAAATTATCTAATAGTATTATTATTTATTTTATATGAATAAAAAAATATATATTAAAACTTGGGGTTGTCAAATGAATATTTATGATTCTTCTAAAATTATTAATATTTTAGAAAAAAATAATTATTCAATTACTAAAATAGATTTAAAGGCTGATATATTAATTTTAAACACATGTTCTATAAGAGATAAATCTCATGAAAAAGTTTTTCATCAATTAGGTAGATGGAAAAAAATAAAAAAAAAAAAAAAAAATGTTATTATTTGTATAGGAGGATGTGTTGCTTCTCAAGAAGGAGAAGATATTTTTAAAAGAGTAAATTATGTAGATATTATATTTGGACCACAAAATATACATGATTTACCTTATATGATAGATAAATTTTTAAAAGTAAAAAAAAAAATTATTAAAATAAATTTTGGAAAAATAAAAAAATTTGATTATTATTCTAAAAAAAAAAACTTAAAAACAACAGCATTAATATCAATTATGGAAGGTTGCAATAAATATTGTACTTTTTGTATAGTTCCTTATACAAGGGGTTTTGAAATAAGTAGACCATGTGATGATATAATTAGAGAAATTAATTTTTTTGCTAAAAATGGAGTTAAAGAAATTATTTTGTTAGGACAAAATGTTAATTCATATAATGGTAAAAAAAATAATGGTGGTATATGTAATTTTTCTAGTTTATTATATTTAATATCTAAAATTAATAATATTAAAAGAATTAGATTTTTAACAAGTCATCCTATTGAATTTAAAGATGATATTATAGAAGCATATCAAGATATACCAAAATTAGTAAATTTTTTACATTTACCTGTTCAAAGTGGTTCAAATAAAATATTAGAATTAATGCAAAGAATATATTCAATAGAAGAATATAAAAATATATTAAAAAAATTAATTTCAGTTAGACCTAATATACAAATAAGTTCTGATTTTATTGTAGGTTTTCCAGGAGAAACAGAAAATGATTTTGAAGATACAATGAAATTAATAAAAGAAGTAAATTTTGATGCAAGTTTTAGTTTTATTTATTCACCAAGACCAGGTACTCCAGCTTCTGAATTTAGAGATAATATTAGTTTTAAAGAAAAAAAAAAAAGATTATATAGATTACAAAAAAGAATTAATAAACAAACTATATTTTGGAGTAATAAAATGGTTGGTAGTATTCAAAAAATATTAGTTGAGGGTATTTCAAAAAAAAATTTTTTTGAGTTATCAGGAAGAACAGAAAATAATAGAATAGTTAATTTTATTGGAAATAAAGATATAATAGGAAAAATAATATATGTAAAAATAACTAGTATTAATCCTAATTCACTAAAAGGAATAATAATATAAAAATTTAAATATTATTTATTAAATATTATAATAAATATGAAAAAAATTATTTGTAATTTAAAATTATTATGTAAAAATAAAAAAAGAATATTATTAATATCTAAAATACAATATTGGATAATTTCTATATTAAAATATAATATATTTAATAAAGAAATAAATATTATTATAGTAGATAAAAATGAAATAAAAAAAATAAATAAAATTTATTTTAAAAAAAATAAAATTACTAATATTATAACATTTGATTATATTAAAATACCGAATATTAACATAATTACAATGGGAGAAATAATTATATGTTATGAAAATATTGTAAAAGAATCAAAAATATATAAAAAAAAATATGAAAATCATTTAGCACATAATATTATACATGGTATTTTACATTTAATTGGTTATAATCATAAATCATATAATGATTTAATTAATATGATTAAATTAGAAATTATAATTATGAAATTTATAGGATATAATAATCCTTATTTTTTTTGATTATAATATTTTAGTATTAAAAATTTAAAATTTATTTTAATTTATTTTAATTAATTAAGTAAATTTAAAAAAAATTAAAATAATATATTTTGTAATATATGCAAGAAAAATATATTCCTCATATTATAGAAAAATATGTTCAAAAATATTGGAAAAAAAAAAAAACTTTTGAAGTAAAAGAAGAAAAAAATAAAAAAAAATATTATTGTTTATCTATGTTACCTTATCCTTCTGGAAATTTACATATAGGTCATGTAAGAAATTATACTATTTCAGATGTTATTTCTAAATATCATAGAATGTTAGGAAAAAATGTATTACAACCTATAGGTTGGGATGCTTTTGGACTTCCAGCAGAAAATGCTGCTATAGAAAATAATATAGAACCTAAAAAATGGACATATAATAATATTTATTATATGAAAAAACAATTAAAAAAATTAGGTTTTGGTTATGATTGGAGTAGAGAAATAACAACATGTGATTCGAAATATTATCGTTGGGAACAATGGTTTTTTATTAAATTATATAAAAAAAAACTTGTATATAAAAAAAAAACTAAAGTATATTGGTGTAAATTTGATAAAACTGTTTTAGCAAACGAACAAGTTATAAATAATCGTTGTTGGCGTTGTAATAATTTAGTTTTTATGAAAAAAATATCACAGTGGTTTATAAAAATAACTAAATATGCTAATAAATTATTAAAGGGTTTAAAAGAATTAAAATATTGGCCTGAAAAAGTTAAGATAATGCAAAAAAATTGGATAGGTAAATCAAAATTTATAAAAATTAATTTTAATATTTTAAATAAAAAAAAAAAAATTAAAATATATACAAAAAATCCATCAAAAATTATAGGTACTACATATATTTTATTATCTATAGATCATAGTTTATCTAAATATATTAGTATAAAAAATAAAAAAATTTATAAATTTATAAAAATTATTAAAAAATTAAAAAATATTAAATATCCATATTATAAATTAAATAATATTGGAATTAATACTAATTTATTTGCAATTAATCCATTTGATAAAAGTAAAATTCCAATTTGGATATCAAATTTTTTATTAAATGATTATAATATAAAATCTGCAATTTCTATTTCTGCTCATAATAAAAAAGATTTTATTTTTTCAAAAAAATATTCTTTGAATATTAAAAGAATATTTAAATCTAATGATAAAAAATATAAATTAAATTTACCATATGTTATAAATAAAAATAGTATTATTTGTAATTCATTTAGATTTAATAATTTAAATTTAAAAAATATTAATAATATTATTACTGATATTATTTTAATAAAAAAAATAGGTAATATAAAATATTTATATCGTTTGAAAGATTGGGGGGTATCTAGACAAAGATATTGGGGTACACCAATACCAATGATAACAAATAAATTAGGAATAATTAAATCTATACCAGAAAAATTTTTACCTGTTTTATTACCTAAATATGATAAAAATAAAAAAAAAAAAAAAAATAATAAAATTATCATAAATAATAAAATTTATTTTAAAGAAAAAGATACTTTTGATACATTTATGGAGTCTTCTTGGTATTATATTCGTTATACTTGTTCTAAATTTAATAATGGTATGGTTGATTCTAAAAAAGCTAATTATTGGTTACCAGTAGACCAATATGTTGGTGGTATTGAACATGCTACAATGCATTTAATTTATTTTCGTTTTTATCATAAATTACTTAAAGATGCTGGATTAATTAAATCCAAAGAACCGGTTAAAAAATTATTATGTCAAGGAATGGTAGTAAACGAAAGTTTTTATATTTTAAAAAATAAAATTATTAAATGGATATCTTATAAAGATTTAATTATTAAAAGAGATAAAAAAAATAATATTATAAAAGCATATACTAAAAAAGGTATTAAAGTTTTTTATGCTGGAATAAGTAAAATGTCAAAATCAAAAAAAAATGGAGTAGATCCTCAAAAAATTATTAGTAAATATGGAGCTGATACATTAAGAATGTTTATTATGTTTGCTGCACCTGTATGTATGAAATTAAAATGGAATGATAATGGTATTAAAGGTATTTATAAATTTTTAAATAAAATTTGGATTTTTATATATAATCATATAAATTTTAAAAATAAAAATAAAATTATTAAAAAAAATATTTATGATTATAAAATAAAACTATGTTTAAATAAAACAATTAAAAAAGTATCAATAGATATAGAAAAAAAACAATCATTTAATACAGCTATATCTTCTATTATGATATTATTTAATAAAATTATTAAAATTTCAAAAATAATTTATAATTATAAAATTATACAAAAATGTTTATTAGTTATAATTAAATTAATTTACCCCTTTACACCTCATTTAAGCTTTTATTTATGGAAAAAAATTAATAATGTTAAAAAAATAGATGATGAATCATGGCCTTCAATAAATGATAAATCATATTTTAAAGAAAATATTTTAATTATTATACAAATTAATGGTAAATTTAAAAATAAAATTTTTGTTTCAAATAATATTTCAAAAAAAATATTAATAGATACAATTTTTAAAAAAAAAATAATTTATAAAAATTTAAAAAAAAAAAAAATTTTAAAAATAATATATATTAATAATAAAGTTATTAATTTTATTATTAAATAATATAATTTTAAAATAAGGATATTAATATTAAAACAAATTTTATTGAATTTAAAAAAATAAAAAAAATATTTTCAATGTATTTAATATTTGGTAAAAATGAAATTTTAAAAATAAAAACAGAAAATAAAATAAAAAACATTATAAAAAAAAAATATATTTATAATATTTATTATATTTCGATTAAAAAAATTTTTGATTTTACAATAGTATTAAATTTATTAAAACAAAATAATATTTTCAAAAAAAAAAATTAATTATAGTTAATTTAGATATAAATATATTTAAAAAAAAAATATTTTATAATATTAATAAAATATTAAATTTATCAAATTTAGAAAATATATTAGTTTTAATTTATAATAAAAATGATATAAAAATAAAAAATTTTGATTGGTATAATAAAATAAATTTAATAGGTATTATAATAGATAATACATTTATAAATACTCAAATAAAATATTTTATTAATAATTATATTAAAATTAAAAAAATTAATTTATCTACATCTTCAATAAATTTAATTATTTATTTTTATAAAAATAATGTGTCAAATTTAATAAAAATATTAGATTATATATGTTTATTATATAAAAAAAAAAATATAAAAAAAAATAAAATTAAATTTATTTTAAATAATATTAATATATTTACTCATAAATGTTGGATAAAATCTTTAATATTAAATGATTTGAATTTTTCTATAAATATTTTATATCAATTAAAATTAAAAAATTATAACATTAAAATTATAATAAAAGAATTACAATATTATATAATAATATTAATTAAAATTTTTATAAATAAAAATAATAAAAATTTGTTATATAAAATTTTTAAAAAATATTATATAAAATATGAAGATAGTTTATTATTAATTAATATAACTAATAATTTAAATATTAATAAATTATATATAATAATTAATTTATTATATAATATAGAAATTAGTTATTATAATAATTTTTATTATAATATATGGAATATAATTGAATATATTTCAATTATTATATTAAAATAATATAATAAATTTTAAATAAATATATTAATAAATTAAATTTTATGAACAATATTATAATTAAAAATTTAGGTAAACTTGAATGGTATAAAGTAGTTAATAACATGAATTTATTTAATAAAAAAAGAAAATTTAATACTTGTGATGAAATATGGTTAGTTGAACATTACCCAATTTTTACAATTGGTAAAAAAAATAAAAATAAATATAAAAAAATAAATAATATAATTAATATACCTATAATGTATAGTGATCGTGGAGGTGATATTACTTATCATGGTTTAGGTCAACAAATTATATATTTTTTAATAGATTTAAAACGTAAAAAAATAAATATAAAAAAATTTATTGATATTATTGTAAAATCTATTATTAATACTCTTTCATATTTTAATATTAAATCTTATTATTTAAAAAAACGTCCAGGTATATATGTTAAAAAAAAAAAAATATGTTCTTTAGGTTTACAAATATATAAAGGATATACTTCTCATGGATTAGCATTAAATGTTAATATGGATTTATTACCATTTAAATATATAAAACCATGTGGTTATAAAGATCTAAAAATGACTCAAATTAAAAATTTTATAAATAATATTAAAATTAATAAAGTAACAAAAATATTAATAAATTTTTTAATATATATATTATGTATAAAATATATATAATTTTATAATTACAATAAATGAAAAAAAAAAATATTTATTCATTAAAAATTAAATTACCATATAATTTTAAAAAAATAAATAATATAAAAAATATTTTAAGAAAATATAATTTAAATTCAGTTTGTGAAGAAGCTTCTTGTCCTAATTTAACAAAATGTTTTAATAAAAATACTGCTACTTTTATGATTTTAGGATCTATATGTACTAGAAAATGTCCTTTTTGTAATATTAAATACGGAAAACCTTTAAAACCATCAATTAATGAACCTAAAAATTTAGCTAAAGCTATAAAAAAAATAGGTTTACAATATGTAGTAATAACATCTGTTGATAGAGATGATTTATATGATGGTGGAGCACAACAATTTGTAAATTGTATTAAAGCTATAAAAAAAAAAAATAATAAAATTAAAATTGAAATTTTAGTACCAGATTTTAAAAGAAAGTTAAAAAAAGCTTTAAAAATTTTATCTTTATATCCTCCTGATATATTTAATCATAATATAGAAAATGTACCACGTTTATATAAAAAAATTAAACCAGGAGCAAATTATAAAAATTCTTTACTTTTATTAAAAAAATTTAAAAATATGTTTCCTAATATACCTACTAAATCTGGTTTAATAGTAGGATTAGGTGAAACTTTCAATGAAATAGTTGAAGTAATATATGATCTTTATATAAATAAAGTAACTATGTTAACTATAGGTCAATATTTACAACCTAATAAAAATAATTTATCTGTATATAAATTTTGGAATATAAAAGATTTTAATAGAATTAAAAAAATAGCTGAAAATATTGGTTTTAAAAATGTTTTTTGTGGTCCATTAATAAGATCATCTTATAACGCTGCTTTACAACAATCTTTAATTAAATAATACACCCTACAGGATTCGAACCTGTGACCTATAGCTTAGAAGGCTATTGCTCTATCCTACTGAGCTAAGGGTGCTAAAATTAATATAAATATTAATAAATATAATAAATAATTTATTTTAAGAAAATATAATATTAAATTATATATTATTATATATAATATAATAAATCAACATTTATTATATTAATTTTAAATTTATTATTTATATAAAATTATAGTTATGCTAAAAATTTTTAATTCTATTAATAATAAAAAAGAAAAATTTATTTCTATACGAAAAAACAAAGTAAATATATATGTATGTGGAGTAACTGTTTATGATACATGTCATATTGGACATGGAAGAACTTTTATATCATTTGATATGATTATTAGATATTTAATTTATTTAGGTTATAAAATAAATTATGTACGTAACATTACTGATATTGATGATAAAATAATTAATAAATCTTATAAAAAAAAAATATCAATAAAAAAATTAACAAAAAATAACATATTAAAAATGAAAAAAGATTTTAAAAATCTAAATTTATTAAATCCTAATAAAGAACCTCTTGTTACAAATAATATACAAAATATTATCAAATTAATAATTAAATTATTAAAAAATAATAATGCTTATATCAGTTATAATGGAGATGTATTATTTTCTATTAAAACTTATAAACAATATGGTTATTTTTTTAAAAAAAAAGAATACAATAATATAAATAATTTAGATAATAAAATAGATTTTGTTTTATGGAAAAAATCAAATATTAATGAACCCGGTTGGTTATCACCTTGGGGAATAGGAAGACCAGGTTGGCATATTGAATGCTCAGCTATATATAATAAATATTTAGGAACAAAAATTGATATTCATGGTGGAGGACAAGATTTAGTGTTTCCACATAATGAAAATGAAATAGCACAATCACAATGTGCTTTTAAAAATAATATAATAAATTATTGGATGCATATTGGAATGTTAATGATAGATAATGAAAAAATGTCAAAGTCAAAAAAAAATGATTTTAAAATTAAAAAAATGTTAAATAATTATAATAACGAAATTATTAGATGTTTTTTATTATCACGACATTATAGAAAACCTTTAATATATAAAAATAATAGTTTAATAAAATATACTAATATTTTAAGATTTATGTATAAATCATTACAAAATACAAATCCTAATGTTAAAACTTTATTAGGTAAAACATTTAAAAAACGTTTTTTTGAAGCAATGAATGATGATTTTAATATTTCAGAATCATATTCTGTATTATTAAGTTTATCTAAAGAAATAAATATATTAAAAAAAAAACAATCTTCTAAAGTTCATAATTTTGCTGCAAGATTACGTCAATTAGGAAAAATATTAGGTTTATTAAATAATAATCCAGATATTTTTTTAAAAAAAATTATTAAAAAACCTTTACAAACAAAAAATAAAAAAAAATTTTATTATAAATATATATATAAAATAAATAAAATACGTAATTATTATCGTACTAATAAAAATTGGAAAATAGCTGATAAAATGAAAAATAAATTAATTAAATTAAATTTAAAAATTGAAGATAATATAAATAATACAATTTTATATAAAAAATAATTATTTATAATATATAATTATTATTTATTTTTTTTTTATAAGAAATAAATGTATTATACATAAGAGCAGAAATTGTCATTGGCCCAACACCTCCTGGTACTGGTGTAATATAAGACGATTTATTATATACACTATTAAAATTTATATCACCTTTAATATCACCATTATAATTATAATTTATACCTACATCTATAACAATAGCACCATATTTAATAATATTTCCATAAATAAAATTTATCTTTCCAACAGATACTATAACTAAATCTGCTTTTTTTACGTAATAACTTAAATTTTTAGTAAATCTGTGAATAATAGTAACAGTACAACCAGATAATAAAAGTTCCATACTCATAGGTCTTCCTACTATGTTAGAAGCACCTATTACCAAAGTATTTAAACCTAAAATATTAATTTTATATTTAGATAATAATGTTATAATTCCAAGAGAAGTACATGGTCTTAATAAGGGAATTCTTTGACATAATCTACCAATATTATATGGACTTAAACCATCTACATCTTTTTCTGGAGATATTATTTCTAAAATTTTATTAGTATTTATATGTAATGGTAATGGGAATTGTATAAGAATTCCATCTATTTTATTGTCTTTATTTAATTTATCTATTAATTTTAATAAAGTATTATTATTAATTGAATAAGGTAAATTATAAGCCAATGAAATTATACCAGAAGCTTTACATGCTATATGTTTTCTTTTAACATATAATAAAGATGATTTATTATTTCCAACTAATATTACAGCTAAAGTTGGTAATCTATATCCTATTTTTTTATATTTTTGAATTTTTTTATAAATATTATAAATTATATAATTTGATAAATTTTTACCATCTAATATTTTTTTCATAATATATGAAATAATATTTTAAATTTTTATAATATATATTTTAATTATATATATTAATATATTTTATTATTTTTGAAATTATTATTTTATTTTTTTTATTTTTCATAAAATTAAATATATTTTTTGCTGTTTTTTTTTTTATTTTAGGAACTAAAATTAATTTTTTTAAATCTGCATATATTATATTTTTTAAATATTTAAAATGTTTAGCAATATTTAAAGATAAAATTCTACCTATATTTTTAATTCCTAAAGAATATATAAAATTAGATAAATGTATATTTTTAGATTTATTAATAGATATTAAAATTCTATATAAAATATTTTTATTAATTTTATTTAATTTTAAAAGAATTTTATAATTTAATTTAAATATATCTAATATATTTTTAACAATTTTTTTTTTTATTAATTCATGTATTATATTTTTTTTAATAATAGTAATATTGAATCCTTTTTTAGAAACAAAATTTTTTATTTTTTCTTCTAATTGTATTTTACAAGATAAATTTTCAATACATTTATAAATATTTTTATTTTTTATAAATTTTAATTTATATTTACAAGAAGGACAAAATTTAGGAAAAATAATTTTTTTAATTTTTTTATTTCTTTTAGATAATATAACTTTTGTAATTTGAGGTATAACATCTCCTAATAATTTAACTATAACAAAATCACCTATATATAAATTTAATGTTTCAATATTTTTTTTATTATGTAAAGTTATTTTATTAATTTTATTACCTAAAATATTAACTGTTTTAATAATAGCTATAGGTATTATGATACCATATTTGCTTACATTAAATATTATATTAATAACTTTAGAAATTTTTTCTTGTGATTTAAATTTTATAGCAATAGCCCATTTTGGGTATTTATTATTATAACCAACTTTATTTTGTAATTTTTTAGAATCTATTTTTATTACTATTCCATCATTATCAAAACCAAAATATTTTCTATTAATATTTGAATTTAAAAAAAAATTTTTAATATTTTCTATTTTAGAAAATTTTTTAATAAAATTATGTATTGGAATTCCCCATTTATTAACTTTTTTTAAATTTTTAAAATGGCTGTCATTTAATAAATTAGGTTTTATAAAACCAATATCATAACATAAAAATGTTAAATTTTTATTTGATGTAATTTTTGTATTTATATTTCTTAAAGCACCAGATGTTGTATTTCTTGTATTTAAAAAATAAATATCATTTTTTTTTGTAATTTTATTAAAATTTTTATATGTTATAAAAATTTCACCTCTAATATCTATTTTTTCAGGAATATTATAACCATATAAAGTTAATGGAATATTATTAATAGACAATATATTTGTAGTAATATCATCTCCAAAATAACCATTACCTTTAGTAATAGCTTTTATTAAATTTCCTTTTTTATAAATTAAACTAATTGATACTCCATCAATTTTTAATTCACAACATAAATTAAATTTTATCTTTACAATATTATATATTTTTTTATAAAAATAATAAATTTTATTTATGTTATAATAATGTTTTAAAGATAACATTGGATATAAATGTTTTTTTTTTTTTATTTTATTATTATTAAAATAATTGTAATTAATTTTATTTAAATATTTTTTTTCATTAAAAAAATATTTTTTTTTTAGAATATTAAATTTATTTATCAATTTATCATATTCATAATCTGGTATTTCAGAATAACTTAAATTTCTATATAAATAATCATAATATATTATTTTTTTTTTAATTTTCAAAATAATATTTTTAATATTTTTCATTTAATTTTATTATAATGTAAGGTTTGTTATAAATTTATGTTAAACATTATTTCATTATTTAAACAATTGATTAAATGTCCATCATTAAGTCCATTAGATTCAGGATGTCAAATTATTATTAATAATCGTTTAAAAAAAATTGGTTTTAATATAAAATATATAAATATTAATAAAACTATAAATACTTGGGCTTATCGTGGAGTTGGTAAAAATTTATTATTTGCAGGTCATACAGATGTTGTTTCTTCAGGCAATATTAATAATTGGATAACATTACCTTTTATACCAATTTTAAAAAAAAAAAAAATATTCGGAAGAGGTTCTGCAGATATGAAAGGATCTTTAGCAGCTATAATAATAGCTATTGAAAATTTTATTAAATATAATCCTAATCATAAAGGACAAATTTCTTTAATATTAACTTCTGATGAAGAATCTGACGCTACAGATGGAACGATAAAAGTTATTAAAAAGTTAAAAAAAATTAAAAAAAAAATAGATTATTGTATTATAGGAGAGCCTTCTAGTAAAAAATATATTGGAGATAATATTAAAAATGGTAGAAGAGGTTCGTTAAATGTTAATTTAATAATTTATGGAAAGCAAGGACATATAGCATATCCTAATTTAGCAAAAAATCCTATACATGAATCGAATAATTTTATTAAAAATTTAATATTAAATAAATGGGGTTATAAAAATATTATTTTTGAACCAACTATATTACAAATATCTAATATATATACTGATAATATTAATAATTTAAATAATATTATACCTAATAAAATAAATATAAATTTTAATTTAAGATTTAATAATGAAATTAATATAAATAAAATTATTAATGAAATTAAAATAATGTTAATTAATAATAATTTAAAATATTATATGAAATGGAAAATTTTAGGAAAACCATTTTATACAAATAAAAATAATTTATTAGATATAATAAAAAAATCTATATATTTATATAATAAAAAATATCCCAAAATTTCTACTGAAGGAGGAACATCTGATGGAAGGTTTATTTATAAAATATGTAAACAAATTGTAGAATTAGGTTTAAAAAATAAAACAATTCATAAATTTAATGAATATATTAATATAATAGAATTAAAAAAATTAAGTGTTATTTATCAAAATATTATAAAAAATATTTTATTATAATAATTAAATTAAATATAAAATATATTTTTTATTTAAACAATATTAGCTTCATTTATAGCTTTTTCAATAATATATTCGAATTTTTTAGATAATTTAGTCATAGGTAATCTTAAAATATTGTTCTTAATTAAACCTAATCTAAAAGCTGCCCATTTTATAGGAATAGGATTAGATTCTATAAATAAAGATTTATGTAAAAACATTAATTTTTCATTTATTTTACGTGCTTTAATAAAATTTCCTTTTAAAGCTAAAGAACAAATTTTAGAGATTTTTTTAGCTGCAATATTAGCAGTAACTGAAATAACTCCATGTCCCCCTAATTGTATAAAATCAAGAGCTGTAATATCATCACCACTTAATAAAATAAATTTTTTATTTTTTACTAAAGATAATATTTGATTAACTCTAGATAAATTTCCAGTGGCTTCTTTAATTCCTACAATATTTTTAAAATAAGATAAACGAGCTATAGTTTCTGGTAATAAATCACAACCAGTTCTAGAAGGAACATTGTATAATATTTGGGGTAAATTAGTATTTTCAGAAATTGCTTTAAAATGTTGATATAAACCTTCTTGTGTAGGTTTATTACAATATGGAGTTATTGTTAAACAACCAGAAATTCCTGAATTTTCAAATTTTTTGGTTAAAGAAATACTTTCTAAAGTTGTATTAGAACCAGTTCCTGCTATAATAGGTATTCTTCCATCAGAAATATCTAAAGTCATCATAATTAAATTACAATGTTCTTTTTTACTTAACATAGAAGATTCACCAGTTGTTCCTACGGAAACTATAGCAGATGTTCCATTTTTAATATGATAATTAATTAATTTTGTTAAATCTTTTTTACATATAGTATTATTTTTTTTTATAGG
The DNA here is from genome assembly GCF_003956045.1 of Candidatus Annandia adelgestsuga. NCBI lineage: Bacteria > Pseudomonadati > Pseudomonadota > Gammaproteobacteria > Enterobacterales > Enterobacteriaceae > Candidatus Annandia > Candidatus Annandia adelgestsuga. Next base: position 248,858 of record NZ_CP026513.1, on the reverse strand, counting down.
TGTTATTAAAGCAACAATACTTCCTGTAAAAATCATTATATACCTCTTTAAATATATATCTTTTATTATTATTTATTTATAATAAATTTATTGTAATAATAATATATTTTTAAATATCATTTTTAATATATGGATTATTACTTTCTTTAAATATTATTTTTATAGGTATACCAATTATATTTAATTTAATACGAAAAAAATTAATTAAATATTTTTTATAAATATTATTAATACCATTTATATGATTACCATGAATAATTATAGTAAAAGGATCATAAGTACCAATATGAGCATATTTTAATTTTGTTCTATATTTTTTATATATAGAAGGTGGATGTTTACTAGTAGATTCATTTAATATTTTATTTAATAATGAAGTATTTATTTTTTTTTTATTATTTAAATTAAGTACTTTTTGTATTAAAAAAAATAAATATTTTATACCTTTTCCATATAATGCAGAAATAAAACAAATAGGTATAAAATTAATAAATTTAAATTTATTAATTATGTTATTTTTTATATTTATTTTTTGATATTTAGAAATTTTATCAGATTTATTAAATGCTATAATAATAGCTTTACCACTTTTTATTATATTATATATTAAAGATAAATCTTTTTGAGAAATATTTATTTTTACATCAATAATTAATATTATAATTTTTGAAATTTTTATTTCTTTAAAAGATCTAATAATAGAAAATTTTTCTATAATACTATCAATATTATTTTTTTTTTTAATACCTGCTGTATCAATAAAAGTATATAATTTATTATTATATTTAATAGGTACATATATACTATCTCTTGTAGTACCAGGTTTATTATCAACAATAATTCTTTTAGATTTATATAAAAAATTTATTAATGTAGATTTTCCAACATTAGGAGATCCAATAATAGCAATTTTTATATTATTTTTTTTTATATTATTATAATAAAATTTAAATTCATAATTTTTATTTAAATTATTTTTTTTTTTTATATTTTTAATATATGGAATTAATTTAATATCTAAAAATTTTTTTATACCATAATGATGTGCTGTAGATAAAAAAGATATATTTTTAAATCCTAATTTATAAAATTCATAAGAACAATTTTTTAAATTTTCATTATCAACTTTATTAACAATTAAAAAAATTTTTTTTTTATATATATATCTTAAATATTTCGTAATTTCATAATCATCATATAATATTCCAGTTAAAGCATCTACTAAAAATAATACAATATTAGATTTTTTTATAAAATTTAAAATTTGTTTTAATATTAAAAATTCTTTATTTTTTTTTTTTTTTTAAAGCCTGCAGTATCTGCTATAATAAATTCAAAATTTTTATATTTTACTATTTCATAATTTATATCTCTTGTAACATTTGGAATATTATAAAAAATAGCTTTTTTAGAATTAGTTATAATATTAAATAAAGTAGATTTACCAACATTTGGTCTTCCAATAATAGTAATTATAGGTAACATTTTATTTTTTAAATATTAATAAAATTTATATTATTAAAAACAATAATTTAAAAATATTTTATTAATGGATATTATTTAATAATTTTTTTAATAAAATTTTAATTATTTGTTTTTTTGTTTTTATTAATTTATTTCCATTTATTAAATTTTTCATAATTAATTTATTAGTTTTTATTTTGTTTTTATTTTCAATTAATATAAATAATGATTTCATTTTTTTTGCTTTAATAATTTTTTTTTTTATTTTTTTTTTATAATTAAAATCTAAAAATACTTTTATTTTTGGTAATAAATCTCTTAATATTTCAGCAAATTTAATAAAAATATTTTGTTTATTAAAATTATGTACAATAATATAAATATTTATATAATCAATAATATTTTTTTTTTTTTTTTTACATTTTAAAAATAACATTAATAATCTTTCAAAACCCATAGCACAACCTATTGCAGGAACATCAAAACCACCTATTTTTTTAACTAAATTATCATATCTTCCGCCAGCACAAATTGTAATTGATTTATTTTTAAAAAAATTAGTTTTCCATTCAAATACTGTATTATTATAATAATCTAATCCTCTAAATAAATTTTTATTAACAATATAATTAATTTTAAAAAATTTTAATAAATATAATAAATTATTAAAATAAGAAATAGATTTTTTATTTAAATAATATTTAAGATTAGGAGCTTTTTTTAAAATTTTTATAATTTTAATGTTTTTAGTATCTAAAATACGTAATGGATTTTTATACAATCTATTTTTACATTCTAAATCCAATTTATTTTTATATTTTTCTAAAAAAATTATTAAATCTTTTTTATATTGTTTTCTTTCTTTTATAGAACCTATATAATTAATTTCTAGTTTCATATATTTAGAAATATTTAATATTTTCCACCATCTTAACGTAATCATTAATAATTCTATTTCTATATTAGATTCAGGTAATCCAAATATTTCTATTCCTATTTGATTAAATTGACGATATCTTCCTTTTTGAGGTCTTTCATAACGAAACATTGGTCCAAAATACCATAAACGTTGTTCTTGATTATATAATATTCCATTTTCGATACTTGCTCTAACACAACTAGCAGTACCTTCAGGTCTTAATGTTAAATAATTACCATTTTTATCATAAAAACTATACATTTCTTTTTCTACAATATCTGTTATATTTCCAATAGCTCTTTTAAATAATTTATTATTTTCTATAATTGGAAATTTTATTTCGTTATATCCATAGCTATTTAATACTTTTTTAATTTTATATTCAATTTTTTGCCAAATAGTTGTAGTTTTAGGTAAAAAATCATGCATTCCTCGTACTGATTTTATATTATTTAACAATTTTAATCTCATTATAAATTAAATTAATAATTATATTTATTTTTTTTAATATTTTTTCCTGATAACTGACCACAAGCTGCATTTATATCATTTCCATGTAATTTTCTTATGGTAGTAATAAAACCATTTTTTTTTAATATTTCAGCAAATTTATGTATTCTATTTTTAGAACTACTTTTATATATAGTATTAGGTATTTTATTAAATGGAATTAAATTTATTTTACTTGGTATATTTTTTAATAAATTTATTAATTCATAAGCATTATAAATATTATCATTAATATTATTTAACATAATATATTCTATCATTACTTTATTTTTATTAATATTAGATAATTTTATATATTCTTTTATTTTTAATAAACAAGAATTTATATTATATTTTTTATTAATTGGCATTAAATTATTTCTTAAAGTATCATTAGAAGCATGTAAAGAAAAAGCTAAAGATACATTTATATTATTAATAATTTTTTTAAAAGAAGGTATAATACCAGATGTTGATAAAGTAATTTTTTTTTTTTTTATATTAAAACCATAATTATCTGATATAATTTTTATTGAATTAATTACATTATTTATATTTAATAATGGTTCACCCATTCCCATAATTACTATATTTGAAATTTTTGTTTTTTTATTTATATAATATAATATTTTATATATATACCAAATTTGTCCTATAATTTCTGATATTTTTAAGTTTTTTTTAAAACCCTGTTTTCCTGTAGCACAAAATTTACATTTTAACATACATCCTATTTGAGATGAAATACAAATTGTTTTTCTATTAATTTCAGGGGTATATAAACTGTTTCTATTATTTGTTTATCAATATTAAATAAATATTTTATAGTTCCGTCTTTGGAATATAATATATTATTTATTTTAATTAATTTTATTTCTAATTTTTTTTTAAGTTTATTTCTTAATTTTTTGTTTATATTAATCATATAATCAAAATTATTACAAAAATAATGATATATCCATTTCATTATTTGTTTAAAACGAAATTTTTTTTCTTTAATAGAAATTATAAATTTTTCAATTTCATTTTTATTTAAATTTAAAATATTAATTTTTTTTGAATTAACTTTCATATATTTAAAATTTAATTTTATATTAATATATTTTATTATTTATTTTAATTAACATAATTTATATTATATTTTGGTATTTCAACAATTAATTCTTGATTAAATATTATAGTTTGACAAGATAATCTACTTTTATAATCTAACCCCCATGCTTTATCTAACATATTATCTTCTAATTCTTTTATTTTATTAAGATTATTAAATCCTTTTTTAATTATACAATGACATGTTGTACAAGCACATACTTTTTCACAAGCATGATCAATATAAATACCATTTTCTAAAGCTATATTTAAAAGACTATCTTTTTTATTATAATAAATTATTTTACCTTTAGGTAAAATATTTTTATGAGGTAAAAAAAAAATTTTATTCATAATATACTTTATTTATAATTTAATAATCTATTTTTATATAAATTATAAATTTTAATTTCTTTTTTTATTCCAGTAGATTTTTCTTGTATTTTTACATTTAATAAACCATTATGATCAATTTTAAAATTAATAAAAATTTTTATTTTACCTGAAGGTAACGGTGGAATATTTGTTAAAATAAATTTTGATAAACATTTACATTTAGAAACTAAATTATTTTCACCTTGTATAATTTTTATACTCATAGTAGTTTGATTATCTTTAAAAGTTGTAAATTCTTTAGTACATGAAATAGGTATTTTAGTATTTCTATATATTATTTTTTCTACTACTCCACCAATAGTTTCTATACCTAATGATATTGGTATAACATCTAATAATAAAACTTTTTTATATTTATTTTTTATAATTTCATTTGCATGAATAGCAGCTCCTATAGAAACTACTTTATCTGGATTAATATTATTAAGTAAATTACATTTAAAAAAACTTTGTATTTTATTTTTAATAAATGGAATTCTGGTAGAACCTCCTACTAAAATTACATTTTTAATATCTAAAACTTTAATATTAATATTTTTTATTGTTTCATAACAAATTAATAAAGTATAATTTATTAATGGTTCAATAATGTTTTCTAAATCTTTTTTATAGATTTCAATTTGATATTTATTATAATTTATAATAAATTTTTTTTGATAAGTTAATTTTAATTTAATTTTTATAGCTAGTGATTTTAATTTTTTTATTATTATTTTATTATTAACATTTTTTAAATTTAATTTTTTTATTAACCAAGAAACTATTAAAAAATCAATATCATCACCACCTAAATAATTATTTCCTCCAATAGCTAAAACTTCATAAAAACCATTATAATCTATTTTTAAAATTGAAATATCAAATGTTCCACCACCTAAATCATAAACAGCTATTAAACCATTTATTTTTTTATATACACCATAAGCTATAGCAGCAGATGTAGGTTCATTTAATAATTTTAATAAATTTAAATTTGATAAATTTGCAGCATCTTTAGTAATATTTATTTGTTCATTGTTAAAATAGGCAGGAACTGTTATTACAACATCTTTTATATTATTTATGTTTAAAATATATTCTGATCTAATTTTTAAAGTTTTTAAAATATCTATATAGACATTTATAATATTTATTAAACCTATATTAGTATTAATAAAAATATTTTTATTTATTGATTTTAATGAATATAAAAAATTGTTATAAAATTTTATATTTATATCATCTATATTAATACCAATTATTCTTTTTATAGATGTTAATATATTATAAAATTTATATTTTTTTTTAAATAATTTCCATCCTATAATAGATTTTAATTTATTATATGATGCTATTGATGGTAATAAAAATCTTCCTTTTGTATCAGTTAATATTTTTATTTTGTTATTAAAAAAAGAAGAAACTAAAGAATATGTAGTTCCTAAATCTATACCTAATGTTATTTTTTTTTTATTTAACATAAAGTGTTTATTTAAATTTATTATTAAAATTTTTATAATTAATAATTTTATATATTTTAATATAATTAATTTTATCTTTAATTTTATTTATAAAAATAATTTTATTTAAAATTAAAAATATATTTAAAATTTTTTTATTTTTAATATAAAATTTAATTTTATTAATATAAAATTTTTCTAATAAATTTATATAATTATATAACATATATAATAATATTTTATTATTTAAATATTTTTTTTTTTTTTTTAAAAAATCTATATATTGATAAATTTTAAATTGTTTTTCTAAATTTTTATCTTTATTAATTGTTTTTTTTTCTTTATTTATTTTAATTTTATTTATAAATAATAAATATTTTATTATAGAAATATTATTATTTAATATATTATATACTCTATTTAAGAAAATATTTTTTTTTAAAATTTTATTTATTTTTTTTTTTGAATTTTTTTTATATAAAAATTTATTATTTTTTTCTTGTAATTTTTTAAATTTCTTAAGTAAAATTTTATTATTTATATATACAGATTTTTTTAAATTAAATAACTTAAAATAATTCATATTTATCCTTTTAATAAAATTAATTTAATTTTTGTTTTTATCTTTATAATTTTTAATAGCTTTTTTAATAGCACTTTCTGCTAATATTGAACAATGTATTTTAACTGGTGGCAAATTTAATTCTTTTGCAATATAAATATTTTTTATATTTTCAGCTTCTTTTAAAGATTTACCTTTAATTAATTCTGTTACAAAAGAACTTGAAGCAATAGCAGAACCACAACCATAAGTTTTAAATTTTGCGTCTTTTATAATATTTTTTTTTTTACTAACTTTAATTTGTAATTTCATTACATCTCCACAAGAAGGAGCACCTACTATTCCACTTCCAACATTTATATCTTCATTATTTAATGATCCAACATTTCTTGGATTTTCATAATGGTCAATAACTTTTTTACTGTATGACATTTATAATTCCTTTTATTTATTATTTAACCAATCAAAATTTTTTATATTTATTCCAGATTTAAACATTTCCCATAATGGTGACATATCTCTTAATTTTTTAATTGATTTTTTTAATATTAAAATTGTATATTTAATATCTTTTTCTGTAGTAAATCTTCCTATAGAAAATCTAATAGAACTATGAGCTAATTCATCAGAAACACCAATTTCTTTAAGAACATAAGATGGTTCTAAACTAGAAGAAGTACATGCTGATCCTGAAGAAACAGCTATATCTTTTAATGACATAATTAATGATTCACCTTCTACATAGTTAAAACTAACATTTAAAATATTAGATATTCCTTTTTTTATATTACTATTTAAATATATTTCTTCTATATCTTTAATACCATTCCATAATTTATATATTAAATATTTAATTTTAATATTTTCTAATGTCATTTCTTTATTTAAAATTTCACAAGCTTTTCCTATCCCTACTATTTGATGTACTGGTAATGTTCCAGAACGCAAACCAAATTCATGACCACCACCATGTATTTGAGCTTTAATATGAACTTTAGGTTTTTTTCTTATATATAAAACACCTATCCCTTTTGGTCCATATATTTTATGTCCTGAAAAAGATAATAAATCTATAGACAAAATATTTAAATCAATTGGTATTTTTCCTACGCTTTGAGAAGCATCAACATGAAATATAATTTTTTTAGATTTACAAAGTTTTGAAATTTTTTCTATATTTTGTATAGTTCCAATTTCATTATTAACATGCATAATTGATATTAAAATAGTTTTACTAGTAATATTTTTTTTAATATTTTTTACATCTATATATCCATTTTTATTAGGTTTAATATAAGTTAATTTAAATCCTTCATTTTCAAGTTGGCGACATGTATCTAATACAGATTTATGTTCTATACTACTTGTTATAATGTGATTTCCTTTATTTTTATAAAAATTTGCTATTCCTTTAATAGCTAAATTATTTGATTCTGTAGCTCCTGATGTAAAAATAATTTCTCTATGATGAGAGTTAATTAATTTAGATACTTGATTTCTAGATTTATTTATAGCTTTTTCAGCTTTCCATCCAAACAAATGAGATCTAGATGAAGGATTTCCAAAAATACCATCTAAATTTAAATATTTCATCATTTTATTAGAAATTCTTTTATCTACTGGTGTAGTAGAAGCGTAATCTAAATAAATAGGTAATTTCATTATATAAAATCCATTAAATTACATAATGTTTAATATTATATAATTTTAAAAATTAAATTTATAAAAATATAATTATTTATATATTATAAAATTTTTACAAATTTTAAGTACTTTTTTTTTTATATTAAATATTTTTTTAAAATCATTAACATTTTGTATAATATCATGAATCCATAATGTTAAAATACTAATTTCTTTCTCTTTAAAACCTCTTCTTGTAACAGCTGGTGTTCCAATTCTAATTCCTGAAGTTATGAAATATTTTTTTTTATCATTTGGGATAATATTTTTATTTACAATAATATTTGCATATTCTAATTTTAATTCTATTTTATTACCGGTAATATTTTTATTTTTTAAATCTAACAAAAATAAATGATTTTTAGTTATATTAGATATTACTTTATAACCTAAAGAAATAAATATTTTAGACATTAATTTAGAATTTATTATAGTTTGTATTTGATAAACAATAAATTTAGAATTAACGGCTTCTTTAAATGACATAGCTTTTGCAGCTATTATATGCATTAAAGGACCACCTTGAATTCCAGGAAAAACTGATTCATTTATTTTTTTACAAAAAAAATTTTTTTTTTCTTTAGATAAAATTAAACCACCTCTAGGACCAGCTAAAGTTTTATGCGTTGTAGTAGTTATAATATGTGCATATAATATTGGATTAGGATATAAATTTGATATTATTAATCCAGAAATATGAGATATATCTGCAAATAAATAAGATTTTGTATAATTAGCAATAAATCTAATTTTTTTCCAATTGCATAATCCTGAATAAGATGAAAATCCACCTATTATCATTTTAGGGCTATATTTACAAGAAATTTTTAGAATATTATTATAATCAATATTATTTTTTTTATTTAATTTATAATGTACAAAATTATATAATTTACCAGAAATATTTACTAATGAACCATGAGTTAAATGACCACCATGATTTAATTTAATACTTAAAATGGTATCACCTGGATTTAATAAAGCATTATATACAGAAAAATTAGCTTGAGAACCTGAATGAGGTTGAACATTAACGTAATTAGCTTTAAATAATCTTTTAGCTCTTTTTATTGATAAATTTTCTATTTTATCTATATATTTACATCCAGCGTAATATCTTTTTCCAGGATAACCTTCAGCATATTTATTTGTTAATTGAGAGCCTTGAATTTTCATAATATATTTGTTAATATAATTTTCAGAAGCTATTAGTTCTATATTTTCTTCTTGTCTTATAATTTCATTTTTTAAAAATTTCCATATTTTAAAATCATATTTAAATAAATTTTTATTATAATTTTTCATTAAATTTATAATATATTTTATATTTTATTTTTTTATTTTTTTCTTTTTTTTTTAAAAAAAATATTTATTAATTTTAAACATTTTTTAAATAAAATACCTTTTTTTATATTAATATATTTATTTTTTTTAAATTTAATTGTTAAATTTGTTAAATTAATTATATTATTATTATTTATTCCAAAAACAACTTTATTAATTCTACTATTAAATATTGCTCCAGTACACATAATACATGGTTCTAAAGTTGAATATAAAATAGAATTTTTCATTCTATAATTATTTAAATATTTACTTCCTTTTTTAATAGCAATAATCTCAGCATGAGATGTAGGATCATTAGATAATATTAAACAATTATAACCTTCACCAATTATAATATTATTAAATATTAATACCGAACCTATTGGAACTTCTTTATTTTTAAAAGATTTTTTAGCTAATAAAATAGCATATTTCATCCAAAAATTATGTATTTTCATATTATTTTAGGATTCTAAGATTACTAAAGCAAATATATAATTATTTTCATATGTTATAGTAACATGAATTTTATTTATATTTTTTTTTTTTTTTAAATAATGTGCATAATTTAAAAATTTTATTTTAGGTTTACCAATTTTATTTTTATATATTTCAAAACTATGGAAATTTAAACCATTCCTCATACCTATTCCTAAAGCTTTAGAAGCAGCTTCTTTTATAGCAAAAATTTTGGATAAAAAACGGTAAGATTCATTATAATTATAAATATAATCTTTTAATTCATTATTATTTAATAATTTATTTGCTAATTTTTTTTTTTTTGTGCTACATATTTTTTTTATACGTAACATATAAAAAAAATCAATACCTAATCCTATAATAGACATTTATGTTTTATTTTTTTTATAAATATAATATTTTTTATATATTATAATTATTTTTATTTTATCCAAATTTTTAAATGTACTTTTTTTTTAAATATTTTTTCAATTTCTTTTCTAGAAGATATACTAATATTTTTAATTTTAGAACCATTTTTACCAATTATAATTTTTTTTTGATTTATGTTTTTCATTTTTATTATAGATTTAATAAAATACATATTTTTTTTATATTCAAAATTATTAATTTCAATTTTAATATTATAAGGTATTTCTTGGTTTAAATTTTTAAGAGATTTTTCACGAATTATTTCAGTAATTATAGAATTTGGAGATTCACTAGTAAAATAGTATGATGGAAAATAATGAAAAGATTCAGGTAAATTATTTATTATAATATTATATAAATAATTTATATTAGTTTCTTTTTTAGAAGAAATAGAAATAATAGATAAAAAATTAGCTTTATTTTCTAAATATTTTATATGTAAAAATGTTTTTTGTTTGTTTTTAATTTTATCAATTTTATTTATTACACAAATAATTGGTATTTTAAATAATTTTATTTTTTCTAAAATTATTTCATCAAATTTATTCCATTTAGTACCATTTAAAACAAATATTATAATATTTGTATTATATAAAGATATTTCATATTTATTATTTATTTTATAAAAAAAATTTTTTTTTTTTAAAAAAAATGGTCCTGGAGTATCTATAAAAGCAATTTGGTAATTATTATTTGTAATAATTCCTAAAATATTTTTTTTAGTAGTATTTTTTTTATGTGAAATAATAGATATTTTTTTTGATAAAATTTTATTAAATAAAGTTGACTTACCAACATTAGTTTGTCCTATTATAGGAACAAAACTAAAATAATTTATTTTAAACATTTTCTTTAAAATATTTTATTCTTTTTAAAGCAGCTTTAGCAGCTTTTTTTTCAGCATCTTTTTTATTAAATCCTTGTCCGTATGTATTCAATTGCATAAATTTTCCAAATTTACATTCAACAAAAAATTCATATTCACTTGTTATAAAATATACAGAATATAATGGTGGTTTTAAATAATGTTTTTGTAAAAATTCTTGTAAAAGACTTTTAGGATCTTTATTATTTTCTGAAGGTTTTATCATATTAAAATATTTTTTATACCATAATAATAATGTTCTTTCTGTAATTTCCATATCGCTATCCAAATAAATACCTCCTACCAGGGCTTCTATTGAATTAGATAAAAATGATTCACGAATATTAAAAAAGTTTAATTCATTTATTCCTAAATATAAAAATTTTTGTAATTGAAAACCTCTTGCAATACTTGATAATGTGCTTCTCTGCACTAAAACGGATCTCATACGACTTAAATTACCTTCATTAGTACATGGATACATATTAAATAAAGTATGAGCCACTGAAAAACTTAATACCGCATCTCCTAAAAATTCAAGTTTTTCGTTATTTTTTAATTTAGCACTTCTATGGGTTAAAGATAATTTTAAAAATCTTATATCATTAAAATTATATCCTATATACCTTTCTAATTTTATTACAAGGATTCTTTCTATATAAAAAGATACATTTATTTCTTCTAATATTTCAAATACTTTTATCAATAACTACATATAAAAAAAAATAAAATAAAATACACTACAAGATATTTTTTCTTTTTATTATTATTTTTATTTTAACAATTTACTTATATTATATTTTGTTATTAAATTTATAAATTATAGTATAATTTAAATAATACAAAATAAATAACTTATATATCAAAATTTACATCATTTTATATTATAAATATCTAAAAACATTTTTCTAGAAAAAAATAATTTTCCAAAAATTTTCATTTTTTTTTTACCTTTTTTTTGGTTATTTAATAATTTTTTTTTTCTAGTTATATCACCTCCATAGCATTTTGAAATTACATTTTTTCTTATTTTTTTTATTGTTTTACGTAATATAATTTTGTTATTTATAGAAGCTTGAATTATAATATCAAATTGTTGTTTATTAATGTTTTGTTGTAATTTTTTAATTAACATATTTCCATAATATTGTGCATTTTTTTTATGTATTATAATAGATAATTCATTTATAATTTTAGAATTTATTAATATATTTAAACATATTAATTTTGATTTTTTAAATTTTTTAAATTTATAATCTAAAGATGCATATCCTTTAGAAATTGATTTAAGTTCATCAAAAAAATTTAAAATTACTTCCATCATAGGTATTTCGTAAATTATTTTAACTTGCTTATTATAATATAAAATATTCTTTTGTATTCCTCTTTTTTTCATACATAGTTTAATTATATTTCCTAAATAATTTAATGGTGAAAGAATGTGACATTCTACTATAGGTTCAAATATTGAATCTATATTATTTTTTATAGATAATAATTTATGTGGACTATCGATGTTAATTATTTTATTTTTATATTTTACTTTATATATAACAGTAGGAGCTGTTATAATAATTTTTAATCCATATTCTCTTTCTAATCTTTCTTGTATAATGTCCATATGTAACAATCCTAAGAAACCACATTTAAATCCAAACCCTAGAATAGAAGAATGTTCTTTTTTGTAAAAAAAAGATGAATCATTTAAACTTAATTTTTTTAAAGCTTGTTTAAAATTTTCATAATTTTTTTTACTTTTAGGAAATAAACCTGCGTATACTTGTGGTTTTGTTTTTTTAAATACAGATATTTTTTTTTTTATAGGATCATTTATTTTAGTTATAATATTTCCTATAATATTTTTTTTAGTGACTTTAATACCACATGTTAACCATCCAATATCTCCACATTGTAATTTTTTTTTTTTTATTTTTTTAGGTGTAAATATTCCTAAACTTTCTACACAATATACATTATTATTACTTAAAAATTTAATTTTATCTCCTTTATTGATAATACCACTTTTTATACATATTAATAAAACTATTCCTTTATATTTATCAAACCATGAATCGATAACTAATGCATTTAAACTTGATTTTTTTTTTCCATTTGGAGAAGGTATTTTTTTTATAATATTTTCTAATAAAATTTCTATTCCATAACCAGTTTTTGCAGAACAATGTATAACATCTTCTTTTTTAATATTTAACATATTTTCTATTTCTTCTAAAACTTTTTTTACATTAATGAATGGTAAATCTATTTTATTTAATACTGGAATAATAACTAAATTCATTTTAATAGCATTATTATAATTTGATAAAGTTTGTGCCTCTACACCTTGACTAGCATCTATTAATAATATAACTCCTTCACAAGCATATAAAGATCTAGATACTTCATATGAAAAATCAACGTGACCAGGGGTATCTATTAAATTTAATTTATAATTAATATTTGATTTTGATAAATAATTTAAAGTTACATTTCTAGCTTTAATAGTTATACCTCTTTCTCTTTCTAAATCCATAAAATCTAACATTTGTGTAAGAGGTGTTTTTTTATTAATTAGTCCTTTACAAATTTTAATAAATTTATCAGATAATGTTGATTTTCCATGATCAATATGTGCAATAATTGAAAAATTTTTAATATTATTCATAAATTATTTATTAATATAAAATATATTATATTTTTAATATTATACTTTAATAAATTATATAATTTATTAAAAATTAATGGTATTTAAAATGAAATGGATTTTTTTTTTAAAAAATGAAAATAAAAAAAAATATTTTTATAAAATAAAAAAATTTTTATATAAAGAATATTATTTAGGAAAAATTATTTATCCACCAAAAAAATATATATTTAATGCTTTAAAATTTACTAGTTTTGATAAAATTAAAATAGTGATTTTAGGTCAAGATCCATATGTTAAAAATAATCAAGCTGATGGATTAGCGTTTTCTGTATCAAAAAATGTTGATATTCCTCCCTCATTAAATAATATATATAAAGAAATTAAATCTAATTTTACAAATTTTAATATTCCAAAAAATGGTTGTTTAATTAAATGGGCTAAACAAGGTGTATTATTATTAAATACAATTTTAACTGTAGAAAAAAATAAAAAACTTTCTCATAAAAATATAGGTTGGGAAATATTTACTAATAAAATAATTAAATTAATTAATATGTATAAAAGTAAAATAGTTTTTTTATTATGGGGTTTACAAGCTAAAAAAAAAGCTTATTTAATAAACCCCAAAAAAAATTTAATTTTAACTTCTTCACACCCTTCTCCATTATCAGCTAATTATGGATTTTTCGGTTGTAAACATTTTTTAATTTCTAATAAATTTTTAATTAAAAATAATATTAAAGAAATTATATGGTAATTTTATTTTTTAGTATTTTTAGATACAATAACCATAGCTGGTCTTAATAATCTATTATTTATTAAATAACCTTTTTGCATTATTTCTAAAACTTTATTATTTTCAATTTTATTTGATTCTCTAATTGATATTGCTTGATGTATTTTAGGATTAAATTCTTCTTTTAAATCTTTTATAATAGTAACACCAAATTTAATGATAGTATCTAAAAATGATTTTAAAGTAAGTTCTATTCCTTTTAGAATAGAAATATCTATTTTTTTTTTTTTTGCTAATTCTACAGATTTTTCTAAGTTATCTATAGTTGGTAATAATTCATGAACAAAATCTTCTAAAGAAAATTTATAAATTTTTTCTATTTCTTGTTCATTTCTACGTCTCATATTTTCTATTTCTGCTCTTGATCTTAAATTTAAATCATTAAAATTATTTGTTAATAACATTATTTTTTTTTTTAATTTTTTAATTTTTTCTTTTAAAAAAAATTCATTATTTTTTAAAATTTTTTTTTCTTTTACATCTTTTTTTTTATCTTCTTTATTATTTATTTTTTTTTTATCATTTTTTGTATTATTATTCATATATATATCCTTTTATTATCAATAATTTTATATTTATTAATAAATATATTTTAAAATTTTATAAAATATATTAAATTTAAAATAGGTATTAAATGACAAAAATTTTTCATAATATTGGAATATTAGGAAGTATAAACCATAATAATGTTTTTAAAATATATGTTTTAATTAATAACTTTTTAAAGAAAAATGGTTATAAAGTTTTTTTTGAAATGAGTATTGCTAATAAATTTAAATTTAAAAATATAAAAAATATAAAAGAAATTGGAAAATTTTGTGATTTAGCAATTATAATAGGAGGTGATGGAAATATTTTAGGAGCTTCAAAATATTTATTATCATGTAATATAAAAATTATAGGTATTAATTTAGGTAATTTAGGATTTTTAGCTGACATAGAACCATATAATATAGAAAAAAAATTAAAAATTATACTTTCTGGAAATTATATAAAAGAGAAAAAATTTTTATTAGAAGCTTATGAATTTAATAATTTAAAAAAAATAGGAACTTCTTTAAATGAAGTTGTATTAAATTCTAAAAATATAACTAAAACAATAAATTTTAAAGTATATATTAATGAAAAATTTGCATTTTCTCAAAAATCTGATGGTTTAATTATATCTACTCCAACTGGTTCAACAGCTTATTCATTATCTATAGGAGGTCCTATTATAATGACATCATTAAATGTTATTGAATTAATTCCTATATTTCCACATACTTTATCTTCTAGACCATTAATTATTTCTAATAAAAATAAAATAAGAATTAAATTTGAACAAAATTATGAAAATATTCAAATTATTTTTGATAATCAAGTTATTAAATCAATAGATTCAAAACAAGATATTTTAATAAATTGTAATAAAAATTTTTTAAATTTTATTCATCCTTATAATTATGATTATTTTAAAATTTTAATATCTAAATTAGGTTGGTCTAAAAATTTATTTTAAATTAATTTATAATAATTGATTTATCAATTACTATAGAAGTTAATTTTAATATTTCGTTTAAAATATTTAATCTATTATTTATAATTTTTTTATTATTATTAAAAATTTTAATATTATTAAAAAATTTATTAGTAGGTATACATAAATTTATTAAAGACAATAAAATAAAATTAATATTATTATTATAAATAGCAAATTTAATTTGAAATTTTATTTTTTTTATTAAATTTAATAAATAAATTTCTTCATTAAATATAAAAAAAACATTTTTTATATAATAATTAATTTTAAATTTAGATTTTTTTATTATATTATATATACGCTTATTTATAGAAATTAAATTATTAAATATTTTTAATTTTCTAAAATAAGATATTATTTTAATTTTATTTTTTAAATTATAAAATTTCATATTACAATTAAATAAAATTGATTTAATAAAATTAGTATTATTTTTTTTTTTATATAAATAAAATATTCTTTTAATTATAAATTTATTAATAATATCTATTTTTTCTTTTTTTATATTATATATTTTAAATGTTTTTTTTATTAAATGATTTATATTAATATTAATTTTATTTTTAATAATTATATTTATAATACCTAATATAGAACGTCTTAAAGCAAAAGGATCAGAACTAATTTTTTTTTTTTTATTAATTATTATAATTCCTATAATATTATCTATTTTATCAGCAATAGCTAAAACACATGATATTAAATTGAATGGAATTTTATCTTTAAAAAATTTAGGTTGATATTGTTCTTTTATAGATAATGATACATTTTTATGTTCGTTATTTTTTTTTGAATAATACATTCCCATTATTCCTTGCATATTACTAAATTCTTTAACTATATTTGTTGTTAAATCACATTTTGATAAAAAACTAGATCTTTTAGAAAGATTTAATTTGGTATTAATTATTTTAGATATCCATAAAGATATATGATTAATTCTTATAGTTTTATCTTTTAAGGATCCTAAATTTTTATAAAATAAAATTTTTTTTAATTTAAAAAAATTATTTATAATTTTTTTTTTAATATCTTCATTTAAAAAAAAAATAATATCATGAAAACGATTATTAATTATTTGTTCATATTTTTTTATAATTTTTTTTTTATTTTTTAATTCTATATTAGAAACAAAAATAAAATATGGAATTAATTGGTTTTTTTTTTTATAAATTGGAAAACATTTTTGAATATATTTAATAATATATAATATTATTTCATTAGGTATTTTTAAAAAATTAATATTAAATTTAGATAATAACACTATAGGAAATTCTATTAATGAAGTTACTTCTTCCAATAATTTTTTTTCTAAATCTACAATACCAAAAATTTTATTAGATATTTTTTTAATTTGTGATATTATTTTATTTTTACGTAGGTAATAGTTTGCGATTATATTACCTTTTTTAAATAAAATATTTGGATAACTATAAGCGTTTTTAATATAAATTATATTATTTTTTAAAAAACGGCTTCCATATATAATACGGTTTGATTTTAAATTTAATATTTTAGTATTAATTAAATCTTTTCCTAAAATTATAGTAATATTTTTTATAGGTCTTATAAAATAATTTTTACCATACCCCCATCTCATTTTATTAGGTAAATTTATTTCTTCTATAGAACATTTTATTATATTTAATAATATTTTTTTTATATATTTTTTTTTAATATATAATTTATTATAATTTTTATTATTGATTTTATCTATTTTTTTTTTTTTTTTTATATTTAAATTATTTTTATTAATATTTATTATTTTAACTGCTATTCTTCTAGAAGTAGCGAACCAAATTATTTTTTTATAACTTATATTATTTTTATTTAAATATTTACAAATATTTAAATAAAAATTTTTTGCTATTTTTTTTAATATTTTTGCAGGTAACTCTTCAGTACCTATTTCCACTAAAAATGTATCTTTCATCTTTTTTCTCTATTTATAAATATTTTAAGATATATATTTTTTTGCTATAATTTTCGTTATATTATTTATTTTTATAATATAGTTTTGTCTTTCAATAGAAGAAATAGCTTGTCTTGAATCTAATAAATTAAAAATATGAATTATTTTTAAAGTAATATCATATGATGGCAATAATAATGGTTTATTAATATTTAAGAGACGTAAAATTTCTTTTTCATATTCATTAAAAATTTTAAAAAGAAATTTAATGTTAGCTTTTTTAAAATTATATATTGAATATTCAAATTCATGTTTATAAAATATATCTTTATAATTAATATTATTTTTGATTCCTATATTCCATATTATATCATAAATACTGTTTATTTCTTGTAAACACATAGCTATTCTTTCTAAACCATAAGTAATTTCACCTATTATAGGTTTACATTTTATATTTCCCATTTGTTGAAAATAAGTAAATTGTGTAATTTCCATACCATTTAACCATACTTCCCATCCTAAACCACATGCTCCTAAAGTAGGATTTTCCCAATTATCTTCTATAAAAATAATATCATTAAAATCAAAATTTATTCCTAAATATTTAAGAGAAGAAATATATAATTCTTTCATATTTATTAATGATGGTTTCATAATAACTTGAAATTGATAATAATAATATAATCTATTAATATTTTTACCATATCTTCCATCTGTAGGTCTTCTTGACGGTTGTACATATGCTGCATATATATTATTATTTCCTAAAGAATTAAAATAAGTAATAGGATGTGAAGTACCTGCACCAACTTCTAAATCAATAGGTTGGAATAAAGTAAATCCTTTATTAGACCAAAATTTTTGTAAATTAAATATTATATTTTGAAAACTTATATTAATATTATATTTCATATAAAAAATAATTCCAAAATTTATAAAATAATATATTTTAAATTATTTAAAAATGTAAATAATTTAAAATATTTTTAGATGTTGATATAATTTATATTATATAATATTATATAATATAACTTTTAATTAAATTAAATTATGATATAATAATAAAAAATATTTTTTAAAATTATAATATTTATTAATTAATTATATTATTTTATAATTTGATATAATTTTATAATATAAAAATAAAATTTTAAAAATAGATAATTTAATTTTTTTTAAATATTCATATTTATCAAAATATTAAATTTATAAATATTAATTTATTATAAGGATTTTAATGTTAAAAATAAAAGCAAAAAAAAGAGTTAAATTTGGTAAAAGTATTAATAAGATTTTACGTTTTAATAATAAAATTCCAGCTATTATTTATGGTGGTAATACATCTAAAAAAAATATACCAATAGAAATTTCTCATGATAAAATAATACATTTATATGAAAAAAAAATATTTTATAAAAATATTTTAATTTTAATTGACAAAAAAAAAAAAATAGTTAAAATAAAAGATATACAATATCATCCTTTTAAAAATCAAATTATTCATATTGATTTTTTAATAATAAAATAAAATTAATGAGATAATTATAAAGTAATTTTTTGTAAACTAACTACATTTTCATTTTTTGAAGTTTTTATAAGTATAACCCCTTGTGTATTTCTATTAATAACATTAATTTCTGAAACTTTAATTCTTACTAAAACTCCCATATTTGTAATCATTATAATTTGATCATTATCTAAAGTTTCAGTTGAACCTATTACTGAACCGTTTCTTTTATTGACTTTTATAGAAATTACTCCTTTGGTAGATTTAGATCTAATTGGATATTGGTTTATGTTAGTTCTTTTACCATATCCTTTTTTTGTTACTGTTAAAATTTTAGTATTAATATTTTTTTTAACTGTAATTAAAGACACAATTTTATCATTATTAATTAATTTCATTCCTCTAGTTCCAGATGATAATCTACTAGTTAAACGAATTTCTTTTTCAACAAATCTTAAAACTTTACCAAAAGAAGAAAATAACATAATATTATCAAAATCTTTTATTAAAGAAACACATATTAATTTATCATTTTTATTTAATTTTATAGATATCATACCATTACATCTAGGACGCATAAAAGCTGTAAGTAATGTTTTTTTTATTATTCCATTAGATGTAACCATTAATATATATATTTTTTTTAAAAATATATTTGAAAAAAAACTTACCGCTAAAATAGCTGTAATTTTTTCGTTATTTTTTAAATTTAAAAATTTAATAATAGGTTTTCCTATAGAATATTTACCAGATTCTGGTAATTGATGAGCTTTTAACCAATATATTGTACCAAAATTAGAAAAACATAAAATTGTATCATGAGTATTAGCTATTAATAATTTTTTTATAAAATCATTATTTTTAATTTTAACAGCTAATTTTCCTTTACCACCTCTGTGTTGAGTAACATATAAAGATAATAATTGATATTTAATATATCCTTTTTTAGATAAAGTAATAACTATATTTTTTTTTTGAATTAAATCTTCTTTTTTAATATTAAACTTAAAATATTTTATTTTTGTTCTTCTTTTATCACCAAAATTTTTTTTAATATCTAATAACTCATTTTTAATAATAGACATTAAATATTTTTTACATTTTATAGTTTTTTTAAGATCTTTTATTTTTAATTTTAATTCTTTATATTCATTTAATAAATTTGAATATTCTAAATTAGTTAATCTATATAATTTTAATTTTAAAATAGATATAATTTGTATATAAGTAAAATAATGATTCTTTCTAATATTATTTTTTATAAAATTGTCATATAAATTTTTATTCGATAAAAATTTAATATCATTATGTTTAATAAACCATTTTTTTGATATTAACTTTTTTTTAGCTAATTCTATTGTTTTAGTATTTTTTATTAAATCAATTATTTCTTTTATATTAAAAATTGCTATTATTAATCCTTGTAATATATGAATTCTTTTTTCTATTTTTTTTAAACTAAAAATTGATCTTCTAATAATTATATTTTTACGATGTTCTATAAAATAATTTATCATTTCTTTTAAATTTAAAGTTTTTGGGTTTCCTTTACATAAAGCAACCATATTAATTCCAAAAGAAATTTGTAATTTAGTTAAACTATATAAATTATTTAATATAATTTCACTAGAAGTGTTTTTTTTAAGTTTAATTAATATACGCATACCATCTTTATCAGATTCATCTCTTAAGTCACTTATTCCTTCTATTTTTTTATTCTTTATTAAATTAGCAATTTTTTCTATTAATTTTAATTTATTAACTTGATAGGGTAATTCATTAATAATAATTGATTTAGTATTATTTTTTTTATCTAATTCAATTATATGATTTCCTCTAATTAAAATTTTACCTTTACCTGTTTTATAATAACTTTTAATACCAACAGAATTATTAACAATTCCAGCAGTTGGAAAATCAGGTCCTTTAATATATTTCATTAATTCTTTAATTTTAATATTATTATTTTCAATAAAAGCAATACAACCATTAATTACTTCTTTAATATTATGAGGTGGAATATTTGTAGCCATTCCTACTGCAATACCTGTAGAACCATTAATTAATAAGTTAGGTATTTTAGTTGGTAAAATTTCTGGTATAAATTCTGTATTATCATAATTTTTTATAAAATCTACAGTATCTTTTTCTAAATCTTGTAAAAATTCGTTAGTTATTTTTGACATTCTTATTTCCGTATAACGCATTGCTGCAGCAGGATCACCATCAATAGAACCAAAATTACCTTGACCATCTATTAAAGTATATCTTAATGAGAAATTTTGGGCCATACGTACTATAGTTTCATAAACAGCAATATCTCCATGAGGATGATATTTACCAATAACATCTCCTACTATTCTGGCAGATTTTTTATATTTTTTATTCCAATAATTACCAATTATTTTCATAGCGTAAATAATACGTCTATGAACAGGTTTAAATCCATCACGTATATCTGGCAATGCTCTTCCAATTATTACTGACATTGCATAATTTAAATAAGATTGTTTTAATTCCTTTTCAATATTAATATTAATTATATTTTTTTTATATTTAATCATTTATTATATTTCCTTTAAATATTTCTATTAAATAACTAAAATTATTTTAAACTATTTTTTTTAAATATAAATTTATTATATAATTAATATTTAATAAATTTTATAATATTAAATGTCATGATATAATATAATTATTATAAATATTTAAAAATTTTAAAAAATAATTTTTATAATTTTTTAAAATTAATAAATATATTTATTTTTTTTGTATAATAAATATATTTTTTATTATATATTATTTAAATAAAAATATTAATTTTATTTTAATTTTATTATTTAATTTTAAAAATTAATATAATTTATATAAATTATATTTATAATAATTATTAAGTATTATAATGTTAAATCAAACTAATATTTTAAGTGAAAATGTATTTTTTTTTATATTTATTTTATTTTCTTTATTTATCTGTTTTTTTATGTTATTATGTGGATGGTTATTGGGTAATAGATGTATTACAAAAAATAGAAATTTACCATTTGAATCTGGTATTGATTCTGTAGGTAATACTAAAATTAATTTATCTATTAAATTTTATATTTTAGCTATGTTATTTGTTATATTTGATACAGAATCTATTTTTTTATATATATGGTCAATTTCTATAAAAGAAAACGGATGGTTGGGTTTTATTGAAATTTTATATTTTGTATTTATTTTAGTTATTGGTTTAATATATTTAATAAATATGAAATTATTAAATTGGAATAAAACATTAAAATTATATAAAATTAATGATTAATAATAATAGGTACTTTAATAAATGAAATATACATCTACAAGAATAAAAAAAAATAATAATAATTTTTATATTGGAAAATTATCTGAAATAATTCATAAAATAGTAAATTGGGGAAGGAAAAATTCTCTTTGGCCATATAATTTTGGTTTATCATGTTGTTATGTTGAAATGATCACTTCTTTTACATCAATTCATGATATTTCTAGATTTGGATCAGAAGTTTTAAGAGCTTCTCCAAGACAAGCTGATTTTATAGTAATATCTGGTACACCATTTATAAAAATGGTTCCAATAATAAAACGTCTTTATGATCAAATGTTAGAACCTAAGTGGGTTATTTCAATGGGTTCATGTGCAAATTCAGGAGGAATGTATGATGTATATTCTGTAGTACAAGGTGTTGATAAATTTTTACCAGTAGATATATATATACCTGGATGTCCTCCTAGACCAGAATCTTACATGCAGGCTTTAATGTTATTACAAAAATTAATAGGAAAAGAAAAAAGACCTCTTTCATGGTGTATAGGAGACCAAGGTATTTACCGTAAAAAAATTATATCTGAAAAAAAAAAAAAAAGAAATTATCGAATGTCTAAAAAAAATTTTAGAAACCCTGATAATTTTTAAAATAGTAATTAATAATTTAATGGATTATAAATGTATAGAAAATATTTCAAATTATATAATAAGATTCCAAAAAATAAAAATTATGATATAATTAGAGAATTATGTAATTTTATTATAATAAAAGATATATATATACAATTTACAAAAATTAATTTTCCTATAATTTGGGTTAAAAAAGGTAAATTAATAAAATTAATAAAAATTTTAAAAAATTTATCTAAACCTTATGACATGTTATTTGATTTACATGGTATTGATGAAAGATTTAGATTATATAAAAAAAATATTCCTAAAACTGATTTTACTGTTTTTTATCATTTAATATCCATTAAAAGAAAACAAAATATAATTATTAAAGTATCATTAAGTATAAAAAATTTAATAATACCGACTTGTACAAATATTTTTTCTAATGCTAATTGGTATGAACGTGAAACATGGGAAATGTTTGGTATTATTTTTGATGGTCATCCAAATTTAAAAAGGCTTATTATGCCTAAAAATTGGTTAGGTTTTCCTTTAAGAAAAGATTATAATTCAAGAGCTACTGATTTTAAACCATTTATATTAAGTAATGAACAAGAAAAATTAAATATGGATTATTTAAAATTTGATTCAAAATTATATGAAACAAAAAAAAAAAAAAAAAATAAAAATTATATGTTTCTTAATTTTGGTCCTAATCATCCTTCAGTTCATGGAGTTTTTCGTATTATTTTAAAATTAAAAGGTGAAAACATAATAGATTGTATACCAGATATTGGGTATCATCATCGTGGAGCAGAAAAAATAAGTGAAAGACAAACATGGCATAGCTATATACCTTATACTGATCGTATTGAATATTTAGGGGGATGTATAAATGAAATGCCTTATATACTTGCAGTTGAAAAATTAGCTAACATAAAAGTACCTGAAAAAGTTAAAGTTATTAGAATAATGTTATCTGAATTATTTAGAATTAATAGTCATCTATTATATATTTCAACTTTTATACAAGATGTCGGTGCTATGACACCAGTATTTTGTGCTTTTACAGATCGTCAAAAAATTTATGATATTATAGAACATATAACAGGTGCTAGAATGCATCCTGCTTGGTTTAGAATTGGTGGAGTTGCTAACGATTTACCTAAAAATTGGAATATTTTATTAGATTCTTTTTTAAAATGGATCCCTAATAGATTAAAACAATATACTGAAATTTCTTTAAAAAATAGTATTTTAATAAATAGATCTTCAGGTATTGCTCAATATAATAAATTAGAAGCAATTTCATGGGGTGTTACTGGTTCTGGGTTAAGAGCTACGGGAATAGATTTTGATGTAAGAAAGTGGTTTCCTTATTCTGGTTATGAAAATTTTGATTTTGAAATTCCATTAGGTTCAGGGATAAGTGATTGTTATTCTCGTGTTATGTTAAAATTAGAAGAAATACAACAAAGTTTAATTATTTTAAGACAATGTTTAAATAATATGCCAAAAGGTCCATTTAAAGCTGATCATTATTTAACAACTCCACCTTATAAATCTAGATCATTAAAAGATATTGAAACTTTAATAACACATTTTTTACAAATTTCATGGGGTACAATAATGCCAGCTAATGAATCTTTTCAAATGGTAGAAGCTACTAAAGGTATTAATAGTTATTATTTAATAAGTGATGGTAGTTCTACAAGTTATAGAACTAGAATAAGAACTCCTAGTTTTCCACATTTACAACAAATACCATCAGTTATTCGTGGTAGTATGATATCTGATTTGGTTGCATATCTAGGAAGTATTGATTTTGTTATGTCTGATGTAGATAGATAAAATGAAAAAAAAAAAAAATATGAATCAAATAATTTTTTTAAATAAAAAAAATTTATTAAGTAAATTAGAAATTAAAAAAATAGAAAAAATTAAATTTAAATATAAAGATAATCACGCAATATCCATAGAATCTCTAAAAGTAGTACAGAGATATCGTCATTGGATATCAGATATATCTTTAAAAGCTATTTCTAAATATTTGAATATAGAATTGAATTATTTAGAAGAAATTTCAACATTTTATAGTCAAATATTTAGAAAACCTGTAGGAAGACATGTTATTAGTTACTGTGATAGTTTTGTATGTTATGTTAAAAATTATAAAAGAATAAAAAATGTTTTAGAAAAAACATTAAAAATTAAAACAGGACAAACAACTAAAAATAAAAGATTTACATTGTTACAAACATGTTGTTTAGGAAATTGTGATAAAGGTCCTATTTTAATGATAAATAGAGATACATATACCAATGTTATTCCAAAATATGTTAATAATATATTAAATAGATATAGATAAAATATGATAATTTATGAAGAAACACATCCATTAACTTGGAGATTAAAAAAAAAAAAAAAACCTATATTTTTAAAAAAATATTTAAAATACAATGGATATAATGGAGCTAAAAAAGCTATTACAAAATTTAGTCCAAATGAAATCATAGAAATAATAAAAAAATCAGGACTTAGGGGAAGAGGAGGTGCTGGTTTTCCAACTGGAATAAAGTGGAGTTTGATAAAAAAAAAAAAATCATATTTAATATGTAATGCTGACGAAATGGAACCTGGTACCTATAAAGATAGATTTTTATTAGAAAATTTACCACATCAATTAATAGAAGGTATTATAATTGCGTCTTATGCTTTACAATCTAAATGTGCATATATATTTTTAAGAGGTGAATATATTATTGCAGAAAAAAATATAAATTATGCAATAAATGAATTATTAGATAAAAAAATGTTGGGAAAAAATATTTTTAATAGTAATTTTAGTTTGAATATTTATTTACACACAGGAGCTGGAAGATATATATGTGGTGAAGAAACTGCTTTAATAAATTCATTAGAGGGAAAAAGAGCTAATCCTAGATTTAAACCTCCTTTTCCTTCATCATCTGGTTTATGGGGGGAACCTACATGTGTTAATAATGTAGAAACATTATCAAATATTCCTTCAATTATTAAAAATGGATTTCATTGGTACAAAAATATTTCTCTTAGTATAGATTCTGGAACTAAAATGATGGGTTTTTCTGGAAAAGTTAATAATCCTGGTGTTTGGGAATTACCTCTAGGAATTACTGCTAGAGAATTACTTGAGGATTATGCTCATGGAATTTGTAATGGATATAGTATTAAAGCTTGGTTACCAGGAGGAGCGGGAACTAATTTTTTATTAGATAAACATTTAGATTTACCTATGGATTTTAATAGCATACAAAAAGCTGGAAGTCGTTTAGGAACTGGTTTAGCTGTAATTATAGATAATAAAATAAATATGGTTAATTTATTATTAAATATAGAAAATTTTTTTTCTAGAGAATCATGTGGGTGGTGTACTCCATGTAGAGATGGACTACCATGGATAGTTAAAATTTTAAAATGTTTAAAAAAAAAACAAGGCAAAATAAATGATATTAATACATTAAAAAATATATGTAATATGTTACAACCAGGTAAAACTTTTTGTGCACATGCACCAGGAGCTTTAGCTCCTTTAAAAAGTGCAATTAAATATTTTAAAAATGAATTTGAAAAAGGAATCATTTATAAATAATTTAAATAATTTTTAATTATTTAAATTATTTATAGTAATAATAATATTATGTCTACAATTTTTATAAATAATAAAAAATATAAAGTAAATAAAAAACATAATTTATTACAAGTATGTTTAGAATTAGGATTTGATATACCATATTTTTGTTGGCATCCTTCTTTAGGAAGTATAGGATCATGTAGACAATGTTTAATTAAAAAATATGAAAATTTTAATGATATTAAAGGAAAAACTATAATTTCTTGTATGACATCAGTTTCAGATGGTATTATATTAGATACTAAAGATATTAATGTTAATAAATATAAAAAAAAAATAATAGAATTTATGATGACTAATCATCCTCATGATTGTCCTGTTTGTGAAGAAGGTGGAAATTGTCATTTACAAGATATGACAGTAATTAATAATCATTATAATAGAAATTATAGATTTAAAAAAAAAATATATAAAAATCAATATTTGGGTCCATTTATTAAACATGAAATGAATAGATGTATTACTTGTTATAGATGTGTAAGATTCTATAAAGATTATTCAGATGGAAAAGATTTTGGTGTTTATGGTATTAGTAATAATATTTATTTTGGTAGATTTAAATCTGGAATATTAAAAAGTGTTTTTTCTGGTAATCTTATAGAAATATGTCCTACTGGGGTATTTACAGATAAAATAAATTCTAAAAATTATGTTAGAAAATGGGATATGCAATTTTCACCAAGCATATGTCAACAATGTTGTATAGGTTGTAATATTACTTTAGGTGAAAAATTTGGTAAAATAAATAAAGTTGAAAATAGATATAATTATAATATTAATAATCATTTTATTTGTGATTTAGGTAGATTTGGATATCAATATGTAAATTTAAAAAATAGACCTCAAAATCCTATAGAAAGATGTAAAAATAAAATTTTTATTTTAAATACTAAACAAGCTATAAAAAAAATAGTTAATATTATAAAAAAATCTAATAAAATAATTGGTATAGGTTCTCCTAGAACTAGTATCGAAAATAATTTTGCTCTTAAAGAATTAGTTGGATATAAAAATTTTTCTACCGGTATACCTAAAAAAGAACAAAATAACATAAAATTAATATTAAAAATCATAAATAAATGTAATATTCATATACCAACTTTAAATGAAATTGAAAAATATGATGCTATTTTAATTTTAGGTGAAGATATAACACAGACTGCTGCTCGTATGGCTTTATCTATACGTCAAGCGTCAAAAAATAATTTTTTTAAAATAGCAAAAAATAATAATATACCTTATTGGGATATAAATTCTATTTTAAATATTTCTAAAAGAAAAAGATGTCCTATATTTATTACAAATATAGATTATACTGATTTAAAAGATATTGCTTTTTGGAATTATAATGCTTCAATTGAAGACCAAGCTATATTAGGTTTTTCAATTGCGAATAATATTAATAATAATTTACCTAAAGTAAAAAATATTAAAAATAAACTACAAAAAAAAATTAATCTTATATCTAAATTTTTAATGAATTCTAAAAAACCTTTAATTATATCTGGAACACATTCAGGTAGTTCAGAAATTATAAAATCTGCATATAATGTAGCTTATGCATTAAAAATTAATAAAAAAAATGTAGGAATGGTTTTTATTTTTTCTGCATCTAATACAGTTGGTGTTAGTTTAATTAAAGGAATTTCTTTAGAAAACGCATTTAAAAAAATAAGATATAATAACATAGATACATTAATTATAATGGAAAATAATATTTATAGATATTTATCTAAAAAGTATGTAAATAATAGTTTTAAAAAAATAAAAAATATAATTTATATAGATCACCAGAAAAACGAAATTTATAAAAAATCAAATTTAGTATTACCTTCAACTAATTTTGCTGAAAGTAATGGTACTTTAGTAAACTATGAAGGTAGAGCTCAAAGATTTTTTAAAACATTTAATCCAAATTTATATAATAAAAATTCTAATAAATTAGAAAGTTGGGATTGGATTAATAAAATAAGATTAAAATTAAATAAAAATTCTATTAATTGGTCTACTTTTGATAATATTGTTAATCATTGTATAAATAAAATACCACAATTATTACCTATGAAATTAATATCTCCAAATTCTAATTTTAGAATTTCAGGAAAAAAAATATCAAGATCTCCATTTAGACTTAGTGGTCGTTCTTCTATGTATAATAATATCAATATACATGAATATTCTATAACAGAAGATAAAGATACTATGTTTAATTTTTCTACTGAGGGTTATAATAATCATAATTTTCATAGTTATTATAATATACCATTCATGTGGTTTCCTAAATGGAATTCATTAAATTCTATAAATAAATATAAAAGTAGTATAGTTAAAGATAAATTAAATAAAAATAATTTAGGAATGTGTTTTTTTAAATCAGATGAATCAGAAGATACAAATTTATTTAAAGTAATTCCAAAACTTTTTAATAAAAAAAGTTTTAAAATATTACCATTTTATTTATTATTTGGTAGTGAAGAATTAACTCAAAATTTAATTTTATTTAAAGAACAAATGATAAAATCTATACATATAATATTTAATACGTATGACGCTAATAATATAGATCTTCAAAATGGTGATATTATTAAATTTGATTGTGAAAATCAAACATATAGTTTTCCAGTATTTTGTTCAAATACTTTTACAAAAAGAAGAGTTGGTTTACCATTAGGTATTCCTAAAATTCCATTTTATTTATTAAATAAATATATTTCAAATATAAGAAAGGTTGAAAAATAAATTTAATATGTTATTTAATTATAATATTTATTTTAATATATTTAAAAATTTTATATTTTTATTTTTAGTTATTATTTTTGGATCTTATATGAGTTTTATTGAAAGAAGGTTATTAGCTTTATTTCAAAATAGATATGGTCCAAATAGAGTAGGATGGCAAGGATCTTTACAAATATTAGCAGATATGATTAAAATAATGTTTAAAGAAGATTGGATACCACCATTTTCTCATAAATTTTTATTTGTATTATCACCAATTATTATATTTATATCTATTTTAAGTTTTACAGCAACAATTCCAATTACTTCAAAATTTTATATAATAAATTTAAATATTGGTTTATTATTTTTTTTTATGATTGTAGGAATATCAATTTATTCACTATTATTAGCAGGATGGTCAAGTAATAATAAATATTCTTTAATTGGAACAATAAGAGCAACAGCTCAAACACTAAGTTATGAAATGTTTTTAGGTTTATCAACTATGGGGGTAATCGCTAGAGCAGGTTCTCTAAATTTTATAGATATTGTTTTAAGTCAAAAAAATTTATGGAATTTTATTCCTCAATTTTTTAGTTTTATATCTTTTTTTATTGCAAGTTTAGCTATATGTCATAGACATCCATTTGATCAACCGGAAACTGAACAAGAATTAGCAGATGGTTATCATATAGAATATTCTGGAATGAAATTTGGTTTATTTTTTATAAGTGAATATATATATATTATTATATTATCATCTTTAATGACTATATTATTTATGGGTGGTTGGCAGGGACCATTTTTATTTCCTATAGTTTGGTTTATATTAAAAACATGTTTTTTTATATTCTTATTTATTTTAATAAGAGCTTCTTTACCAAGACCTAGATTTGATAAAGTTATGTTAGTAAGTTGGATTATTTTTTTACCATTAAATTTAATAAATTTATTAATAACAGCTTTTTTTATTTTAATTTTTAACAGTTAATAATTAAAAGGTTTATAATGTTAAAAAAAATTTTTTTATTTTTTTTTACACAATTGTGTAGTATATTTAAAGTTTTTTTAAAATCTTTTGAAAAACGTGAAACAAAGTTATATCCAGAAAAAAAAACTTATGTTTCACCAAGATATAGAGGTCGTTTAATATTAACTAGAGATCCTGATGGTGATGAAAGATGTGTAGCATGTAATTTATGTGCTGTATCATGTCCTGTAGGTTGTATATCTTTACAAAAAAAAGAAAAAAAAAAAAGATGGTATGCTAAATTTTTTAGAATTAATTTATCTAGATGTATTTTTTGTGGAATGTGTGAAGAAGCTTGTCCAACTCAAGCTATACAATTAATAGATGATTTTGAATTAAGTGAATATAAAAGAAAAGATTTAATATATGAAAAAAAAGATTTATTAATTTCAGGAACTGGAAAATATCCGGATTATAATTTTTATAAATTATCAGGAATTTCTTTTAAAAGTAAAAATAATGTAAAATTAAATAAAAATAAATTTATAAATATTAAAAAATTAATTCCTTAAATTATGGTTGAAAATATGGAAATTTATTATTTTTATATACTTAGTACAATATCAATATTATCTATAATAAATGTAATTACTAATAAAAATCCAGTATATGCTTTAATTTATTTAGTAATTACATTTATTTCTATATCTGGTATTTATTTTTATATTGGTGATTATGTAGCTGGTGCTTTAGAAATAATTATATACACTGGTGCTATTATGGTTTTATTTATATTTGTAATGATGTTATTAAATCAAAATTATAAAAAAAATAATAAAAATGATAAAAATAAAATAAGATATTTTTTCTTTACAATTATAACTTTGTCATATTTATTATTTATAATTAACCGTTTTTTAAATAAGATAAAAAAAAAAAATTTATATACAAAAATAATAGATCCTAAAAACGTTAGTTTACATTTATTAAATCATAATATGCTTATAATGGAGTTGTCATCTATAATTTTATTAGCTGGATTGATTGTTACTATACATATATGTAAAAATATAAAAAAAAAATAAATTTATGGTAAAAATAATGATTAATTTAAAAAATAGTATAATTATTTGTACTATAATGTTTTTATTAGGAACATCTTCTTTAATAATTCGTAAAAATTTATTTTTTATATTAATGGGAATTGAAATTATGTTAAATTCTACAGGTTTACTTTTAATTATAGCTAATCATTATTTAGATAAAAATGAAGGACAAATAATATATATGATGTTAATGAGTATATCTGCTTCTGAATCTAGTATTTGTTTAGCGTTATTAATTAAATTGTATAATTTAAAAAAAACATTAAATATTGATGTTTTAAATGAGATAAAATAATAATGAATATTTTATATTTATCTATAATTTTATTTTTTATTAGCTGTATAATATTAACTATATATCATAAAAGTTTATCTAAAAATAAAATTAATTTTATAATTATTAGTACAATGGGGTTTTCTATTTATTTAACAATAAATAGTATTATAGATTTTTTTAATAATAAAGGAAAAACATTTAATCAAATATTATGGTATTTAGTAGATATTAGGGGTTTAGAAATACCTATGAAAATTACATTAGATAAATTATCTTTAACAATGTTTTCAATTGTTATTGGAATAAGTTCTATAATTTATTTTTTTTCAATATGGTATATGAAAAACGAAAAAAATTATGCTAAATTTTTTATTTATATGAATTTTTTCGTTGCTAATATGTTATTATTAATTATATCTGATAATTTATTATTTATGTATTTTGGTTGGGAATGTGTTGGTTTATGTTCTTATTTATTAATAAATTTTTATTATAAAAATAAAAATTATGGAAAAAACGCAATTAAATCTTTTATAACTACTAAAATAAGTGATATTTTTTTATTAATTTCTATATTTATATTTTATAATTATTTAGGTACAATTTCAATTCAAGAAGTAAATAAATTTAGTATAATGTATTTATATAAAAATAATTATATATTACAAATATCAAATTTATTTTTATTAATTGGTGCAATTGGTAAATCAGCTCAATTTCCAATGTATACTTGGTTACCAGATGCTATGTCTGGACCTACACCAGCTTCTGCGTTAATACATGCAGCGACTATGGTAACAGCTGGAATATATTTAATTGTTCGTATGCATAAAATATTTATATTAACACCAAATATTCTTTATATAATGTATGTTATTGGATTAATAACATTAATTATTTCTGGTTTATTTGCTTTAACTCAAAGAAATATAAAAAAAATATTAGCATATTCTACAATTAGTCAATTAGGCTATATATTTTTATCTTTAGGAATTTGTTCTTGGCAAGCAGCAATATTTCATTTAATAACACACTCTTATTTCAAAGCTCTTTTATTTTTATCTGCAGGATCTTTAATAAAAAATTGTAGTGGAAATCAAAATATTTTTACTATGAATTGTTCATATAAAAATAATAAATTTTTATATATATGTTTTTTAATAGGTGGAAGTAGTCTATCAGCATTACCATTAATAACTTCTGGTTTTTACAGTAAAGAATATATTTTATTGAGATTATTTTCTAATAATTATATTTATATTTTTTATATATGTATATTAGGTACTTTTATAACTTCTTTATATACTTTTCGTATGATATTTTATGTTTTTCATGAAAAATATAAAAAATATAATAATATAATTAAAAAAAATATATTTCATAATATACCTCTTTTAATATTATGTTTATTATCTACAGTTGCTGGTTTATTTATTCAATTTCCTTATTTAGACGGTTTTATTTGTAAAATATCATCTGATGAAAAATTTTTAATTATAATATCATGTTTGTCTTCTATTTTTGGAATTATTATCTCTTATATATTTTATAAAAATAATATAGAAATATATAAATTCATATTAGAAGAAAATTATATAGATTATTTACATAGATTTTTTTATAATTCTTTTTTTTTAAATTCAATATATGATTTAATTTTTGTAAAACCTTATTTAATTATAACTTTTATTTTATTTAAAATAGATTTTATAGATAAATTAATGTATATACCAGTTTTTTTAATTATTTTATTCAATAATTTTTTTAATAAAATAGAAAATGGGTATTTAAGATGGTATATTTATAATATTATATTAGGTGTTTTAATAATGTTATTTTTAATAAATATATTACATATACATTATGTTATTAAAAAAACATATTTATATATATAATTTGTTTTTATGAGAAATATATGATTTTAGTTTTATTACTTTCAATTCCTTTTTTAGGAGGATTAATTTGTTGGCAAATATCATATTTTAATTTAATATTCGCACGTTTTATTTCTTTATTATCTATGATAATTGTTACTTATATTTCTTCAAAATTATTTTTAGATCTTTATAATAAAAATTTTTTGCCTAATGAATGGGAGTCTGAATTTTCTATTCCATGGATTACAAAATTGGGAATAGATTTTCATCTAGCAGCTGATAATTTATCAATATTAATGATATTAACAACTAGTATATTAAGTATAATATCTATATTGTGTTCTTGGAAAATAATAAAAAAATATAGAGGATTATTTTTATTAAATTTATTATGGATAATAGGTTGTTCTTTTGGAATATTTTTATCAGCAGATATGTTTTTATTTTTTATTTTCTGGGAAATGATTTTATTTCCAATTTATTTTATGATTATAAAATGGGGTAATTATTATTCAAAAAAAAATGTAAATTTTATTACAAATAAATTTTTTATTTATTCTCAATTATCTAGTTTATTAATGTTAGTTTCAATTATAATATTAGTATTACTTCATTATGATCAAACTTGTGATTTAACATTTAATTATAATTTATTGTTAAAAACAGATATGAATTGTCTTCAAGAATATTTAATTATGTTAGGTTTTTTTATAGCATGTTTAGTAAAAATGCCTATAGTACCTTTTCATGGATGGTTATCTCAAATTCATAAAAATACACCAGTTTCTGGATCAATTGATTTAATTGGTATTATAGTTAAAACTTCTGTTTATGTAATAATTAGGTTTTGTATACCTTTTTGTCCTAATGTTACTATTCATTGTGGAAATATTATTAGATATATTGGTATTTTTACTATTATTTATAGTTCATTAATGTCTTTTAGACAAAAAAATATAAAAAAATTTATAGCTTATATTTCTATTTCTCATATGGGATTAATTTTAATTGCTGCATATACTAGAAGTATGATAGTTTATCATGGATTAATTATACAACTTATATCCATAAGTTTTTCTACATCTGCATTATTTATAATATTTGAACAAATTTATGATAGAATATATACTAGTAATACAAAAAAAATGTATGGTTTATGGAATAATATTAATTATATACCTGGTTTTTGTTTATTTTTTTTAATGGCTAATTTAGGAATTCCAGGTACTGGAAATTTTATTGGTGAATTTTTAATTTTAATGGGAATTTTTCAATTTTATCCAATAATTTCATTTATATGTTCATTAAGTTTAATATTAACTACTATATATTCTCTATTTATTATGCATAGAGTTTTTTATGGTTTAAATAAAAACAGAAGATTATTAAAAACTATGTCTATAAAAGAATTTTTTATATTAATTTTATTGGTAATTTTATTATTATTTTTGGGAGTTTATCCACAATTTATATTAGATACAAATCATATTTCATTATATAATTCACAATATTATATTTAGTAAATTAAATTAGGTTTAACAATTTTATGGAAATTTTTTCATTAGAACTATTAACTTTAATACCTATTATTATAATTGAATTAACAATTGTAATTTTAATATTATTAATAATTTTTAAAAGAAGTAATTTAATCAGTTTAATAATTACTAATATAGGTTTAATTTCAGTTATACCATCTATTTTTTTTATTAAAAAAATGGATGCTTTTTATTTAGATTATTATTTATATTTTGATAATTATGCTTTTTTTTATATATCTTTATTAATTCTTTCTAGTTTTTCAACATGTATATTTTCATACTATTGGTTAAAAAAATATAAATATTATAAAGAAGAATTTTATTTATTAATATTAATATCAACTTTAGGTGGAATTGTTGTAGTTAGCACAATGTATTTGCATATTGTTTTTATTGGTTTAGAATTATTATCTTTACCAATTTTTGGTTTAATTAATTTTTCGTATAATGAAAAAAAATCTTTAAATGCTTCTATAAAATATACTATTTTATCTTTAACATCATCTTCTTTAATATTATTTGGATTAAGTTTAATATATATTAAAATAAAATCATTAGATATGTCTTCTCTTATTTTAGAAGATTTTTACTCTTCTTTTTTAGCTTTAGGTTTCATTATATTTTCAAGCGGTTTATTTTTTAAATTATCTTTAGTTCCATTTAATTTGTGGACTCCAGATATATATAAAAAATTATCTTTACCAATATTATCATTTTTATCTAGTAATAATAAAATAGTTTTCTTTGCTCTTTTAACAAGAATGATATTATATTTACCAGATTATTATATGCATATTCGTCTTTTATTTATGATAGTGTCTTGTGCTTCTATGATATTTGGAAGTTTAATGATAATAACACAAAAAAATATAAATAAAATTATAGGATATTCTTCTATTTCACAGATAGGATATTTAATGTCTGTTTTTTATATTATTAAAACTAAAATATCATCACAAATAATTTGTGTTTTTATAATTAATTATGTTTTAAGTAATTTAGGTATATTTAGTATAATAAGTATTATATCTAATAAATTTAACATTAAAAATTTTAGTAATATTAAAATTTATAAAGGTTTATTTTGGCGTTTTCCTATTATGGGTTATGCTATGACTATAATGTTTATGTCTTTAGCTGGTTTACCAATTACTTTAGGATTTTTAGGAAAATTTTATATTATTTTTGCAAGTTTAAATACAAAATTATGGTGGTTGACTTTTTCTATAATTATAAGTAGTGTTATAAGTATATATGCTTATTTAAAAATAATTATTAATTTATATGATACTGGAAAGAATAAATTTTTAAATAAGTATAATAACGATTATCAAATATTTTCTAAAATAATTTTTTTATTATGTTTTTTTTTAATAATTTTATTAGGAATTTATCCTGAAATTTTAATTAATGAATCTAAACATATAAGATATTAATTATTATTTAATATAATTAATTATAGGTTGATTTATGTTTAATAAATTATCATTAGTTTGGAATTGTGGAAGTTCTTCTTTAAAATTTGCTATTATAAATCCTTTATCAGATAAAAAATATTTATCTGGTAATGTTGAATGTTTAAAATTACCTAATTCTCGTATTATGTGGTTTGATCATTTAAAATATAAAAAAAATATTAAATATATAAAAAATATTTCACATAAAAAAGCTATAAATTTTGTTTTTAATAATATTTTAAAAAAAAATATTTTATTATTTAATAAAATTAAAGTTATTGCGCATAGAATTGTTCATGGGGGAAATAAATTAACTAGTTCAACTTTAATTAACAATAAAGTAATTAATTTAATAAAATCATCTTCAGTATTTGCTCCATTACATAACCCTGCTCATTTAATAGGAATTTATGAATCTATAAAAAATTATCCAAATTTATCTAAAAAAAATGTAGCAGTTTTTGATACTTCATTTCATATGACTATGCCTAAAAAATCATATTTATATGGAATACCTTATAAATTATATAAAAATTATGGTATTCGTAGATATGGAGCTCATGGTATAAGTTATCAATATATTGTTTATAAAACTTCAAAAATATTTAATAAAAAAAAAAATAAATTAAATATTATAGTTTGTCATTTAGGAGGCGGAGCATCTATTTCATCAATTAAAAATGGAAAAATAATTGACACTTCTATGGGTTTAACTCCTTCAGAAGGATTATTAATGGGTACGAGAAGTGGTGATATTGATATTTCTATAATTTTTTTTTTATATGAATATTTAAGTATTACAATGAAAGATATAAAAAATTTATTGAGTAAACAATCTGGAATATTAGGTTTAACAGAAAAAAGTAGTGACTTTAGATATATTGAAAAAAGATATTATAAAAATAGTAAAGCTATAATAGCATTAAATGTTTTTTGTCATCGTTTATCTAAATATATAGGTGGGTATATAACTTTAATAAATAAATATTTAGATGCTATAGTTTTTACAGGTGGTATAGGAGAAAATGCAACTATAATGCGTAAATTGACTATTAATAAATTTTCATTATTTAATATTATTATAGATAAAAAAAAAAATAAAAATATTGTTGGTAAATCAGGTTTTATAAATAAAATAAATACAATACCAATATTAATATTACCTACAGATGAAGAATTAATTATTGCTAAAGAAGGAATAAATTTAATAAAATAAACTAATTTAAAAAAAAATTTTAAATATAATATTTTAAAAAATATTATATTTAAATTAAATTTTTCTAAAAAAAATATGACTAAAAATAATAATTTTATAAAAAAATTAATTTTGTTATCTAGTAAAAATAAAAAAAAAATAATATTACCTGAAGGTGAAAATTATAAAATTATAAAAGCGGCTTATATTTGTTCTAAATATGAAATTGCAGATTGCATTTTAATTGGTTCTAAAAAAAAAATATATAATATAGCTAAAAAAAATGATATTGAATTTAAAAAATATAATTTAAAAATTATTAATCCAAAATATATTTATAAAAATTATATAGATAGATATGTAGAATTAAGAAAACATAAAGGAATGACAAAAAATATAGCTAAAAATGATTTAAAAAATAATATAATATTATCAACATTAATATTAGAAAATAATGAAGTAGATGGATTAGTATCTGGTATTGAAAATACAACAGCAAATACTATAAGACCAGCATTACAATTAATTAAAACTAAAGAAAATTGTTCTTTAATTTCTTCAGCTTTTTTTGTATTATTAAATAATAATGTTTGTATATATAGTGATTGTGCAATTAATGTAAATCCTGATAAATATCAATTAGCTGAAATAGCTATACAAACAGCTAATACTGCAATAAAATTTAATATTTTACCTAAAATTGCTATGCTTTCTTATTCTACTGGAATTTCTGGTTCAGGTATTGAAGTAGAAAAAGTTTTACATGCAACTAATATTGTAAAAAATAAAAGACCAGATTTAATAATAGAAGGACCTATACAATATGACGCAGCTGTATCTAAAAAAATATCGTACATAAAAAACAAAAATTCTATTTTATCTGGATGTGCAAATATTTTTATATTTCCTGAATTAAATTCTGGTAATATTACTTATAAAGCTGTACAAAGAACTTCTAAAGTTACTTTTATAGGTCCTATTTTACAGGGAGTTAAAAAAAATATAAGTGATTTATCAAGGGGAGCTTCAATGAAAGAAATATTATATACTATTGCTTTAACTTCAATTTTATAATTAAAATATAATTTTATTTATTAAAAATTAAATAAAGAATTTACTTTAAATTTAGGTAAATTAAATTTTTTAGGATATTCTATTTCTGATAAATATAATCCTTTGCTTTTAGCTTTTATAAATGATATTTTTTTATTTTTAGATTTTAAAATTTCTGATATCCATTTTATGGGATATTTTCCTTTTCCAATTTCTATAATACTTCCCATAATATTACGAACCATATGATGTAAAAAAGAATTTGCTTTAATATCAAATATTATATATGGATAATAAAATTTAATAATATTAAAATGAATAACATTTCTCCATGGTGTTTTTGATTGACATTTAGAAGATCTAAAAGAATTAAAATTTTTTTCTCCTAAAAGTAATTGTCCTGATTTATACATATTATTTATATTTAATGAATGTTTTATGTGTGTTACATTTTTATAAATAAGTGATGGTCTATAAATATTATTATAAATTATATAAAAATATCTTCTTGATAATGCACTGAATCTAGCATGAAAATTATTTTTTACTTCTCTAATCCATTTTATAGTAATATCTTTAGGTAAATAATTATTTACTCCTATAGTCCAAGATTTTTCATTTCTTATTTTATTTGTTTCAAAATGTATAACTTGGCCAGTACTATGAACACCAGCATCTGTTCTTCCTGCACAAAAAACTTTAATTTTTTGATTAGCTATTTTTGAAATAGCATATTGTACTTTATCTTGAATAGTATTTTTATTTTTTTGAATTTGCCATCCACAATATCTACTTCCATTATATTCTAATCCAAGTGCAATTTTCATATTTAAATTTTATTTTTTTTATATTAAATATTATTTAATTTTATAATATTTAATATAAAAAAAAATAATATTATTTTTTTTAATTATAATAAATATTATTTAATTTATTTTTTTATAAAATATATGTAAATAATTTTTTAATATAATAAATTTTTATTAAATAATTAAATTAATTTTAATATTATAAAATATCATAACATTGAGATCTATATCTTAATAAATGATCCATTATTGTA
Source organism: Candidatus Annandia adelgestsuga (assembly GCF_003956045.1). Lineage (NCBI taxonomy): Bacteria > Pseudomonadati > Pseudomonadota > Gammaproteobacteria > Enterobacterales > Enterobacteriaceae > Candidatus Annandia > Candidatus Annandia adelgestsuga. The sequence goes on along the minus strand of NZ_CP026513.1, from coordinate 208,508 downwards.
ATAGCTGTCATAGCTTCTGCAATAGGAACTGCTCTAATACCTACACAAGGATCGTGTCTTCCTTTAGTTATAATTTTAACTTCATTTCCATTATTATCAATAGAATTACCACAAACTTTAATACTAGATGTTGGTTTAAGTGCAATATTAATAATTATATTTTGACCTGTACTTATTCCTCCTAATATACCACCGGAATGATTAGTCAAAAAACCTTTTTTGTTCATTTCATCTCTATGTTGACTACCTAATTGATTTATAACTTTAAAACCATCACCTATTTCTATTCCTTTTACTGCATTAATACTCATTATTGAATGAGCTAAATCAGCATCTAATCTATCAAATACTGGTTCACCTAAACCAACTGGTATATTCTCAATTATAATAGTTATTTTAGCTCCAATAGAATTACCTTTTTTTTTTAATTGACATATTAATTTTTCTATTTTTTTTATTTTTAATAAATTAGGACAAAAAAATGGATTTTTTTCAATAATATCCCAATTTTTAAAATCACATTTAATATTACCAATTTGAGATAAATAACCTCTTATTTTAATTTTATGTTTTAAAAACAAATATTTTTTCGCTATAGCTCCAGCTGCAACTCTCATAGTAGTTTCTCTAGCCGAAGATCTACCACCTCCTCTATAATCTCTAATACCATATTTTTTTTCATATGTATAATCTGCATGTCCAGGTCTAAAAATATTTTTTATATTTTTATAATCTTTAGATCTACAATCATTATTATTTATTAACATTCCTATACTTGTACCTGTAGTAATATTATTAAAAATACCTGACATTATAATAATATTATCATTTTCACGACGTTTTGTCGTATATTTAGATTTTCCTGGTTTTCTTCTATTTAAATCTTTTTGCAAATCTTTTTTTTTTAATTTTAAACCAGGAGGAACTCCATCAACTATACAACCTAAAGATTTTCCATGAGATTCTCCAAAAGTAGTAACTCTAAAAATTTTTCCAATTGTATTTCCAGCCATAATTTACCTTTTATTTATTATTTAAAGTTTAAAAAAACATATCTGGTATCATAAGTTCTCTTCTTGTTAAAATAAATGCATTACAACAATTATCTTTAAATTTAAACCATTTAAATGGTAATTCTGGAAAAAATTCTTCTAATTTTTCTTTGTTGCTTCCTACTTCACAAACTAAAATTCCATTTTCTGTTAAATATTTATAAGCGTTTATTATTATTTTATTTATAAATTCTAAACCATTTTCGTCAGCTAATAAACCTAAAGGAGGTTCGTAATGATATTCATATGGTAAATATTTAAATTCTGATCTTTTTACATAAGGAGGATTTGTTATAATAACGTTATATCTTTTAAATGATAAATTTTCAAATAAATCTGATTTTATTAATTTTATATTATTTTTTCTATGTTTAACTACATTATATTTAGCTACATTTAATACTTCAGAAGATACATCTGATGCTTCAACTACAGCTTTAGGAAATTTGTAAGAACATATTATTGCTAAACAACCACTTCCAGTACCAAGATCTAATATATAACTTGGTTTATTTCTTAAATATTTTCGAAATCTACTATTTATAACTTCAACAAGATAAGATCTAGGTATTAAAACTTTTTGGTTAACATAAAATTCATAACCATAAAATAAAGATTTACTAGTAATATAAGGCATAGGTATTCTTTTTCTTATACGTTTTTCAATACCATTTAAAATATTAGAACATTCATTTTTAGTAATTTTAGCATTTCTCATATCTTGAGTATATTCATATGGAAGATTAATATTTGATAAAACTAATTGTAAAGATTCTTCCCAAGCATTTTCAATTCCATGTCCATAAAAAACATTTGATGATGATAAACAACTAAAAACCCATCTTATAATATCTTGAACAGTATATAATCTTTTAATAATTTCATTAACATTTTCTTTTTTCATATTTTAAATTTTTATATATTTTATATTTTTTTATAATATAAAATTTTTAGTTAAATTTTAATATTTGATTTAAATAAAATCCAGCTCCTAATAATCCAGGTTGTTTATTTATTATCATATAAACAGGTATATTTTTAATATAATTTTTAAATCTTCCTTTATCTTCAAAAGCTATTCTAAAATCAGATGATTTAAAAAAATTTAAAAATTTAGGTACTATACCACCAGCAATATATACACCTCCAAATGTATTTAATGTTAAAGCTAAATTTCCCCCAAAACGCCCCATAATGGTACAAAATAATGATAATGTTTTTTTACAATATATACATTTATTAAATATTGCTTTTTTAGAAATATCTTCTGGATTTAATTTTTTTATTTTTTTATTATTAATTTTCATTATAGTTTTATATAAATTAATTAATCCTTTTCCTGATAAAATTCTTTCCATAGAAACATGTCCTATTTCAGATCTTAATATATCTAATATAAGTAATTCTTCTTTACTATTAGGGGCAAAATCTACATGACCACCTTCTCCAGGTAAACTTATCCATTGTTTATTTATATATATAAGATGTGCTACTCCTAAACCAGTTCCTGCTCCATATACTACTATTGGTTTTTTTTTAATTGATTTTTTACCCCCAAACTTAATTAAATCTTTTTTATTTAACATAGGTATTGACATAGAAATAGCTATAAAATCATTAATTATTTTTAAAGTTTTAAATTTAAGATTAATTTTTAATTTATTTATAGAAAAAGCCCAATTATTATTTGTCATTTTAACCCAATCATTATTAATAGGACAAGCAATTGCAATACAACCATGTTTAATTTTATTATTGTTTTTTAGATAAATATTTATTACTGTTTCTAAATTTTTAAAATTAGATGTTAAAAAAAATTTTATATTTTTAATATTACCTTTTTTATTATTATATAAAGCGAGACGTATATTTGTACCACCTACATCTCCGACTAAAAAATCTGTTGACATTTGGAATACCTTAATTTTATTTATTTGTAATAAAAAAAAATATTAAAAAAAATATGTAAAAATTTTAAATTTAAATTAATATATTATTAATAAAATATTATTAATATTTTATTAAATTATTTTTGGGTCGTGTAGGATTCGAACCTACGACCAATTGATTAAAAGTCAACTGCTCTACCTACTGAGCTAACGACCCATAAAAATATTTAATTAATTGGGTAATGACGGACTCGAACCATCAACCCTCTCCGTGTAAAGGAGACGCTCTACCAATTGAGCTAATTACCCTTAATTTAATTAATAAATTCACTAGACAATATAAACATAATTTTTTATAAAGTCAACTTTTTTTAAAAAAAAATAATTTTATACAAAATATAATTTATTTTTAAATATAAATTTAATTCCATTTTTTATTCTTAATAAAAATGATTTTTTTTTAATTAAATATATTATTTTTATAACAGTAAAACATTTTTTATTGTTTGTTATTAAAATTCTTAATATTGTAAATAAACTTTTTAAATTTAAATTCATAGTTAAAGATATTTTTTTTACTAAATTATTGATATTTTTATTATTCCAATCTTTTAAATTTTTAAAAATATTATATAAAAGTATTAAAATTTTATATAATTTATAGTTGACATTTTTTTTTAATAGTATATAATTATATATAAAGTTATTTGAATAAAAATAATAACAGTTATTTGACATTTCTTTAATATTATTAAAATGTTTTATAAAATTTTTTATTACTAAAATTAATTTAGGACCTTTTTTAGTATTAATTTTTTTTTTTTTTAAAAAATAATTTAAATGTTTAATTATTTTATAATGAGGTAATATTTTCATATAATTTTTATTAAGCGATAAAATTTTTTTAATATTTACAATACTAGGTGATTTATTAATTTTTTTTATATTAAATAAATTAATCATTTCATTAATATTAAATATTTCTTTATTACCGTAGGACCAACCTAATCTTAATAAAAAATTTAATATTGTTTCTGAAAAAAATCCATTTTTTTTATATGTTGATATTTTATTATCATTATTTCTTTTAGACAATTTTTTACCATCGATATTTAAAATTAAAGGTAAATGTATATATGTTGGTAATTTTGATTTTAAAGATTTAATAATATTTATTTGTTTTGGGGTATTATTTATATGATCATCTCCTCTTACAACATGAGTTATTTTCATTTCTATATCATCTATTACTACACAAAAATTATATGTAGGTATTCCATTATTACGTACAATAACAAAATCATCTAATTCTGAATTATTTATTTTAATACAACCATATACTTTATCTTTAAATATTGTATAACCTTTTTTTGGACTACAGAAACGTATTACATAAGGTTTATTTTTTTTTATAACATTATTTTTCAAACAATAATTATCATATTTAGGTTTAATACCATTTTTAATTTGATAATTTCTTATTTTTAATAAACGTTTTTTTGAACAATAACATTTATATGCAATTTTTTTTTTTATCATATAATTTAAATATTTTTTATATAATTTAAATCTATTTATTTGAAAATAAGGACCTTTATCCCAATTTAATTTTAACCATTTCATATCTTTTATAATAGAATTAATATATTTTTTTGAAGATCTTTTTATATCAGTATTTTCTATACGTAAAATAAATTTTCCTTTATAATGTTTAGATATTAACCATGAATATAATGCTGTTCTCATATTTCCAAAATGAAGATATCCTGTAGGACTAGGGGCAAATCTAGTAATTATTTTCATATATCATTTATTTTATTTAATTATGTTAAATTTTAAAATTTATAAATTTTAATTTTAAATTTATAATAAATATTATTAAAGGATTTTATGGAATTTACATTTAATTTTAATATTTTAGATAAAAAAACAAATACTTGTGCAATAATATCTGTTTTTAAAAATAAAGAATTATCAAATATTGGAAATAAATTAAATATAATAAGTAATAATTATATTTTATGTGAAATAAATAATAGTGGATTAAATGGTAAAATTAATCAATCATTATTATTACATAATGTACCAAATATTAAATATAAAAGACTATTAATAATAGGATGTGGTAATAAAAAAAAATTTAATATTAATAAATATATTAATAGTATTAATAAAATTATTAATATTATTAAAAATACTAATATAAAAAAAATACATTTTTTTTTAACAGAATTAAATATTTATAAATTAAATATTTATTGGAAAATAAGAAAAGCAATAGAATTAATTGAAGATAAATTGTATGTTTTTAATAAATTTAAAAATAAAAAAAAAACTTTTAATATAAAAAAAATAATTTTTTATATAAATAAAGAAAAAAATATTAATTTGGCTATTATTGCAATAAAACAAGGAATAGCTATTTCTAACAGTATTAAAATTGTTAAAGATATAAGTAATTTGCCTCCTAATATATGTAATTCATCATATTTATCTATGAGATCTTATAGATTACAAGATATTTTTCCTGATAAAATTAAAGTATTTAATATAAATGAAAAAGATATGAAAAAACTAGAAATGAATGCTTATTTATCTGTAGGAAGAGAATCTGAAAATGAATCTTTAATGTCTATAATAAAATATAGTAATCATAAAAATATTAATAAAAAACCAATAGTATTTATTGGTAAAGGTGTAACTTTTGATTCTGGTGGAATATCTTTAAAAAACCATTATAAAATGGATGAAATGAAATATGATATGTGTGCTGCTTCAGTAGTATATGGACTAATGGTTGCAATAGCTAAATTAGAATTACCATTAAATGTAATTGGTATTTTAGCTTGTTGTGAAAATATGTTAGGAGGAAATTCATATAGACCTGGAGATATAATAAAAACTATGTCTGGTATAAATGTAGAAATTATTAATACCGACGCTGAAGGAAGATTGATTATTTGTGATGTTTTAACATATGTTAAAAGATTTAATCCTGAAATAGTAATTGATATAGCAACTTTAACAGGAGCATGTATTATTGCTTTAGGAAATAAAATTAATGGTTTAATGTCAAATAGTAATACTTTATCTAAAGAATTATTAAATTCTGCAAAAATTTCTGGTGATTGTACTTGGTTATTACCAATTAAAGAAGAATATAAAAAAAAATTTAATTCAAAATTTGCCGATATAGTAAATATAAATAATAATAATTCTGGTGGTGCAATTTTTGCTGCTTGTTTTTTATCATATTTTGCAAAAAATTATAAATGGGCTCATTTAGATATTGCTGGAACATCTCATTATAACAATATAGGTGCTACTGGAAGACCATTATATTTATTAATTCAATTTTTATTAAAAAAATCTAAAATAGATATACCATTATATTAACATATTATTATATTTTAAATAATTTAATAAATATTAAAATAATTAAAAATGGATAAAATATATAATCCTAAAAAAATAGAAAAATTTATTTATCGTAAATGGGAATCTGAAGGTTATTTTAAAACTGACATGAATTGTAATAAAAATAATTTTTGTATTATGATGCCACCTCCTAATATTACTGGTAATTTACATATGGGGCATGCATTTCAACAAACTATTATGGATATTATTATAAGATATCAAAAAATGAATGGTAAAAATACTTTATGGAAAGCTGGATTAGATCATGCTGGAATAGCTACACAATTACTAGTAGAAAATAAAATAAAAAAAAAAAAAAATAAATTACGTAATAATTATAACAGAAATTATTTAATTAAAGAAATATTAAAATGGAAAGAATATTCAAGTAATAATATTATAAAACAAATGAAAAGATTAGGAAATTCTGTAGATTGGAATAATTGCAGATTTACTATGGATAATAATTTTTCTTTATCTGTAAGAACAGCTTTTATTAATTTATATAATAATAAATTAATATATAAAGGAAAACGTTTAGTAAATTGGGATATTAAATTAAATACTGCAATATCTGATTTAGAAGTAGAAAATATAGAAATTAAGGGTTATGTTTATTATATTAAATATATTTTATTAAATAATATTAAAACAAAAAATAATAAAAAATATTTAATTATTTCCACAACAAGACCAGAAACTTTATTAGGAGATGTAGCAGTTGCTGTTAATCCAAAAGATAATAGATATAAAAATTTAATTGGATATCAAGTAATATTACCAATTATAAATAGAATTATACCTATTATTGGTGATGATTCTATAGATATGAAAAAACATACAGGATGTGTTAAAATAACACCAGCACATGATTTTAATGATTATAATATAGGTATAAAACATAAATTACCAATTATTAATATATTAAATAAAAAAGGATTTATTAAAAAAAAAGCTAAAATTTATAATGATAATAATTTTAATATTGATTATAAAAAAATTATAATTCCAAAAAAATATCAAAATGTAGATAGATTTATTGCTAGAAAAAAAATTATTGAAGAAATTAAAAATTTAAAACTATTAAAAAATATTAAAAAAAAAAAAATTTTTGTACCTTTAGGAGATAGAAGTGGTTCAATTATAGAACCTTTAATAACTAATCAATGGTATCTTAAAACATCTAATTTATCTAAAAAGGCTATAAAAATAGTAAAAAAAAAAAAAATAGAATTTATACCTAAAGAATATGAAAAAGTGTATTATTCTTGGATGTATAATATTAAAGATTGGTGTATTTCAAGACAGTTATGGTGGGGACACCGTATTCCAGCATGGTATGATAAAAATAATAAAATATATGTTGGTAATAATGAAAAAGAAATAAGAATTAAATATAATTTAAATAATAAAAATATATTATATCAAGATAAAGATGTTTTAGATACATGGTTTTCTTCAAGTTTATGGACTTTTGCTTCTTTAGGTTGGCCTAATAAAGAAAATTATTTAAATAATTTTCATCCAACTAAAATTTTAATTACTGGTTTTGATATTATTTTTTTTTGGATAGCTAGAATGATTATGTTAACTATGTATTTTATTAAAGATAGTAATGGAAAATCTCAAATACCTTTTAAAAAAATATATATAACTGGTTTAATAAAAGATGAAAATGGATATAAAATGTCTAAATCAAAAGGAAATATTATTGATCCTATAGATGTTATAGATGGAATTAATTTAAAAAATCTTTTAAAAAAAAGAACAGAAAATATGATAAAAAATAAATTAGTTAAAAAAATAATTTATGAAACTAAAAAAAAATTTCCATATGGTATAAAATCTTCAGGAGCAGATGCATTAAGATTTACTTTATCTTCAATATCTTCAATAAATAGAAATATAAATTTAGATATAAATAAAATTACTGGTTATAGAAATTTTTGTAATAAATTATGGAACGCAAGTAGATTTGTATTATTTAATACAAAAAAAAAAAATTATAAAAACAATATAAAAATAAAAAAAAATTATAAAATTAATATTTGGATAATAGTAAAATTAAATAATTTAATAAAAAAATATAGAATTAATTTAGATAATTATAGATTTGATTTAGCTTCTAATGTTTTATATGATTTTATTTGGAATGAATTTTGTGATTGGTATATAGAATTAATTAAACCAATATTAAAATATGGTTCTAAATTAGAAAAATTTAAAACAAAATATATATTAATTAATGTTTTAGAAATTATTTTACGTTTATCACATCCAATAATTCCATTTATAACTGAAAAAATATGGCAAAAAATATTTTTTTTAAAAAATATTAAAAAAAAAACAATTATGTTACAAAAATTTCCTAAATATAATCTTAAAAAAAAAAATAAGTTAATATTAATACAAATGAATTTATTAAAAAAAATTATTATTATAATTAGAAATTTACGTTACAAATATAAAATTTCAAATAAAAAATCAATAAAAATATTTTTATATGAAAAAAAACATTTTTTATTTTTGTATCAAAATGAAAATATTTTAAAAAAAATTTTAAATTTAAAAAAAATAATATATTTATTTAGAGATATAGAAATTAAAAAATTTATTACAAGAATTATAGATAATACAAAAATTATTATAAATATAGATAATAAAATAAATATTAATTATGAATTAAAAGAACTTAATAAATGTAAAAATAATTTATTAAAAGAAATTATATATTTAGAAGAACAATTAAATAATAAAAATTTTATTTTAAAAGCTCCCAAAAATATTTTAAATAAAAATAAAAAACGTTTATTATTATGTAAAAAAATAAAACAAAAAATAAACATAAAAATAAAAGAATTAAAACAAAAATAATAAAATAAAAATTATTATTAAAAATTATATTATAAAATTATGAAAACTATTTATAAAAAAGATTTTTTAAGATTATTTGATTTTACTGCACAAGAAATTATTTATTTAATAGAATTAGCTATTTTATTAAAAAAAAAAAAATATAAAAATAAAGAAAATAAAGTATTAAAAAATAAAAATATAGTTTTAATTTTTGAAAAAGAATCTACTAGAACTAGATGTTCTTTTGAAGTAGCTGCTTATGATCAAGGAGCTTTTGTAACAAATTTAAATTATAAAAATAGTCAAATTGGTTATAAAGAATCTATAAAAGATACAGCTAGGGTGTTAGATAAAATATATGATGGTATACAATATCGTGGTTTTGATCAAAGTGTTATAAATAAATTAGCATATTATTCTAGAGTTCCAGTATGGAATGGATTAACTAATCAATTTCATCCAACACAATTGTTAGCAGATTTAATGACAATTAAAGAAAATATGCCTTTAAATAAATATTTTAATGAAATTATTATATCATATATAGGTGACACAAAGAATAATATAAGTAATTCTTTATTAGAAGCAGCAGCTATTTTTGGTTTTGATTTAAGATTAATATCTCCAAAAAAATATTATCCTGAAAAAAAATTTTTTAATATTTGTAAAGAAATTTCTGAATCTAATGGTGGAAAAATTATTGTTACAGATAATATAAAATTAGGAGTAAAAGATTCAGATTTTTTATATACTGACGTATGGTTATCAATGGGAGAATCTTCTAAAAAATGGAAAGAAAGAGTTTCTATACTAAAAACATATCAGGTTAATACTTTAATGTTAAAAAATTCTTTTAATCCAAAAATAAAATTTTTACATTGTTTACCATCATTTCATAACGAAGATTCTATTTTAGGAAAAGAAATTATTAAAAATCATAAATTATCTTCAAAAGGTATTGAAGTTACTAATAATATTTTTGAATCAAATAATAGTTTAGTTTTTAAACAATCAGAAAATAGATTGCATACAATAAAATCTTTATTAATATCTACTTTATATAAAAATAATAATATTCTTGAATATAAAAAATTATATGAATAATTAATAACATATATTTTTTAAATATTTTTTAAATAAAATTTAAAATATTATTATATTTTTTATTATATAAATTGTATTTTAAAAAATATAATTTTAATATTTTAAATTTAAATTATTTTAAAAATAAATATAATTATTTATTTTATTTTTATAATTAAATTTATATAATATATCAAAATAATTATATTTATTATTTAAGATAGATATTTTTTTATAAGATATTATTATTTTTTTTTTAATTTGTAACATTTTTAAAAATATATATTTTATATTTTTAAAATTCTTTAGTTTATTATTATAATATTTTTTTATTATAATTAATAATTTTTTATATTTATTTATATTTTTATTTAATAAATTTTTGTTAATTTTCTTTATAAAATTATATTGTCTTTTTTTACTAACAAATATATTACTTGGAAATAAAATTTTTTTTATATTAACTTTTGTAAATCTTTCAATATTTTTTAATAACATATTTTCATTTTTTTCCATAAATAATATTGCTTTTCCTGATCGTCCTGCTCTACCTGTTCTTCCTATACGATGAACATATGATTCAACATCTATTGGTATATCATAATTAATAACTAAATTAATACGTTTTACATCCAAACCTCTTGCAGCTATATCTGTAGCTACTAAAATATCTAAATAACCTAATTTAAATTTTTCTAAAGTTTTTTCTCTCATATTTTGATTCATATCACCATTTAATGCGGAACTATTATAAAAACCATATTTTTTTAAATTATCTGCAATTTCTAAAGTAGATATTTTTGTTTTAACGAAAATAATTACTGCACTATATTCTTCAATTTCTAAAAATTTAATTAAATTATAAAATTTATTTTTATTTGTTTCACAATAATACTGTTGTATATTAGGTTTTGTAAAAAAATTTGATTTAATTAAAATTTCTTTAGGAAATTTCATAAAATTTTTAGCTATTTTTTTGATAGTTTTTGGCATAGTTGCTGAAAATAATATTGTTTGATGTATATTTGGTATATTAAACAATATACTTTTAACATCTTCAATAAAACCCATTCTTAACATTTCATCTGCTTCATCTAATACTAAACTATTAATTTTAGATAAATTTAATGTTTTTTTTTTTAAATGATCTAATAATCTTCCAGGAGTACCAACTATAATTTGAGGATTATGTTTTAATTTTTTAAATTGTATATCATATGATTGACCTCCATATAATGATAAAGTTTTTATTTTATTCATATATTTAGAAAATAGTTTAAAAGCTACAGAAATTTGTATAGCTAATTCTCTTGTTGGTGTTAATACTAATATTTGAGGTTTTTTAATTTTCAAATTTATTTTTTGTATTAATGGTAATGCAAAAGCTGCAGTTTTACCACTACCTGTTTGAGCGGTTCCCAAAATATCATATCCTTTTAATAAATATGGAATACATTTTAATTGAATTAATGATGGTTTAAAATAACCTATTTCTTTTAAAGATTTTAAAATTTTATTTTTTATTCCTAATTCATAGAATGTTTTTCTGGAATTATACATTTAATAAACCTTATAAATATTAAATAAATAAAAATATGTAATTCAAATAATTTTATTAATTTATTAAAAATTAATAAAATTAATTAGGTAATTTAATTTTATTTAATAAATTTTCCTTCTTAGCTTCTTTTATACTTAATCTTATTCTTCCTGTTCTATCAACTTCTAATACTTTTGTATATATTTTTTGACCTACACTTAAATAATCATTAATATTATTTATACGTTTATCAGAAATATGTGATATATGAACTAAACCTTCTTTTTCAGTATCATCTATTTTAACAAATATTCCAAAATTAACTATTTTAGATATAATTCCACAATAAACATTATTAACAATAATATCAGTAGTTATTTTTTTTATATAATCAATAGCTTCTTTCGTTTTTTTATTATTTGAAGCAGATATCATTATTGTTCCATTGTTTTCTATATCTATTTGAGAATCTGTCATTTCTGTTATTTTTTTTATTACTGAACCACCTTTACCTATAACATCTTTTATTTTTTTTGGATCTATTTCTAATTTACATATATGAGGAGCATTTTTGGAAATATTTTTACGATGTTGTCCTATAATTCTTTTCATACAACTAATTACATATATACGTGCTTTTCTAGATTTTTTAAAAATAATTTTTAAAATCTTTAAATTTATTCCTTTATTTTTAACATCCATTTGTAAAGATGTTATTCCATTAATAGTTCCAGAAGATTTAAAATCTATATCACCAATATAATCTTCATATCCTGTTATATCAGTTAAAACAACATATTTATTTTTATTTTTAATTAACCCCATAGAAATTCCAGAAACTGTATGTTTTATAGGTACTCCGGCATCCATTAAAGCTAAAGACGCTCCACATACTGAAGCCATTGAAGAAGAACCATCAGATTCAGTTATTTCTGAAACAACTCTAATAGTATATGGAAAATTTTCTAATTTTGGAATTAAATATAAAAAACTTTTTCTTGCTAATCTACCATGACCAATTTCTCTTCTTTTAGGAGCTCCTAAAATACCAATTTCACCAACTGCATAAGATGGAAAATTATAATGAAATATAAAACTATTAGAAATTTTTTCACCATATAATTCATCTTGATTTTGAGAATCACGAGATGTTCCTAAAGTTATAGTAACAATAGATTGTGTTTTACCTCTAGTAAAAAATGAAGATCCATGTGTATTAGGTATAAAATTTATACCCATATTTAATTTTCTTACAGTATTAATTTTTCTATTATCTACTCTTAATTTATTTTTTAATATCATTTTTCTTAATGTTTTTTTTTCAATTTTATTTATAACATATTTTATTTCATTTTCATTATATTCTTTTAATTGATTTAACAATTTTTTTGTAGATTTTTTTTTTATCATTTTTATTGTATTATAAAAATCTTTTTTTTTTTTTGTTAAATAAGTTTTTATAAAAAGTTTTTCACACATTTTTTTAACAATATTTAATAAATATAAATCTTTTATTTTATAATCATGTAAAAATAAATGACATTTATTAACTTTTTTAATAAATATATTTATATTATCAATTAAAATTTTTTGTTTTTCATATAAAAATTTTATTGATTCTAAAATTTTTTCTTCATCTAAAATATTTGATCCAGATTCAATCATTAATATTGAATCTTTAGTACTTGTTAAAATTAAATCTAAATTAGATTTTTTCATATCTGAAATTTTAGGATTAAGAACATATTTATTATCAATAATACCTACTTTAGAAGCACCTATAGTATTTTTAAAAGAAATTCCAGATATTCCTAAAGCTGATGATACTCCTATAATAGCTACAATATCAGGATTTACTTCAGGATTTAATGAAATTAAAGTAGCAACAATTTGAATTTCATATGAATAATCATTTGAAAATAAAGGTCTAATTGATCTATCTATTAATCTAGAAATTAAAATTTCATTTTCACTAGATTTACCTTCTCTTCGAAAAAAATTACCTGGTATTTTACCAGCTGAATATGCTTTTTCTTGATATTGTATAGTAAGAGGAAAGAAATTATCTTTATTTTTTTTTTTTTTACACATTATATTTACTAATATAATAGTATTATTCATATTTATTACAACAGATGATGTTGATTTACGTGATATAAATCCATTTTCAATAATTATTTTATGATCACCATATTTGAATTTATGAATAAAATATGTAGACAAATAAATTTCCTTATTTTATATTATATTATTTAATTGTTTAAATTAATAATTTATTTTTATTTTATAATATTTTAAATTTATTATTTTCTTATTTTTAATTTTTTTATAAGATTAATATAATCATTTAAATTTTTTTTTTTAAAATAATTAAGCATTTTTTTTCTTTTTGAAACTATTTTTAATAAACCTGTTTTACTATGAAAATCTTTTTTATGTATTAAAAAATGTTTATGTAAATGTTTTATATAATTAGTAAATATAACTATTTGAACTTTAGTAGAACCACTATCATTTTTATCATTTCCATATTTTTTAATAATTTCAAAATTTTTTTTTTTATAAATATTCATTAATTAATTCCTTTTTATTAATATAATAAATTATAAAATTAAATATTTATTTTATATAAAATTTACAAATAAAATTATAATATTTATAAAAATAAATTAATACATATTAATTTATTTTTTTTAATAATTTTAATATTCTATTACCTTTTTTAGAAGAATCATCATATATAAAATTTAATTTTGGTATATTTCTTATTTTAATTCTTTTTTTTAAAATATTTCTAATATATAAATTAGATTTTTGTAACATATATATAATATTTTTATAATTATTATCATTTAAAACTGTAACAAAAATTTTAGCATTATTTAAATTTAATGAAATATGAACTTGGGATATAATAATAATTTTATTTTTAATAATAGGATTATCAATATCATAATTAATTATTATAGATATTTCTTTTTTAAATAGTTTTTCAATTTTTTTTAATCTTAGTAATTTCATATATATATTTACCTTTATAAATTATTAAAAAATTTTATTTTATCTCCTATTTTAAAATTATTATAATTTTTAATAGTTATTCCACATTCCATTCCAAAACTAGCTTTATTTATACATTTTTTAAATCTTCTTAATGATTCTAAATATCCTTTATAAATAATTTTATTATCTCTAATAATATTGATATAATTATTTTTATCTATTTTACCACTTAAAACTATACAACCAGCAATAATACCAAATTTAGATGAATTAAATATATTTTTAATTTCTATTAAACCATTAAATTTATTTATATTTAAATATTTGATATTTTTATTTACTAAATTTTTTATATCTTTTATCAAATTATATATTGTATTATAACAATATATATATTTTAATTTTTTATTTTTTTTGTTATAAAGGAAATCTTCTACTTCTACATTAAAACCTAATATTATTGCTTTATACCTAAATGCTAATAATGTATCTTTTTTTGTTATATTTCCTATATTTGATTCTATTATATTAATTTTAACATTTTTATTCATAATTTTATTTAATTCATTTAATATATCTTTTATTGACCCTTTTTTATCTGTTTTTAATATAATATTTATATTAATAATATTATTATTTTCTAATTCATATTCATTAAAATTTAAATTTTTAACATCATTAATTTTATTTTTTTTTTTTAAATTATTATTATTTATATTTTCTTTTTTTAATTTTGTTTTTTTTATATTTTTTTTTTTTAAACTTATTTTTTTTAAATTATTTTTTTTAAAATTATTATTATTTGTATTTTCTTTATTTTTTATAACAATAATATTCTTTCCTGTTATAGGTAAAACTTCAAATCCTATAACACTTACTGGTGTTCCAGGTACAGCCTTAATTATATTTCTATTTTTAAAATCTTTTATAGAAGAAATTTTTCCATTAATAGAACCACATAATATTATATCTCCTAAATGTAAAGTTCCTTTATTTATCAAAATAGTTACTATAGGTATTTTATTAATATCTGTATAAGATTCAATTATTATTCCATGAGCTTTTACATTATGATGAGTATTAATTTCTAGTATTTCAGATTGTAATAATATTGAATCTAATAAATCATCTATACCAACTCCATATTTAGCTGAAACATTAACAAAAATATTTTCTCCACCCCATTGTTCTGATATAATTTTATATTTAGATAAATCATTAGTTATTTTTTCGATATTTAATTTAACTTTATCTATTTTATTAATGGCTATTATAATAGGTATATTATATGATTGGGCATATTTTATTGATTCTATAGTTTGAGGCATTATACCATCATCAGCTGCTACTATTAAAACAATTATATTAGTCATTTTCATACTACGTTTTCTCATATATGAAAAATTAGAATGACCAGGAGTATCTAAAAATGTTATTATACCATTTTTAGTATGAACTTGATAAGTTTTTAAATTTTGAGTAATTCCACTTGATTCATAAGATATTACTTTAGTTGATTTTAAATAATCAACTAACGAAGTTTTACCATGATCAACATGTCCCATAATAGTTACAATTGGAGTAGAAACTTTAATATTAATTTTTTCTTTTTTTTTTAATTTTTTATTTTTTTTTTTTTCTTCTTTTATACTTTTTCTTTTCATTTTTAATACAAATTTAAAAAATCTGTAATTAATATTTTGTTTAGGAGTTAATAATATATTATATTCAATCATATATCTTATTAATATTGAAATTTTAATATTAATTTTAACATGCAAATATTTTGCATTTATTTTTTTATTCATTTAACTAATTCTTATTTAATTATTATTTTTTTATTTTAATAAAATTTTTATAAATATAATAATAAATACCGAGGACGGGATTTGAACCCGTAAGCTTTTTTAAAAAAAAGCACTACTACCTCAAAGTAGCGTGTATACCAATTTCACCACCTCGGTTTTTTTTTTTTTAAAAAAAAAAAAAATAATTTAAAATTAATAATTATTATTAATTTTTATAATAATAATATTTATTATAATAAATATTATTGTTATAATTATTGTTAAATATTTTATAAAATTTTTATTTATTATATTGCTAAAAATTTTTGTATTATTAAAATTATTATATAAATAAAATTTTTTATTTTGTTGAATTAAAATTAAAAATATTAAAATTAAAGAAATTATCATAAAAATTACAAAAATTATTATATACATAAATTTTATTATAATAAAATTTATTAAAATATATTAAAAAAATTAACATAAATTAATTTATGTTAAAATTTATTTTTTACGTGTCATTATTTTTTTTATATGAACTGCATCAATAGTTTCATATTTTAATAATGAATCTTTCATTTTTTTTAATATATCAATATTATTATTTAATATTTTTCTAGCTATATTATAGTTTTTATTTATGAATAATTTAATTTCTTCATCAATTATATTATTAGTAATATTAGATATTGTTCTTATTTTTGTATTTTCAAATATAAAATTATTATCTTTTTCTGCACAAAATAATGGACCTAATCTATTAGAAAACCCCCATTTAGTTACCATATCTCTTGCTAAATTAGTAGCAACTTTAATATCATTTGAAGAACCTGTTGAAACATAATTTTTTCCATATATAATTTCTTCTGCAACTCTCCCTCCATATAACGCTGCAATTCTACTTTCTAATTTTTGTTTATTAACGCTTACTACATCACATCTTTGTGTAAAAAAAGTCATTCCTAAAGCATCACCTCTTGGAATAATAGTAACTTTATGTATTGGATCATGTTCTGGCATTAAATAACCAACAATAACATGTCCTGATTCATGAAAAGCAGTACATTCTTTCTGTTTATTTGTTATAACTAATGATTTTTTTTCAACTCCCATTATAATTTTATCTTTTGCTGTTTCAAAATGTTCAATAGAAACTACTTCTTTTTTTTGACGAACTGCTAATAATATAGCTTCATTTACTAAATTAGCTAAATCAGCTCCTGAAAAACCTGGAGTATTTTTAGCAATAGAAAAAATATCAATATTTTTATCTATAGATTTATTAATAAAATGAATTTTTAATATTTGTTCTCTTCCATAAACATTTGGTAAATCTATTGAAATTTTACGATCAAATCTTCCTGGTCTTAATAAAGCTTTATCTAAAATATGTGGTCTATTAGTAGCTCCAATAACTATTATTCCTTGATTTTTATCAAAACCATCCATTTCTACTAACATTTGATTTAAAGTCTGTTCCCTTTCATCATTACTTCCATTGAAATTATTATAACTTCTTTGACGACCAACAGTATCTATTTCATCTATAAATATTATACATGGTTCTTTTTTTTTTGCTTCTTTAAACATATTTCTTACTCTAGAAGCACCTACACCTACAAACATTTCAACAAAATCAGAACCTGATATATTAAAAAAAGGAACTTTTGATTCTCCAGCAATTGCTTTTGCTAATAAAGTTTTTCCAGTACCAGTAGGACCAACCATCAATATACCTTTAGGTATAATAGCACCAAGTTTTTGAAATTTATAAGGGTCTTTTAAAAAATCTATTATATCTTTTATTTCTTCTTTTGCTTCATCACAACCAGCTACATCTTTTAAAGTAATATTTATATTATTAGATAAAAATAATTTTGCTTTATTTTTACTAAAAGATATATTTGATTTATTATTTTTTTGAAATTTTTTTAAAATTATAACCCATGATAATATAAATAAAAATATTGGAAACCAAGATATAAAAATAGAAAATAATATTCCAGGTAATATTTTAGGATTACCAACTATTCTAACATTTTTTGAAATCAATAAATATAATAATTTTGAATCATGAAATGGAATATATGTATTATATTTATTATTATTATTTTCTATAAATTTTATTTTACGATTTTGTATTGTTACATATTTAATTTTATTACTATTTAATTCTACTAAAAAAGTAGAATAATCAACTTTATGACTAAAATTTCTAATCAAATTATACTTATAAAATACAGAGATTGAAAAAAACAAAATTATTAACCATAAAATAAAATTTTTTATTATTTGTTTCAAATTAATCCTTATTTTTTTTATATTAAATATTTTTTTGCTAATATATATATTTCTCTAGAATTAGAATTTGAAGCTTTTGGTTTACATATTTTAATTTTTAAAAAAAAATTTTTTATTTTTTTTATATAATCATTAAAATTATTATTTTGAAAAACTTTTATTAAAAAAATTCCATTAAAAGACAAAAATTTTTTACATATTTTAAAAGCAGAATCAAATAATTTCATATTATTATAATTATCAGTATAAGAAATACCACTAATATTTGAAGACATATCTGAAATAATAATATTTACTTTATTATTATTTAAAATTTTTAAAATTTTTTTTATAATTAATTTATCTAAAATATTACCTTTAATAAATTTAAAATTATTAAAAGGAATAGGATTCATGGATAACAAATCACATGATATTAAATATCCATTTTTTTTTATTTTACTTGAAACATATAAAGACCAACTACCAGGAGATGAACCTAAATCTATTACTTTCATTCCTGAATAAAATAATTTTTCTTTTTCATCTATTTGTTTTAATTTAAACCAAGATCTTGATCTTAATTTTTTAATTTTAGCTTGTTTATAATAAAAATTATTTATTTTATTTTTATACCAATTATTTATTCTATTATTAATTTTTATATTTTTCATATTTTTATTTTTTTAAAAAATAAATAAATTAATTGTAAATTATAAATAAATATTTTATTTTCCTATTTTTAAAATTTTATATTTTACTTTTCCATTTGGAGTATTAACTTTAATAATTTTGTTAATACTTTTACCTATTAAACTTCTAGATATAGGAGAATTTATAGAAATCATATTTTTTTTAGGATCAGCTTCATCTTTTCCTACTATTATATAATTAAATATTTTATTATTATCTATTTTTAAAATAGTAAATGGAATTCCAAATATAATTTTATTATAATGTTTAATTTTATGTATATCTATAATATTAGCATTAGCTAATTTATTTTCAATTTCTCTAATTTTATTTTCACAAAAAGATTGTTCTTCTTTTGCAGCATGATATTCAGAATTTTCTTTTAAATCACCATTTTTTCTAGATGATGATAGTAATTTTATTATATAAGGTCTTTTTATATTTTTTAATTTATCAAGTTTTTGTCTTAATTTTTCTGCACCTTGTGATGTCATAGTATTTATAATTTTTTTTTTTTTCATTTTTTTTATAAATTTTTTTTATAATATTAAAACATAATTCATTAATTCCAAAATTTTTTTTAGATGAAATTATGAAATGTTTATTATTCCAATTTAATTTATTAATTATTTTAAAAGATAATTTAATAAAATTTTTATTATTAATTAAATCTATTTTATTAAAAATTAACCAACGTTTTTTTTTATATAAATTATAATTATAATTTTTTAATTCATTTTGAATATTTATAATATTTTTTATAATAATATTTATATTTTGTGAAGAAATATCTATTATGTGTAATAATAAATTACAATGAGTTAAATGTTTTAAAAAGTTTATTCCTAAACCAATACCTTTTGAACAATTTTTTATAATTCCAGGAATATCTGCTATTATAAATTTTTTTTTTTTATTAAATTTTACTAAACCTAATTTAGGTGATAAAGTTGTAAAAGGATAGCATGATATTTTAGATTTTGCAGAAGAAATAATATTTATAAAAGTAGATTTACCTGCATTTGGTAAACCTAAAGTACCAACATTAGCTAATAAAAATAATTCTAATTTAATATTTTTTTTTTCTCCTTTTAAACCTAAAGTTCTTTTCATTGGAGTTCTATTAATAGAGTTTTTAAATTTATTATTTCCTATTCCAGGTTTTCCACCTTTTGCTAATAAAAATAATTGTTTATTATATAATAAATTTATAATGGTTTTATTTTTATTTTGATCTATAACCCTTGTTCCTATTGGAACAATAATATATAAATCTTTTCCATTTTTACCTGTTTTATTATTATTATTACCATTTTTACCAGATTGAGAAAAAAAAATTTTTTTAAAATTAAAGTTTACTAAAGTATTTAAATTATTAGATGTTTTTAACCAAATATTTCCACCACTACCTCCATTACCTCCATCGGGTCCTCCTTTAGGTATAAATTTTTCTCTTCTAAAACTTATTATTCCATCACCTCCTTTTCCAGCAACCACATAAATATTAACCATATCAATAAATTTCATTAATTATCCTATTTATTATTTAATTTATAATATTTTAATTAAATTTTAAAATAATAAATATTAACGAATTTTATAATAATGATAAATTTATATATCATAAACATTAACATATTTTTTATTTTTATTTCCTTTATTTTTAAAATATATATAACCATTTTTTAAAGCAAATAAAGTATAATCTTTTCCACAACCAACATTTTTTCCTGCATGAAATTTAGAACCTCTTTGTTTAACAATAATATTTCCGGAATATACTTTTTCACCACCGTATATTTTAATACCTAATCTTTTAGAATGAGAATCTCTTCCATTACGTGTTGAACCACCAGCTTTTTTATGTGCCATTTAATTATTCCTTAAATTATTTAATTTTAATTTTTAAAACTTTAATTTTAGTAAACCATTGTCTATGTCCTTGTTTTTTTAAATGATGTTTTCTACGATGAAATTTTATAATTTTAATTTTTTTTTCTCTATCATGTTTTATTATTTTTATTTTAACTTTTACATTTTTAATTATAGGTTTTCCTATATATGTTTTATTTTTATATAATAAAAATAAAACTTTTTTTAAAAATAATATTTTTCCTATTTTATTATTTATTTTATCTAAATTAATAATTTTTCCTTCACTAATTAAATATTGTTTATTTCCATATTGTAAAATGGCATACATTTATATAATCCATTTATAATTTAAAAAATTATATAAATTAAAATTTAATATTTTATATTAAATTTTAATTAATATTATTTATTATATTTGTTTATTTTATTTTTCCATTCTTTTAATGAATATGTTTTTATTATTAAAGAATGTATTATTTTTTTAAAAATATATTCAGATAACGGTTCATAAATTATTTTTTGTTGTTTTACATAACTTAATTTTTCAAAAATATCATCTATAGCAATTATATTAAAATTTCCATTATTACCATCAACGTATATTTTTTTTAATTTTAATTTTTTATTTAAAATAAGATAAATTTCTTTACTTTTCAATATTTATACCTAATTTAAAATTAAATATATTAAAAATTAATTTTTTATTTTTAATTAATATAAATAATAAATTTTATAATAATATTTATATTAATGAATAAAATTATAATTTTTTTTTAAAATAAATAATTTTAAAATTTTATTAATTATAATTTTATATTTTTTAAAAATTAATAAATTATAATATTTATTTATAAAAAAATAAATATAAAAATTATATTTTAAAATAATATTTTTTTTCATATTTAGTAAGTGATTTTATAAATTTTTCCTGAGAAAATACATAATACATATAATTATATATTTCATCTTTATATTTGCCATTTATATTTATTTTTAATTTTTTTATTTTCCATAAAATTGGAGCTATATAACAGTCTAATAAAGTTAATTTTAAATTTATTAAAAAAGAAGATTTTTTAATAAAAAAATAACTTAATTTTGAAAATTCTTTTGATAATTGATTTTTGGATTTTTCTTTATAATTTTTAATATTGTTATCAATTATATTTATTAATTTATACCAATTAAATTTTATATTATTAGTAATAAAATTATTTTCACTTTTTTTTAAAATATTTTTTGAAATTAAAATAGGATAAGGAAATTTTTCATTTATATAATTTATAATAATATTTGATTCATATAATATTATATATCTATCTATCAACATTAATCTTTTACTAAAAAATATTTTTTTTTTTTTTTTATAATTATAAAAATTAAATATTTTTTTAGGTAAATTATTTAATAATATTTTATTTATTTTAATATATAAATTTTTTATTGATAATACCATTCTAATTTTATGACTATAAATATCATTTTTTTTTGAAAATAATTTTAATTGATTATATCTATTTTTTTTTATAATCATATAATCTCTTTTAAATTATTTAAAATTAACGTTTTGAAAATTGTGAACCTTTACGAGCTTTTTTTAATCCAAATTTTTTTCTTTCTACTTGTCTTGAATCTCTTGTTATAAAACCTGCTTTTTTTAAATTTGATCTCATAGAATAATTATATTTAATTAAAGCTTTAGTTATTCCATGTCTAATAGCTCCGGCTTGACTCATTAAACCACCACCTTTAACTGTAATATATATATTAACTTTATTTTCCATATTAGTTAATTTTAATGGTTGAAAAACCATTATTTTAGAATACAAATTTTTAAAATATTCTTTAAATTCTTTATTATTTATTAAAATATTTCCGAATCCTAATTTTAAAAAAACTCTAGCAATAGCTTTTTTTCTACGTCCAGTACCATAGTAATATTGTATTTTATTCATTTTTTTTTTTTTTTTTTTTGAATTATAAATTTAATATTTTTGGTTTTTGCATATTATGTTTATGCATTTTTCCAGAATATATTCTTAATTTTAAAAACATTTTTCTACCTAAAGATCCTTTAGGTAACATTCCTTTTATAGATTTTTGAATAACTTTTACTGGATTATCTTTTAACATTTTTTTTAAAGATATTTTTTTTATACCACCAGGATAACCTGTATGATAAAAATAACATTTATTATTTAATTTATTACCAGTAACTAATATTTTTGATGCATTTATAATTACTAAATAATCACCAGTATCTATATAAGGAGTATATATTGATTTATTTTTACCCATTAAATAATTAGAAATTTTAGAAGATAAACGTCCTAAGATTTTATTTTTTGCATCTATTAAATACCATGTTCTATTAATTATATTTTTTTTTACTATAAATGTTTTCATATTTTTTATTTAATAAATAATATTTAAATAAATTTTAAAAATATATAATTAATATTTATATTAATTATATATTAATTTATATATATTTTATTAATATATAATTTATATAATAAAATATATTTTTGATATATAAAATATATTAAATAATAATAAATAATAATATATTATTATTAATATTATTATATTATTAGTATTAAACATTTATTTATGAAAAATATTTTTTATATAAAATATTGTAATTATAATAATATTAAAATTAATTGTTTAAAATATTTTAAATTAAATTATTTATTTAATTTTTATAAAAAATAATTTTAAAATTATGTTTTATATATTTAATAAATATATAAATTAAAGGATTATAATGTATAATATTTTAGTTTTAAATGGACCTAATTTAAATTTATTAGGAAAAAGAGAAAATGATATATATGGTAATAAAAAATTATCAAAAATAATTTTAGATTTAAAAAATATTGTTAAAACAAAAAATATTTTATTAACTGATTTTCAAACAAATTCAGAAAGTTTATTAATTAATAAAATTCATAAATCATATAAAAAAATTGATTATATAATTATTAACCCAGGAGCTTTCGCTCACACTAGTATAGCTTTAAGAGATTCACTTTTATCAGTAAAAATACCTTTTATTGAAGTACATATTTCTAATATATTTTCTAGAGAAAATTTTAGACATAAATCTTATATATCAAATATATCTAATGGAATTATTTGCGGTTTTGGTACTTATGGATATTTTTTAGCATTAAAATATATATTAAAAATTTATAGTAAATAAATTTTTTATAAATTATAAAATTATATTTTTAAAATTAATAATTATATTATAAAGGATTTTAAAATGAAAGAAAATTATCCAATAAAATGTGTTTTAATTAATGTATATAATATATATTTAATTTTAAATTTTGTAAATCAATTATTTAAAAAAAATATAAATTTATTATCTACAAGTAAAACTAAAAAAATATTAAAAAAAAATAATATTTTTTCTACTAGTTTTTCTGATTATGTACAATTTCCTGATATTATTATAAATAGTATTAATGTTTTACATCCTAGAATACATGCTGGTGTTTTAGGAAAACGTATTAAAGACCATAATGTTATGTTACATAATAGAGTTGTACCTATTGATATGATATGTGTAGATTTAATACCTTTTGATAAATTAAAAAAAATTAAAAATATTGAATTAGAAAATATAATTAAAAATATAGAAATAGGTAATATTTCTTTAATAAAATCTGCTATTATAAATAATAAAGAAGTTACTATTGTAATAGATAAACATGAAAAAATTATTGAGGAAATGAATGAAAACAATGATTGTATAAAATTAGAAACTAAAAAAAAATTAGCAAAAAAAGCATTTAAATATATAGTTGAATATGAAATTAAACTTTTAAATTTTTTAAAAAAAAATAATAAAATTTAATATTTATAAATAAAATTTAAAAATTATGAAAATTTATAAATTAAAAAATAAAAATTTTTTATATGATAATATAGATTATTTTTTTAAAAAAAATATTGAATTGCCAATATATATTGGCATTATAATTAAATCTAAAAATTATAATTATATTATAAATGAAATGGAAAAAATTTTATCTAAATATAAAATATATTATATATATTCTTCTTTATATATTTGTCCCCAATTAAGATTTTTCAATAAAAATTTATATTTTGAAATAATGAAAAATTCAATAAAAAATAAAAATATTAAAATAGCTATTATACCTTTTACAACACATATAATAAAAAACTTAAATAAAAAAAAATATACCTTTATATTAATATATAATAATGAAATGATATTTAATAGTGATAATAATATTAAATATAGTGATACAACATTAATGAGTATAGGGGATAGAGTTCCATCTTTTCGAGAAATAGAAGATTGCATGTTTGCTTATAATATGGTACTGAAAATAAATATAGAATATATTATATATGCATATAATAGACATGTTAATCATTTTGAAACAATGGAAATGTTAGAAAACCGTTATAAAAAAAAAATGTGTTATAAACCAATAAGCAAAAGTTGTGTAATGGCTATAATTGATTGCGAATTTTTAGAAGAATGTTATATAAGTATGATAAAAAAAATGGGAGTAAGTTGTCTTATAAAACCAGTAGGAAATGAGGATGATCAAAGAATATTAAGAATGGTTAAAAAAAAAAATATATCTATGATATTAATTAATAAAAAAAAAAAAAAAT
>NZ_CP026513.1:158622-182262 GCF_003956045.1 Candidatus Annandia adelgestsuga | reverse complement strand
TATTTTTTTTTTTTTTTTTATTATATTTTTTTAATCTTTTTTTTAAAATTTTTTGATGATATGAATAACCAGTTCCAGATGGAATAATACGACCAACTATAACATTTTCTTTTAAACCTCTTAATTCATCTCTTCTACCAGATAAAGATGATTCTGTTAAAACTTTAGTAGTTTCTTGAAAAGAAGCCGCAGATATAAAAGAATCTGTAGATAAAGAAGCTTTAGTTATACCTAATAAACTTCTTTTAAAAGTAATTAATTTTTTACCCTTAGATTTTAAAGATTTATTAATTATTTTTAAAGTAGAAAATTCTATTTGTTCACCATCAAAAAACTCTGAATCTCCTGCTTTTATAATAATAACTTTTCTTAACATTTGACGTATTACAATTTCAATATGTTTATCATTTATTTTAACACCTTGTAATCTATATACTTCTTGTACTGAATTTACTATATAATCATTTAAATATTGTAAACCATGTAATTTTAAAATATCATGAGAAGATATAGGACCATCAGATATTATATCCCCAATCTGAACAATTTCTCCTTCTACTACATTTAATTGACGTAATCTAGAAATATTTTCTTCACATATATCATTATTTTTTTTAGATTTAATTATTATTTTTCTTTTTGTTTTAGAAGATTTTCCAAAAGATACAACTCCATTTAATTTAGATAATATAGCTTTATTTTTAGGATTACGAGCTTCAAATATATCAGCTACTTTAGGTAATCCGCCTGTAATATCTTTTGAAACTATAGAATCTTTAGGTATTTTTGCTAAAATATCACCAGAGTTAATTTTTATATTATCTTCTATATTTATAATTGTTTTATCAGGTAATATATATTGTATAGATAATTTTGTTTTAGGAATTAAAATTTCATTTCCTTTTTTATCTAAAATTTTAAATCTTGGTTGTAAATATTTATTTTTAGAACTTCTTTCTGATACATCAAGAATTATTATAGAAGTTAAACCAGTAAAATTATCAGTTTTTTTTATAACACTTTTTTTGTCTATTATATCTACAAATTTAATATAACCATTAACATCACTTATAACAGGTACAGTATGAGGGTCCCAATTTGATATAATTTCTCCAGAACGTACATAATCATTATTTTTTTTAGTAATACAAGCCCCATAAGGTAATTTATAATTTTCTAAAATTCTATTAAATTTATCTAATATTTGTAATTTTACATTTTTAGATACTACAATATATTTTCCAAAATGATTAATTAAAATTTTAGCATTTTTTAATCTAATTTTACCATCATTATTAACTTTAATATTAGATATTGAAGTTGATCTAGAAGCTGTACCACCAATATGAAATGTACGCATTGTTAATTGTGTTCCTGGTTCCCCAATTGATTGCGCTGCTATAATACCAACAGCTTCTCCTTGATTTACCAATTTTCCTCTAGATAAATCTATACCATAACATCTAGCACATATTCCAAAATTTGTATTACATGTAATTACTGATCTTACTTTAACAAAATTTATATTATTTTTTTCTATAATTTTACATAAATTTTCATCTAATAAAATATTATTTTTAATTAAAATTTTATTTGTTTCTGGGGTTGTTACATTACCAACAGTAACTCTTCCTAAAATTCTATTTGATAAAGATTCTGATACATATTGTCCTTCTATAACAGATTTAATTATAATACCATTTTTTGTTTTACAATCATATTCAACTATAACTAAATCTTGTGTAACATCTACAAGTCTTCTAGTTAAATAACCAGAATTAGCTGTTTTTAAGGCTGTATCAGATAACCCTTTACGAGCTCCATGAGTAGAAATAAAATATTGTATAATGTTTAAACCTTCACTAAAATTAGCTGTAATAGGGTTTTCAATAATAGATCCATCGGGTTTAGCCATTAAACCTCTAATACCTGCTAATTGACGAATTTGTGCTGTAGAACCTCTAGCACCAGAATCAGCCATCATAAATATATTATTAAATGATGATTGAAGTTCTAATTTTCCATTGTTATTAGGTAACATTTCTTTTGAAATATTATCCATCATAAATTTAGAAATTTTTTCACTAGTTTCTGTCCAAATATCTATAATTTTATTATAACGTTCACTTGAAGTAACAAAACCAGAATTAAATTGTTGTTGTATTTCTTTAACTTTAATTCTTGATTTATTAATAATAATATTTTTTTCTTTAGGAACAATTATATCATCCATTCCAATTGAAATACCAGAACGAGAAGCATAATGAAAACCAATTTTCATAATTTTATCGGCAAATATTGCAGTTCTTTTAATTCCTATAACTCTATTACATATGTTAAAAATATTAACTATTTCTTTTATATCAACAATTTTATTAATTAAACTAAAAGATAATTCTTTAGGAAATATACTCCATAATATAGAACGACCAACAGTTGTATTTTTAAATGATATTATTTTTTTTAAAATTATTTTTTTTTTTTTAACTATACTTTTATATTCAGAAATTTTAATTTTTATTTTTGTATGTAATTCTAAAACACCTAAATCATATAATCTTAAAGCATCTTTAGAATCATTTAATACCATACCTTCTCCTTTTCCATATTTTTTTTCTTTAGTCATATAATATAATCCTAATACTATATCTTGTGATGGAATAATAATTGATTCTCCATTTGCTGGAGATAAAATATTATTAGTTGACATCATCAAAGCTCTTGATTCAATTTGAGCTTCTAAAGTTAAAGGTATATGTATTGCCATTTGATCTCCATCAAAATCAGCATTATAAGCAGTACAAACTAATGGATGTAATTGTATAGCTTTTCCATCAACTAAAATAGGTTCAAAAGCTTGAATTCCTAAACGATGTAAAGTAGGTGCCCTATTAAGTAATATTGGATGTTCTTTTATTAATTCATCTAAAATATCCCATATAGCTTCATCTTCTTGATCAACCATTTTTTTAGAAGATTTTATAGTATTAGATAAACCACGTAACTCTAATTTACCATAAATAAATGGTTTAAATAATTCTAAAGCCATTTTTTTTGGAATTCCACATTGATTAAGATTTAAATCAGGACCTACAGTTATTACAGATCTACCTGAATAATCAACTCGTTTACCTAATAAATTTTGTCTAAAACGACCTTGTTTACCTTTAATCATATCTGTAAGAGATTTTAAAGGGCGTTTATTACTAGCTGTTACTACATTATGATATCTACTATTATCTAACAATGTATCTACAGCTTCTTGTAACATTCTTTTTTCATTTTTTATAATTATTTCAGGTGCTGATAAATATAATAAACGTTTAAGTCTATTATTTCTATTTATAACTCTACGATATAAATCATTTAAATCTGAAGTAGCAAATTTACCACCGTCTAAAGGAACTAATGGTCTTAAATCTGGAGGTATTACCGGTAAAACATTTAATATCATCCATTGAGGTTTATTACCTGATTTAATTAAGGTTTCAATAAATCTAGATCTCTTACTTATTTTTTTTTTTTTTATTATTGATTTAGTATTTTGCATTTGTTCTTTTAAAATTTTATATTCATAAGAAAGATTTATATTTTTTAAAATGTCTTCAATAGCTTTTGTTCCAATACCAGCTTTAAAATCACTTCCAAATTTTTCTAATTTTTCTAAATATTCTTCTTCAGTTAAAATTTGAAATTTTTTTAAATTTGTTTTACCAGCGCAAGTTACAACATAAGAATCAAAATAAAGAATTCTTTCTATATCTTTTAATGGCATATCTAATAATAAACTTATTCTAGAAGGAGAAGATTTTAAAAACCATATATGTGTTACAGGAGATGCTAATTCTATATGTCCCATTCTTTCTCTTCTAGATTTTGATTTAATAACTTCTACATCACATTTTTCACATATAATACCTCTATGTTTTAATTTTTTATATTTACCACAAAGACATTCATAATCTTTAATTGGTCCAAATATACTAGCACAAAATAATCCGTTTTTTTCAGGTTTAAAAGTTCGATAATTAATAGTTTCTGATTTAGTAATTTCTCCATATGACCATTTTCTAATAGTATTTGGAGAAGCTAATGTAATTTTAATAGAATTAAATTTAGAAAATTTATTGCTCATTTTATATTTATTTTCCCATTAAATTTATTTTTCTAATTCAATATTTATACATAAAGATTGAATTTCTTTCATTAAAACATTGAATGATTCAGGTATTCCTGCTTTCATTTTATAATTATTATTAACAATATTTTTATATATTTGTTTTCTACCTTCGATATCATCTGATTTAACTGTTAACATTTCTTGTAAAGTATATGCAGCACCATAAGCTTCTAAAGCCCATACTTCCATTTCACCAAATCTTTGTCCACCAAATTGAGATTTACCACCTAAGGGTTGTTGAGTTATTAAACTATAAGAACCAGTAGATCTAGCATGCATTTTTTCGTCAACTAAATGATTTAATTTTAACATATATACACAACCTATTGTTACCGGTTTTTCTATTTTATCACCAGTACATCCATCAAAAAGAGTTACTTGTCCGGAAGTTGGTAAATCACATAATTCTAATAATTTTTTTATTTCATGTTTTTTAGCACTGTCAAATACCGGAGTTGCCATTGGCATACCATCTTTTATTTCTTTTGCTAAATCCAAAATTTTATTATCTGAAAGATTATTTAAATTAACTTTTTTTTTATAATTTATTCCTAAATTATAAATTTTTTGCATAAATGAACGTATTTCACTAACTTTTTTTTTTTTTTTTATCATATTATTAACTTTTCTACCAATTCCTTTAGCTGCTAAACCTAAATGAGTTTCTAAAATTTGTCCAATATTCATACGAGAAGGTACTCCTAAAGGATTTAAAACTATATCCATAGGTGTTCCATTTTCGTCATATGGCATATCTTCAATAGGATTAATTTTAGATATTACTCCTTTATTACCATGTCTTCCTGCCATTTTATCACCAATTTGTATTGGTCTTTTAATTGCTATAAGCATTTTTACAATAGTTATAACCCCATTTGGTAAAACATAATATTTTTTAACATTTTTTCTATTAGATAAAATTTTATAAGTATTTTTTTTTTTTTCATTATAATATTTTTCTTTTATTTTTTCTAATTGAAGTTGTTTATTTTTATCTTTTAATTTTATTTTTAATAACTGTTTTTTAGATAATTTTTTTCTTTTTTTTTTTTTATCAAATATAAAATCATTCATATAATCAAAAAATATTGATTCTAAAATTTCAAAATTTTCCATAATTTCTTTTTCTTCTTTAAAAATTTTTTTTTGTTCTGATAAAATTTCGTATTTATGTTTAATTACATCTGAACGATTAAATATTTTTACATCTATTATTGTTCCAGATAATTCTAATGGTAATCTTAAAGATGAATTTTTAAAATCAGTAGTTCTTTCTCCAAATATTGCTCTTAATAATTTTTCTTCAGGAGTAAATTGAATTGAAATTTTAGGTGTTGCTTTCCCAACTAAAATTTCTCCACCATTTATATAAGAACCAACTTTAACAATACCAATTTTATCCAATTGAGTTAATGATTTTAAATTAGTATTTGGAATGTAAGATGTTATAATTTCTGATCCTAATTTAGTTTCTTTTACCATACATGATAATTCTTGTATATGTATTGTAGTAAATAAATCATCTTTTAATATACGTTCTGAAATTAATATTGAATCTTCAAAATTATATCCTTTCCATGTCATAAAAGCTATCATAACATTATGACCTAAGGATAATTCTCCATTATCTGTAGCCATTCCATCTGCTATAACATCACCTCTATCAATTTTTTCATTTAAAGAAACACAAGGTTTTTGATTTATGCAAGTATTTTGATTAGATCTAGTATATTTTGTTAAATAATAAATATCATTTCCTATATCATTAAAACCACTTATTTCATTTTTATTTACTTTAATAATTATTACTCTAGAATCTACAAATTTAACGAAACCACTTCTTTTGGCTATAATTGAAGCACCTGAATCTATTGCTATTACACTTTCAGTTCCAGTACCTATTAAAGGAGCATCTGCAATTAAATTAGGAACTGATTGTCTTTGCATATTAGCACCCATTAAAGATCTATTAGCATCATTATGTTCTAAAAAAGGTATTAAAGAAGCACCTATTGATAATATTTGTTGCATAGAAACATCAATATAATTAACTTCTTTACGATTAAATAATCCAGATTCTCCTTTATATCTACATAATACAAATTCATCAGTTAAATAATCATTATTATCTAAATTAGCACTAGCTTGTGCTATAACACATCTACTTTCTTCAAAAGAAGATAAATAATGAATTTCTTTAACTAATTTGCAATTTTTAACACAAAAATATGGTGTTTCTAAAAAACCATCTATATTTACGTAAGAAAATAAAGCTAATGATGTTATTAATCCTATATTAGGACCTTCTGGTGTTTCTATAGGACACATTCTTCCATAATGTGTATGGTGAACATCACGTACTTCAAAATTTGCTCTATCTCTATTTAAACCTCCAGGTCCTAAAGATGAAATACGTCTTTTATGAGTAATTTCAGATAATGGATTACTTTGATCCATAAATTGTGATAAAGGACTTGAAGTAAAAAATTTTTTTATAATAAAAGAAATTATTTTTGGATTAATTAAATTTTCTAAATTTAATTTATTATATCTATTATTTTCAAAACGACTTTCAATTATTTTTTTTATTTTTACTAAACCTATATGTAATTGACTTAATAACATTTCTCCAGCTGATTTTATTTTTCTATGACCTAAATTATCTATATCATCTATTTTTTGTACACCATTTTTAATTTCTAACATTTTTTTTATAATTCTAAGAATATCTATTTTATTTATATTATTACTTCCATGTGTAATATTAACATTTAAAGAAGTATTTAATTTATATCTTCCTATAGATGATAAATTATATGTTCTATTTTTAAAAAATATTTTTTTAAAAAAAGTAATAGCTGATTTTTTTGAAAAAGATTCTCCAGGTTTAGAAAGTTTATAAATTTCTATTAAAGCTTTTATTTTATTATAATTATTTGTATTTAATATATCTGAAATATATGAATTTTGATTTTTTTTAATAAAAATTGTTTTAATATAAATATATTTATTTTTAATAATTTTAGATAATGAATTTATGGAAATTTTAGTATTAACTTTTATTATTATTTTTCCGTTTATATCATAATAATTTTTAGATACAATTTTACCAATAATATATTTTATTGGAATTTCTATATTTTCTATATTATCTTTTTCAATTTTTCTAATATGATAATTGTTTATTATTGTTTTCTTTTTAACATATATTTTATTTTTATATTTAATATCAAAATTTAAACTAATACCTTTAAAATAATTTCCTATAAATTTTGTATAAAATTTATTATTTATATATTTAAAAATAATTATTTCAAAGAAAAATTTTAATATTTTTTTTTTACTATATCCTAATGTTTTTATTATAAGATCAATAGGTAATTTACGATTACGATCTATACGTACACAAATATTATCTTTTACATCAAATTCAAAATCTAACCAAGAACCATATTGAGGTATAATTCTTGATCTATATAATATTTTACCAGAAGAATGAACCTTACCTTTATCATGATCAAAAATTATTCCTGGACTTCTATGTAATTGAGAGATTAATACTCTTTCTGTTCCATTAATAATAAATGTTGCATTTTTTGTCATTAAAGGTATTTCACCTATAAAAATTTCTTGTTCAATTATTTTTTTTATTTTTTTTGATACTGATAAATCTTCATATTTAATTAATTTTAATGTTATATATAATGGTGAAGAATAAGTTTTTCCTTTAATTTTACATTCTTGATAACTTTCAATAGGTTCATTAATTTTATATTTTACATATCTAAGTTCAATATTTCTTTTAATATTTATTATGGGAAATATATACCTAAATTCTGCTTCTAATCCTCTTTTATGTTTAGGATCTTTTTTAAAAAATCTTTTAAAAGAATTAATTTGAATAGATAATAAAAATGGAATTGGTAATAACTGAGCATTTTTATTAAAACTTTTTCTAATTATTTGTCTATATTTTTTATAATGATACATATTATTTATCCTATAATTTTATATTTAAAATTATTAAACTACTGTTTTTAAATAATTTTTTAAACAGTAGTATAATAAATATTTTAAATTTTATTTAATTTCAATTTCTGCACCAACTTCTTCTAATATTTTTTTAATTTTTTGACATTCTTTTTCATTTATATTTTCTTTAACTAAAACAGGTGCTGATTCTACAAGATTTTTAGATTCTTTTAAACCTAAACTAGTAATACTACGTATAGCTTTAATTACACTTATTCTATTTTTACCAATTGATTTTAATATAATTTTAAATTCAGTTTTTTTTTTAATTACTTTAGTTTCTATATTATTTGTTTTATTATTAGCATATTCTGAAGGAGAAATATTAAATTTTTTTTCTATTTTTTTTATTAAATCTAATATATCTTTTACAGACATATTAGATATTGTTTCTATTATTTTTTCTTTATTAAAAGACATATTTTTTATCCTATATTATTTTTTTTAATATATAATTCTATTTTTTTTTGCTTAAAATATTTAACAATTTAATAAATTTAACTAAAGAAATTTCTTTAATAATATAAATTAATTTTATTAAAGATTCTTTATATGTTGGTAATGTAACTAAAAAATTTATTTCATCTGAAGAAGTTAATAATTTTTTTTCAAAAACGGCTGCTTTAATATTAATATTTTTATTTTCTTTTGAAAAATTTTTTAATAAACGAGCTGCTGTTCCGGGGTGTTCTGTTGAAAGAGCAATTATAATAGGACCTACAATATTATTTATTAAACAATTATATTTAGTATTTTTTATAATTATTTTTAATAAATTATTTTGAACTATTTTTAAAAAAACTTTATTTTTTATACAATTTTTTCTTAATTCTGTAATTTTATTAACTTTTATTCCTGAAATATCAGCGATAACAATAGAAGAAGTTTTTGGAATTATTTTACTAATTTCATTTACAATTTTTTTTTTTTTATCAAAATTTAATACCATATTATTCATATTCCTTTAAAAAAATAAATTTTTTTTATATTTAAATATTAAAATTATAATAAATCGGATATAATTATATTAATACCAACTCCCATAGTAGTAGATAAAGTTATTTTTTTAAAAAAAGTATTTTTATTTAAATTATAATTTTGTTTTTTTATATTTAATATTAAATATTTTAGATTTTTTTTTAATTTATAATTTTCAAAATTTATTTTACCTATTGTAGTATGTATAATACCATTTTTATCATTTTTATAATTAATTTTTCCATTTTGAATATTTTTAATAGAATCTTTTATATTATTTGTAACAGTATCTAATTTATAATTAGGCATTAAACCTTTGGGTCCTAATATTGGTCCTAATACTTTTATTAATTTTATAGTATCTGGTGTAGCAATTACAACATCATATTTAATTTTATTTTTTTTTATTAATTCTAATAAATTTTCCATTCCTACAAAATTAGCTCCATTTTCTTTAGCTGTAATAGCATCTTTACCCTTAGCAAAAACTACTATTTTTTTTTTTTTTTTTATATTATACGGTAATACTAAAAAATTATTTATATTATATTTTATTTTATTTTTATAAGTATTTAAATTTATAGCTATATCTACACTTTCTATAAAATTAGAAATTTTATTTTTTTTTAATATATTAATTGCATCTTCAAAATTATAAAACATATTTTTATCAAATTTATTATATATTTTTTTTAATCTTTTATTTAATTTATTCATAAAATTTATTTTTTATCTTCTATTATATTTAATCCCATAGAAATAGCTGTACCTTTAATAGAGTTTATTTGGGATTTTAAATTTAAACTATTCATATCTATAGATTTAATTAAAGCTATTTTTTTAATTTGTTTATAAGTAATTTTTCCAATTATATTTTTTTTTGGTTTGTTAGAACCATTTTTAATATTAATAGCTTTTTTTATTAAAATAGATGTAGGTGGTGTTTTAGTAATAAAATCAAATGTTTTATCATGATAAACTGTAATTATAATTGGAATAGGTAATCCTTTTTCAAAATTTTTTGTTCTTTTATTAAAAATTTTACAAAATTCCATAATATTAATACCATGTTGTCCAAGAGCAGGACCTATTGGAGGACTTGGGTTAGCCATACCTGCAGAAACTTGTAATTTAATATAAGTTTTAATTTTTTTAGACATGATTTTTATATTTTATAATTTATAAAATATTAATATATATAAATATTTTAATATTTAATTTTTATTAAAAATGAAATAAAATAAATTATAATATAATCTATTACAAATATTATAAAAGATATTAATAATACTATTAAAATAATATATATAGATAATATTAAAATTTCTTTACAATTTAACCATTTAATATTATTTATTTCATTAATTGAATATTTTATACAATTTAATATTTTTTTATTGTTTATTTTAAATAATAAATATAAAAAATTAATAATTAATATAATATTAACTATTATATATTGATATAAATAAATCATTGTATAAAAAAAATTATTTATAACAAACATTAATATAAAAATAATAATTATTAATTTATATTTTATTTTTTTAATAAATTTATTTTTAATAAGGGCGTTTATAAATAAAGCCCTTCTATAAAATTTATATTTATCAATCATATTTATATTATTCTATTATTTTAGATACAATACCAGCACCTACAGTATGACCACCTTCTCTAATTGCAAATCTTAAACCATTTTCCATAGCTATTGGATGAATTAATACAACATTTATTTTTATATTATCTCCTGGCATTACCATTTCAGTGTTTTTAGGTAATTCAATTAAACCTGTTACGTCTGTAGTTCTAAAATAGAATTGTGGTCTATATCCTTTAAAAAATGGTGTATGACGACCACCTTCTTCTTTAGATAAAATATATACTTTAGCTTCAAATTTAATATGTGGTTTAATAGTATTAGGTTTTGCTAATACTTGTCCTCTTTCTATTTCTTCTCTTTTAGTACCTCTTAATAAAACTCCTATATTTTCTCCAGCTCTACCTTCATCTAATAATTTTCTAAACATTTCTACACCAGTACATATTGTTTTTACAGTGGGTTTAATTCCAATAATAGAAATTTCTTCACCAATTTTAACAGAACCTCTTTCAACACGACCTGTAACTACTGTACCTCTTCCTGATATTGAAAATACATCTTCAATAGGTAATAAAAATGGTTCATCAATAGATCTTTTAGGTTCTGGTATATAATTATCTAAATAATTAGATAATTCTACAATTTTTTTTTCCCATTTTGAATCACCTTCTAAAGCTTTTAAAGCTGATCCTCTTATAATTGGTATTTTTTGACCAGGAAATTCATATTGTGTAAGTAAATCACGTATTTCCATTTCTACTAATTCTAATAATTCTTCATCGTCTACCATATCACATTTATTTAAAAAAACTATTATATAAGGAACTCCTACTTGTCTACCTAATAATATGTGTTCTCTTGTTTGAGGCATAGGACCATCTGTTGCAGCTACAACTAAAATAGCACCGTCCATTTGTGCAGCACCTGTAATCATATTTTTTACATAATCTGCATGACCTGGACAATCTACATGAGCATAATGACGTTTGTCAGTATTATATTCTACATGTGATGTATTAATAGTAATACCACGAGCTTTTTCTTCAGGAGCATTATCTATTTGTTCAAAAGCTTTAGCAGTTCCTCCATGTATTTTAGATAAAACTGTAGTAATAGCAGATGTTAAAGTAGTTTTACCATGATCTACATGTCCTATGGTTCCCACATTAATATGTGGTTTAATTCTTTTAAATTTTTCTTTAGACATAAATTTCCTTTAATTTAATATTATATTTTTACATATATTTAAATATTTTTTTTACCACGTAATTCAATTATTTTATTAGAAATTAAAATAGGAGTTTCACTATATTTTAAAAACTCCATAGAATATGATGCTCTTCCTTGAGTTTTAGAACGTAAAACAGTTGCATAACCAAACATTTCTGATAAAGGTACGTTAGCATTTATTATTTTATCCATTAAATTGCTTTCCATACCTTCTACCATTCCTCTTCTTCTATTTAAATCACCAATTACTTCTCCCATATAATCATTTGGAGTTACTATTTCTACTTTCATAATAGGTTCTAATAAAATGGGTTTAGCTTTTTTAAAAGCATTTTTAAAAGCAATAGAAGCTGCAAATTTAAAAGCTAATTCTGATGAATCTACATTATGATAAGAACCAAAATGTAATCTTACTGATATATCAACTACTGGATAACCAGCTAATGGTCCTGATTTTAACTGTTCTTGAATTCCTTTATTAATTGCTGGTATGTATTCATTAGGTATAACACCACCTTTAATATCGTTTATAAATAAATAACCAGATTTATTTTTTTTTAATGGAGATATATCAATAATTACATGCCCATATTGTCCTCTACCACCTGATTGTCTAATATATTTACCTTCAACATTAATAATTTTTTCTTTTATTGTTTCTCTATAAGCAACTTGAGGTTTTCCTATATTTGCTTCAACATTAAATTCTCTTCTCATACGATCTACAATAATGTCTAAATGTAATTCACCCATTCCAGCAATAATTGTTTGATTAGATTCATGATCTGTCCAAACTTTAAAAGAAGGATCTTCTTTAGCTAATTTTGATAAGGATATTCCCATTTTTTCTTGATCAACTTTAGTTTTTGGCTCCAAAGCAATAGAAATAACTGGTTCTGGAAATTCTATTTTTTCTAAAATAATTTTATTATTAGGGTCACATAAAGTATCACCTGTTGTAACATTTTTTAAACCTATAGCTGCTGCTATGTCACCGGAATATACTTCTTTAACTTCCTCTCTTTTATTTGCATGCATTTGTACTATTCTACCTAACCTTTCTTTTTGTTTTTTAACTGAATTTAAAATTATATCACCAGTTTTAATGATTCCAGAATATACACGAAAAAAAGTTAAATTACCTACAAATGCATCATTAGAAATTTTAAAAGCTAAAGCTGAAAATGGTTCTTTATCTTTATTAATTTTTTTTTTAATATTTTTTTTTTTTGAAGAAATATTTTGTATATAAGATATATCTTGAGGAGATGGTAAATAATCAATTATTGCATCTAACATTGCTTGTACACCTTTATTTCTAAAAGAAGATCCACATGTTACTATAATAATTTTATTTTTTAATACTAATTTTCTTAATTCTAATTTAATTTCATCTTCAGTAATATTTATTCCATCTAAATATTTTTCCATTAAAGATTCATTTTCTTCTAATGAACTTTCTATTAATTTTTTGTTCCAAATTTTAGATTCTTCTAACATATTTTTAGGAATATCACAATATTTAAAATAAATTCCATTATTTTTATCATCCCAATAAATTGCTTTCATTTTTATTAAATCAATAACACCAACAAATTTATTTTCTGAACCAATTGCTAATTGAATAGGAACTGGACATGCTCCTAATTTATTTTTCATTTGTTTTACTACTTTTAAAAAATTAGATCCTATTCGATCCATTTTATTAATAAATGCAATACGAGGAACTTTATATTTATTAGCTTGACGCCATACTGTTTCTGATTGAGGTTGAACACCACCTACAGCACAATATATCATAACAACACCATCTAAAATTCTCATAGATCTTTCTACTTCAATAGTAAAATCTACATGCCCAGGGGTATCAATTATATTTATTCTATGAGGTTTAAATTGATTATTCATTCCAGACCAAAATGCTGTTGTAGCTGCTGAAGTTATAGTAATTCCTCTTTCTTGTTCTTGAGCCATCCAATCCATAGTTGCTGCTCCATCATGAACTTCACCCATTTTATAATTTACTCCAGTATAAAATAAAATTCTTTCAGTTGTAGTAGTTTTTCCTGCATCTATATGAGCACTTATACCAATATTACGATAATGTGTAATAGGTGTTATACGTTTCATTTTAACCTCTTTTATTATTTATATTTTATTTTTAAAATATTATTTAAAAAAATTACCAACGATAGTGAGCAAAAGCTTTATTTGCTTCAGCTAAACGATGTATTTCTTCTTTTTTTTTTATAGATGAACCTTTATTATTTAATGCATCATATAATTCATTTGCTAATTTTAAAGACATAGATTTTTCTTTTCTTTTTCTTGCAAAATTAATAATCCAACGCATAGCTAATGTATTTCTACGAGATGATTTTATTTCTATAGGAACTTGATATGTTGATCCTCCAATACGTCTAGATTTAACTTCTATAAAAGGTTTTATATTATTTAAAGATATTATAAAAGAATCTATTTCATTTTTACCAATACGTTTAGATAAAATATCTAATGCTTTATAAACTATTTTTTCTGCTATATTTTTTTTTCCTTTAAACATTAATATATTAATAAATTTAGATAAAATTTCTGATCCAAATTTAGGATCTGGATTTATTTTTCTTGTTTCAACTAAACGACGTCTAGACATTTATTTTCCTTTTTTAATTTTATTATTATTTTTTTTTTTTTTTTTTTTAACACCATATTTTGATCTAGATTTTTTTCTATTTTTAACTCCAGCACAATCCAATGCCCCTCTTATAGTATGATATCTTACTCCTGGTAAATCTTTTACTCTACCACCTCTTATTAATACTACAGAATGTTCTTGTAAATTATGACCTTCTCCTCCAATATAAGATGTAACTTCCATACCATTTGTTAAACGTACACGACATACTTTTCTTAAAGCAGAATTAGGTTTTTTAGGAGTAGTAGTATATACCTTAATACATACACCTCTTTTTTGAGGTGATGAATCTAATGCCGCAACTTTACTTTTTGTAAATTTTTTAATTCTTGATTTACGTACTAATTGATTAATAGTAACCATAAATTTTACCTTTAATTTTTATAATATTATAAAAATTTTTATTATTAAATATTAATTTTGTAATTAAAAATATTTTAATGTTTATTATATATATAATATATATTAAAAAAATATTTTATTTTAATTAAATTAAAATTAAAAAGGAGAATGTTATGTTAAATATTAAAAAGTTAACTTTAATTAGTTTTTTAATGTATTATTTTACTGGGTCATTAACTGTAACAACTGGAAATATAATTGATAGTATTTCTAAATATTTTAATGTTTCTATTAGTAATATGAGTTTTCATTTTTCATTTTTAAGTTTAGGTATTTTAATAGCTATGATAGTAAATAATTATATTAGAAAAATAATTATTATAAAAAATCAAATAATATTTAGTTTTTATTTAATCATAATATCAATTATTATTTTAATAATCAATAATCATAATATAAATATTTTCTCTTTTTGTGTTTTTTTATTTGGATTTGTTGGAGGTATATCTTTATCTATTGGAACATTTTTAATTACTAATATTTATGATAATAAAAAAAGAAGTTTTTTCATGCTTATTACTGATTCTTTTTTTAGTATTGCAGGAATAATTTTTCCTTTTATAATAAGTTTTTTTGTTGTTAAAAAAATAAATTTTATTTGGATTTATTCAATAATAAGTTTTATATATTTAATAATTTTCTATTTAACTTTAATAACAAATTTTAATGAATTTAATAAATTAAATAAAAAAAAAAATAAAAAAAAAAAACGTTTTAAAATAGAAAATATTTTATTATTTTTATCATCTTTATTTTATATTTCAGCACAATGTATGTTTGTTAGCTGGATACCTATTTATATAAAAAAATATATTAATAATATAAATTATTTTTATGAAAATAAAACAATTAGTATTTTTTGGTTTTTTTATATGTTAGGTATGTGGTTTTTTAGTTATATAAGTAAAAAATTTGATATACAAAAAATATTAATATTTTTAACTTTTATATCTTCTATATTAGTATTTATTTTTTTACAATGTAAAAATATTAATTTATTAAATTTTATTATATCTTTGATAGGTTTTTTTTCAAGTTCAATATATACAATTATAATTACTTTAAGTTCTATGCAAACTAAAAAACCATATACAAAATTTATAAATTTAACATTAATTTTTGGTACTACTGGTAGTTTTATTACACTTAATATAAGTTATTTTTTATTATCTTCTAATAATACTTTTATAGTATTATGTATTTCAAATATTCTTTATTTTATTGTTTTTATTATAAATATAATATTATTATTTTTTACTAAACATAATAAATTTAATAATTATAAATAATATAAACCAATAACATTATATACTTTTTCAATAGTTTTTTTAGCATATTTAGATGCTTTTTTAGATCCATATTTTAATATATATTCTAAAAAATCTTTATTTTTTTTATATATATTAAAATTATGTTGTATATCACTTATAGTATCTGTTATATAATTTATAACATTTATTTTTAAATATGAATAATTTTGATTTTCAAATTCTTTTTCTATAATAGACATTTTTTTTCCAGTAAGATTTGATAATATTAATAACAAATTAGATATTCCTGGTTTTTTTTTAATATCATAATATATTTTAGGAGGATTATCAATATCTGTAAATGATTTTTTAATTTTTTTATGTATTTTTTTAGGATCATCTAATAAACTAATAAAACTATTTTTATTTATATCTGATTTAGACATTTTTTTTTTAGGATTAGATAAAGACATTATTTTATTACCATTATTTAATAATGGTTCTGGTATATTAAATATTTTTTTATTATAAATTTTATTAAATCTTTTAGCTATTTTTTTACTTAATTCCAAATGTTGTATTTGATCTTTACCTACTGGTACTTTATTAGTTTGATATAATAAAATATCAGATGCCATTAATATTGGATAATTTAATAAACCTAAATTTATTTTATTAAATATATTTTTAATTTTACTTTTAAATTGAGTCATACGTGTTAATTCACCTAAATATGTAAAACAATTTAAAATCCAACATAATTGTGTGTGATATTTAACATGTGATTGAATAAAAATAATACTTTTTTTAGGATTAATATTGCAAGATAAATATAAAGCTACATTATCCATAATATTTTTTTTAAATAATTTTGGATTAATTTTATTAGTAATAGAATGCATATCTGCAATACAATAAATACAATTATAATTATTTTGTAAAATTTTCCAATTTTTTAATACTCCTATATAATTTCCTAATGTTATAACTCCTGAAGGTTGTATAGCGCTAAAAACAATTGATTTTTTCATTAAATTTTATATTTTTAAATAAACATTTAATAAAAATTATATATTTTATTAAAAATTTTTTAATTTTTGACGTATTTTTTGTATTATTTTTAAATAATTTTTACTATTAAATATAGTAGAACCAATTACAAAAATATCTGCACCAGATTTAGCTATTTTATTAATATTATCAATTGTTATTCCACCGTCTACTTCGATTAAAATATTATATCCACTTTTTTTTATCATTTTTTTTATTTTTTTAACTTTATTTATAGTTTTTAATATTAATTTTTGATTGCCAAAACCTGGATTAACTAGCATAACTACAATTATATCTAATTTATCCATAAAATCATATAAAAAATCTATTGAATCATTAGGATTAATAACTAAACCAGCTTTACAATTATAATTTTTAATTAAAGATAAAGATTGTAATATATTTTTTGATGTTTCAGGATGAAAACTAATAGAATGTACTTTT
The DNA here is from genome assembly GCF_003956045.1 of Candidatus Annandia adelgestsuga. NCBI lineage: Bacteria > Pseudomonadati > Pseudomonadota > Gammaproteobacteria > Enterobacterales > Enterobacteriaceae > Candidatus Annandia > Candidatus Annandia adelgestsuga. The sequence goes on along the minus strand of NZ_CP026513.1, from coordinate 164,395 downwards.
TTTTTTGCAAATATATTTATTAATTTTTCAACTGGATTTGCCATTAAATGTACATCTATATATGATGATTTAACTATATATTTTATAATAGAATCAAGTATTAAAGGCCCCATACTAAGATTTGGAACATAATGATTATCCATAACATCAAAATGTATTAAATTGCAACCTGCAGATAAGACTCTAATAATTTCTAAACCTAAATTAGAAAAATTTGCTGCTAATATTGATGGAGCTAATAAAAATTTTTTCATTTTATCCTTTTAATATAAAATTTAAAAAATTATTAGTATTATAATTTTTTAGCCTTATTAATAGATTTTATTATAATATTTTCAGAAACATTATTCATAATAATAGCTTTTCCAATTCTAATAGGTATTATTAAATTAATTTTATTTAACGTTGCTTTTTTATCAATTTTCATATATTTAATATAATCTGTTGCATTCATATTATCAGGACCTTTAATATTTAAATCTAATAATTTAAATAATTTTATAATACGTTTTGTATATTTTTTTTTAAATATATTTAATTGTTCTGAAGTAAAACATGACATTATTATTCCAGAAGCAACTGATTCACCGTGTGACCAATTTTTATATTTAGTATAAGATTCTATTGCATGCCCATAAGTATGTCCAAGATTTAATAATGATCTAATATTATTTTCTTTTTCATCATTTTTAATAAAAAATGATTTTATTTCACAACAACGATTAACACAATATAGAATTTTTTTTTTATTAATATTAATTAAATCATTAATATTATCTTCTATCCAATTAAAAAATTTTTTATCAAAAATAATTCCATATTTAATTACTTCAACTAAACCAGATTTTAGTTCTTTTTTAGATAAAGTTTTTAAAAAAAATATATCTGTTAATATTATTATTGGTTGATAAAATGTACCAATCATATTTTTACCAATTTTATGATTAACACCAGTTTTACCTCCTATTGAAGCGTCTACTTGAGATAATAAAGTAGTTGGTATTTGTATAAATTTAATTCCTCTATGATAAATAGAAGCAGTAAAACCAGTTATATCTCCAATAACACCACCACCTAAAGAAATTAATATAGTATTTTTATCATAATTATTAGATAATAAATAATTTATAATTTTATTAACTGTTTTTATATTTTTATAACTTTCACCATCTTTTATAATAAATATTTTATATTTTATATTTTTTTTTTTTATAAAATTATTAATATAATCTTTATATAAATTTAATATTATTTTATTTGTTATAATTAATAAATTATTTTTTTTTTTTATTTTAAAATTAATTATATTATTTTTTAATAACATATAACCTATATTTATTTTATATAAATCATTTTTTAATTTAACACTAATTTCATTATAAAATTTATTTTTAAAATTATTTTTCATTATATTATAAATAATATAAAAAATAGATTTTGATTTCATATAAACCTTAATAATAGTATTTTAATAAAATAATTAATATTGTTTTTATAAAAAAATAAATATAAATAAAATAGAGAGAATTATGATTATTATAACAAAAAATGCTAAAAAATATTTTAATTACCTTTTAAATAAAAAAAAAATTGGAACTCAAATATATTTATTTATCAATAACCCTGGTACACAATTTGCAGAATGTGGTATTTCATATTATAATAATAAACAATTTTCAAATGATAATATAAGAATAAAATATGATAATTTATTTATATATATAAATAAAAATCATATCATTTATTTTAAAAATTCTAAAATAGATGTTATAAAAAATGAATTAGAATTACAATTAATTTTAAAAGTTCCAAACGCAAAAAAAAAAATAATTAAAAAAAATAAAATATTAAAAAATAAAATAATAAATGTATTAAATAATATTATTAATCCTCAATTAAAACAACATAATGGATATGTATTTTTAATAGATATTACTACAAATAAAGATATAATATTAGAATTTAAAGGTAATTGTAATGGTTGTTCTATGTCAAATATTACTTTAAAAGAAATAATTGAAAAAAAAATAAAAAAACTATTTCCTGAAATAAATAATGTTTTAGATTTTAGATATTATAAAAAAAAATAATTTACTATATTACAATTTAATTATTATAATTTTATTATTTAAGTATTTAATATTATAATTTCTAATATTCTTCTAATTGGTTCTGCAGCTCCCCATAATAATTGATCTCCTATTGTAAATGCAGAAATATATTTAGATCCAATATTCATTTTACGTAAACGACCTATTAATATATTTAATGTTCCTGAAACATTAATTGGTGTTAATTTTTTTATAGTTTCTTCATATACATTTGGTACAATTTTTACCCATCTATTATCATTTGATATTATTTGTTTTATTTCTTGAATAGAAATATTTTTTTTAATTTTTATAGTTAATGATTGGCTATGGCAACGAAATGTTCCTATTCTAACACATAATCCATCTACAATAATTTTTTTTTTACTAGATAATATTTTATTAGTTTCTGCTTGACCTTTCCATTCTTCACGACTTTGACCATTATTCATTCTTTTATCAATCCAAGGAATTAAACTACCAAATAATACACATTTAAAATTTTCTTTAGGAATTATATTTGATAAAGAAATATTTTTTATTTTTTTTTCTATTTCTAATATTTTATAATTAATATTTTTTAAATCATATTTAATACTTTTATAAATAAAACCCATTTGTTCTAATAATTCACACATATTTTTTGAACCACCTCCAGAAGCTGCTTGATAAGTGGAAACAGAAATCCAATCTATTAAATCTTTTTTAAATAAACCTGATAACGCCATCAACATCAAACTAACTGTACAATTTCCTCCAATAAAATTTTTAATACCTTTTTCTAAACCTTTATAAATTAATTCTTTATTTATTGGATCTAAACATATAATAGATTTTTTTTTCATTCTTAAATAAGATGAAGCGTCTATCCAATAACCTTTCCATTTTTTTTTTTTTAATTTTTTATATATAATTTTAGTATAATCATTTCCATAACAAGTTACTAAAATATCCATTTCTTGTAAAATATCAGTATCATAAGCATTATATAGAATATTAATATCTTGATTTTTTGATAAAATAGGACCTGATTTTCCTATTTGTGATGTAGAAAAAAAATAAGGAATAATGTTATCAAAATTTTTTTTTTTAATCATTCTTTCAATTAAAACCGAACCAACCATACCTCTCCATCCTATAAAACCTACACATTTCATATATTTATCCTTTATTTTATTAAATTATAATTTTATTTTTAAATATTATTTATACATAAATAATATTATTATTAATTTATTATATATATTATATTACAAATTTAATATTAATATTAAATTAAAAAATTTTATATTTAATTATAATTAAGAAATTAATATGAAAAAAATAATATCAGAAATTATTTTAATGATTTTAGTAATGGATCCTATTGGTAATTTACCTGTATTTATATCATTATTAAAAAATTTTAAACCTATAAGAAGAAAAATAATTTTAATTAGAGAAATGTTTATATCTTTATTATTAATGATTTTATTTTTATTTATAGGTGAACATATTCTTAATTTATTAAATTTAAAACCAGAAACAATATCAATATCAGGTGGTTTAATTTTATTATTTATATCTATAAAAATGATTTTTCCTGATTCTAAAATTAACGATAATAAAATTATTTATGAAGAACCTTTTTTAATTCCTTTATCTATTCCTTTAATTGTAGGTCCTTCTTTATTAGCTACTATTATGATATTATCACATAATTGCCATTATCATATATTACATTTAATTTTTTCTTTATTTATTTCGTGGTTAATTTCATTTATTATTTTAATGCTATCAGATACGTTATTAATTTTTTTTGGAAATAAAGGTATAAATATTTTAGAAAAATTAGTTGGTTTAATTTTAATAATGTTATCTATACAAATGTTTTTAGATGGTATTAAAGTTTGGTTAAAAATTTAATTAATATAAATAATAAATTCAATATATTATTTAAATAATTGAAATTTAAAAATTAGTTATTTATAAAATTATATTTAATTTTATAAATTATAATTAATAATTTTTATATTTAAAATTAATACAATATAAAAAAAATATTGTATTAATTTTTAAATTATTATCTAAAATTCATATTTTTTAAAAAAAAATATTTAATGAATTCTTTGATTTTAAATTTTTTAATATCTTTTATTTTATCTCCTATACCTATATATCTAATAGGAATTTTAAATTTATGAGAAATAGGAAAAATAATACCACTTTTTTGTGTAATATCTAATTTATTTATAATTAAACTATTAATTTTAATAAACTTATTAAAAGTTTCTGTTTGTTTTATAGAATTTTGTCCATTGTTTGAATCTAAAACTAAAATTATTTCATGAGGATCAACATAATTTATTTTTCTAATTACATTTTTTATTTTACATAAATCTTTCATTAAAATATTTTTGTTATGCATTATTCCAGCAGTATCAATAATTAATGTATCTATATTTTTAGATTTAGCTGATTTTATAGAATCAAAAACTACAGAAGCTGCATCTGATTTAATTTTTCTAGATACAACTGGAACTTTTATTTTTTTACCCCAAAATTTAAGTTGTTCAATAGCAGAAGATCTAAATGTATCTGCTGCAACTAACATAACTTTTTTACCTTCATTTTTATATTTATTTGCTAATTTACCTATAGTAGTTGTTTTTCCTGATCCGTTAACACCAATGATTAAAATTATAAATGGTTTATGAGAATCTAAATTTAAAGGTTTTTCTGTTTTTTTTAATATTTTAAACATTATATTATTTAAAATTTTATTTAATGTTTTAATATTATTTAAATTTTCTTTATTATATTTTTTTTTAATTTTATTTAAAATATAATCAGTAGTTTCTATTCCAATATCAGACATTAATAATTTTTTTTTTAAATATAAAAATATTTTATCATTATTTTTATATTTTGTTTTTTTCTTGAAAATATATTTAATACTATCTTTATATTTAATAAATAATTTTTTTAATTTATAAAATATATTTAAAATCGAATATTTTTTATTCATAATTTAAATTTTAAAATATTGCTATTTTTAAATAGCGTTAAAATAATATAATTTTATAATTATATATAAAATTATAGTTAAAATATATTAATTAAATAAATTTTATTAAAATAATTGATGAAAAATAATAAAATACATATTATTAGTGGTAAATTTTATAAACGTAAATTATTATTAATTAATAATAAACAAATGAAACCTACTACTAATTTTATGAGAAAAACTTTATTTAATTGGTTAAAAAATAATCTTAAAAATTACATTTGTTTAGATTGTTTTGCTGGTAGTGGTGTATTAGGATTAGAATCTTTATCCCATAATGCTAAAAAAATAATATTTATAGAAAATAATTATAATTCAATAAAAAAACTTAAAAAAAATATCAGTTTTTTAAAAATAAAAAAAAATAAAATTATTTATAATAATACATTAGATTGGTTAATGCATTTTGGAAATCCACAAAATATAGTTTTTATTGATCCACCTTTTAAAGATTTAGATATTTTTTTAATAGAAAAATTAATATTTATTTTAGAAAAATATAATTGGTTAAAAAGTGGTTCTTTTATATATATTGAACATTCTTATTATAAAAAAATTATAATACCTAAAAATTTTTTATTATATAAAAAAAAAAAAAAAAAATCAATTTATAATTTATATATTAAAAATTAAT
>NZ_CP026513.1:45914-158522 GCF_003956045.1 Candidatus Annandia adelgestsuga | reverse complement strand
TTTAAAATAAAAGAATTTTTAATACATGGTTTTTTTTTTTTTATAATTAAATTTCTTATAATACTATTATTTAATTTAAAATCTTTTTTTAAATCATTCATTACTTTTTTACAAACTTCTATATTAATTAATATATAATAAGCATGATTATTTTTTTTGATAGGGTATGCTAGTTTACGTAAACCCCAATATTCAAGTCTATGTATTTTTCCTTTATCTTGTTCAATAATTTTTTTATAATATTTAATTATGTTGGTAATTTTACTAGTTACTTCAGTATAAAATATAATTACAATTTCATAATGACGCATTTATCCATCCCTTTCATAATAATATATTATTAAATATAATTTCTTTGTCTTATTATTTCAAATAAACATATTCCTGTTACTACAGAAACATTTAAAGAACTCATTATAGACAAAGTTGGAATAGAAATTAAATAATCACATTTTTTTTTTATTGAATTTCTTATACCATTTTTTTCTGATCCTAAAATTATTGCAATAGATTTAGTCATTTTAGTTTTATATATTACATTTTTTGATCTTTCATCTAAACCTACAATATTTATATTATTTTTTTTAAACTTTTTAATTATGTTTAATAAATTATTAACAATAATAATTGGAATTTTATCAACTGCTCCACAAGAAATTTTTCTTACTAAAGGAGTAATATTAGCAGATTTATTTTTTGTAATTATAACTGCGTTAATATTTATAGAAGCTGCTGTTCTTAAACAAGCTCCTAAATTTCTAGGATCTTGAATATTATCTAAAATTAAAAAAATAAAATTATATTTTTTTTTAATCATTTCAGATATATTTTTTTCATTATATTTATAAATAGACTTTTTAATATAAGCTACAATTCCTTGATTTTTTTTATTTTTAGATATTTTATTTAAATAATTTTTATTTGTATAATACATTTTAATATTTTTTTTTTTTAATTTATCTTCTAAAATTTTTAATCTACAATTTTTATTATTTTTAATAAATACTTTATTTATTATAGAAATATTATTTTTTATTATAGATTCTATTACATGTATTCCAAAAACAATTTCATACATATAAAATCCATTAATTTTTTTATATTAATTTAAATAAATATTTATTATTTGTATAAATATTTATATTAAATAATACAATATTTTAAATTTGGTTCTAATTTACATAATAATAACCATTCTTTTATTTTGATTAAAATATTAATTTTAATATTATTATTTTTACAATTTATTTTATTAATAATATAACTTTTACAATATAATCTATTTATTATCCAATAAAAATTTTTTGGTAATAATAATTTATAATTCACTTTTATTGTTTTTTTAAAATTTAGAAATAAATTTTTATATAATAAAAATATACCTTTTTTTTTTTTAGCGGATAACCATATAGTATTATATATTAAATTTTTATTATATTCTATAAAATATTTTAAACCTTTTATTTTATCAATCTTATTCATAATTCTTATTTTTTTTATATTTTTTGCATTAATGTTTTTTAATATTAAATTTATATAATTTTCATTATTATATAAATTTTTTAAATCATTAACATCTAAAATATGAATAATTAAAGAAGAATAACATATTTCTTTCAATGTTGTTTTAAAAGATTCAATTAATTCATTTGGTAAATTTTTAATAAAACCTATGGTGTCTGATAAAATAATTTTATTAGTATTAAATTTAGAAATTTTATTTAATTTTGTATCTAATGTTGAAAATAATTTTTGAGATACAAATATATTTGATTTTGTAATATTATTAAATAAAGTTGATTTTCCTGCATTAGTATATCCAACTAATGAAATAAAATGATAATTTTTTTTTAATTTTATATATTTTTTTTGTATATTATTTTTTTCTATTTTTTTTAACTTTTTATAAATAAATAATATATTATTATTTAACAATCTACGATCAGTTTCTAATTGTGTTTCCCCAGGACCACTTAATATTTTTAAACCACCTTTTTGTCTTTCTAAATGTGTCCAATTATGTATTAATCTTGTAGACATATATTTTAAACTTGCTAATTGTGATTGTAATTTACCAATTTTAGTTTTAGATCTTTTTATAAATATATTTAATATTAATTTAGTTCTATTTAATATATTAAAATTATAATCATTTTTTAAATTTCTTTCCTGGGATGGTGTTATGACATGATTTAAAATAATTAAATTAGTTTTTTTTTTTTTTGAAATAAGTTTAATTTTTTTTAATTTTCCAACATTAATAAAATATTTATAGTGAGGATGTAAAATTTTTATTAAAATTTTAAAAATTATTTTTATACCTAATGATTTAGATAAATTATATATTTCTTCAATACTTGAACTACAATTATTTTTTAATAATTTAATATAAATAATTATAGCTTTTTTATTAAAAAACAAAATTTATTTTCCTTTTATTTTTAATTATAAAATTTTAAATATATTTTTTAATTTTTTTTTTAATTATTTTAATATTTTTTTCAATATTTAAATTATAAATATAATTAATTTTGTATTTCCAATTTTTTAAATAAAAAAATTGTTTTTTTATTAATTTTCTTGTAGCATATATACTTTTAAATATCATTTCTTCATATGTTATTTTTTTCATAAAATAAGAATATAATTGATTATAACCTATACATTTAGAAGAAGGTAAATTTTTATTAAAATTAGGATTTTTAAATATTTTATATGCTTCTTTTTCTAAACCTAATTCTAACATTTTTTTAAAACGTATTATAATACTGTTATATAGTAGTTCTTTTAAACATGGAATTAAAGCAAATTGATAAATTTTATAAGGTAATTTCTTATATTTTATACTTTTATAATATGTCATATTTTTATTAGATATTAAAAAAATTTCAATTAATCTTATTATTCTTTTTTTATCATTGGGATGTATTAATTTACTATGAACAGGATCAATATAACATAAATATTTATATAATTTATCACAACCTATATTATATGATAAATAATTTATATAGTTTCTAATTTTAAAATTTTTATTTGGTAATAAATCATTATTTTCTAATAATAATTTATAGTATAACATACTACCACCTACCAATAAAGGTATTTTTTTTTTTTTTATAGTTTTATTAATTCTTTTTTTTACATCTTTAATAAATTTAGATACAGAATAATATTCTGTAGGTTTTATTATATTAATTAAATAATGTGGTATTTTTTTTAATTTTTTTTTTGATGGTTTTGAAGTTCCTATATTCATATTTTTATATATCATAGCAGAATCAACACTTATAATATCAAAAGGAATTTTTTTACATAATTCTATTGCTAATAAAGTTTTTCCAACATTTGTTGGACCCATTAAAAAAATAATTAAAGAATTTTTTTTCATAAAAATATTATAAAATATATTATTAATAATATTTTATTATTATTTTATTTTTTTTAAAAAGTTGACTAAATATAATATTTAATATATAATATTAAATAATATAATATTTAATAATATTATAATGTTATTAAATTCCCCTGTAGTTCAGTGGTAGAACGCCGGACTGTTAATCCGTATGTCACTGGTTCGAATCCAGTCGGGGGAGATTTAAATTAAAAAATTTAATTTTCTAATTTTAATAAATCTTTTATATTTTGTTTTTTTCTAATAATTTTAAATTTATTTTTATAAAATAAAATTTCAGGTATTAATAATCTACTATTATAATTTGATGACATTGATGATCCGTAGGCTCCAGTATTATGAAATATTAAATAATCTCCAGGTGATACTTTTGGTAAAAATCTTATTTTAATTTTTCCATTAGAGTTTTGAGTAAAAATATCTCCTGATTCACATAATGGACCACCTACTATAGTAGGAACTCTAAAAGTGCTTTTATTAATATAACTAATTTTTTTTTTTATAACAGAAATTTTATGATAACTACCATACATAACAGGTCTTAATAAATCGTTAAAACCAGCATCTATTAAAACAAAATATTTATTTTTTATAAATTTTACTGATTTTACTTGAGTTACTAATATTCCAGATTCAGCTGTTAAAAATCTTCCTGGTTCTATTTCTAATGTTATTTTTTTTCCTAAATAATTAGAAATTTTATTTCTAATATTATTCCATAAATTAAAATAATTTTTAATATTAATAATTCTATCTTTTTTTTTATAAGGAATAGATAAACCACCACCAGCTGAAATTGATTTAATACTTTTATTAATATATAATATTTGATTCATCATAGCATAACATACATTTTTTAAATGTTTATAATCAACTCCAGAACCAATATGTATATGAATACCACATAATTTAAAATTATATTTTTTAATTATACCATATAATGATTTATCATTATACCATATTCCATGTTTACTATTTTCACCACCGGTATTGGTTTTTTCGTTATGTCCATGACCAAATCCAGGATTAATACGAATCCATATTTTATGTTTAGGTGAAATTTTACCAAGTTGATGTAACATATCTATAGAACCAATATTCACAGTTATTTTAAGTTTTACTATTTTTTTTAAAGTATCATAATCAATAATATCAGATGTAAAAATTATATTTTTTCTATTGAAACCAGAGTTTATTGCTCTATTTAATTCACCATAAGATACTGAATCAATTTGTACATTATATTTTTTTATTAATTTTAAAATATTAATATTAGAACAAGATTTTTGAGCAAATCTTATAATATCAAATTTTTTTAGTTTTAATATTTTTTTTTTTATAATGTTAAAATTATATAACCAAAAAGGTCCACTATATTTTTTATTTAAATTTATATTCTTAAAAAAATTATACATATTAAATACCTTATATTTTATTAAAAAATAAAAATAATATTTAATATAATAAAATTATTTTTAAATATATAAATTATATTATTTTTAATGTTGGAAATAATATAACATCTTTTATTGTACATTTATTAGTAAATAGCATTATTAAACGATCAATACCTATTCCTAAACCAGAAGTAGGAGGCAATCCATGTTCTAATGCAATAATATAATCTTTATCATATAAACATTTATTATTAACATTATATTTATCTAATTTTAATTGATTATTAAATCTTTTTTTTTGTTCTTGAGAATCATTTAATTCAGAAAAACCATTACCAATTTCTTGTCCGTTTATAAATAATTCAAATCTTTCAGCAAAATTTTTATTTTTATTTATAGATCTAGATAAAGGTGATATTTCAATAGGATATTCAGTTATAAACGTAGGTTGTATTAATTTATTTTCTACTGTTTTTTTAAAAATATTATATATTAAATAACCTTTTGAACATTGATTTTTTTTTTTTATATTCAATTTATTTGTTATAAAATTTAAAGTATTTAAATCAGATAAATCTTTTAAATTTATATTATTATTATATTTTATAATAGATTCTTTCATTGTCATTTCATTAAAATTATTAAAATATATTATGTTATCATTAATTATAATTTTATTGTCTTTTATAATTTTTTTAAATAATATATATAAAAAATTTTTAGTAAATTTAATTAAATCTTTATAATTAAAATAAGCTATATATAATTCTAACATAGTAAATTCTGGATTATGTTTTGATGACAAACCTTCATTTCTAAAATTTTTTCCTATTTCAAATACTCTTTCCAAACCACCTATTACTAAACGTTTTAAATATAATTCAGGAGAAATTCTTAAATACATTTTTTGATTTAAACTATTATGATATGTTATAAAAGGTTTTGCAGAAGCCCCACCTGGAATTAATTGCATAATAGGAGTTTCTACTTCTATAAAATTATGTGATATCATATATTTTCTAATTTCAAATATAATTTTATGTCTTATTTTAAATATTTTTATTGTTTTTTTATTTTTAATTAAATCTAAATATCTTTGTCTATATTTAATTTCTGTATTATTTAATCCATGAAATTTTTCTGGTAAAGGACGTAATGATTTAGTTAATAAATAAATTTTATTACAATATATTGATAATTCTCCACTATTTGTTTTAAATAATGTTCCTACAACTCCTAATATATCTCCTAAATCCCATTTTTTAAAATTTTTAAAATTATTATTAGAAATATATTTTTTAGAAATATATACTTGTATATTACTGAACATATCTTGTAATTGTATAAAAGAAGATTTTCCCATATGTCTGCAATTTATCATTCTTCCTGAAATTTTTATTTTTAAATTAAGTTTTTTTATATATTCTTTATTATATTTATCATATTTTTTATGTAAAATATATGAAATATTATTTCTTTTAAAATTATTTGGAAATAATATTTTTTTTTTTTTTAATAATTTCAGTTTATTTAATCTATTTTTAAATTCTTTATTTTTAAAAATATTTTTATTATTTTCATTCATTTTAAATTTCCTTATTTTCTTTATTTTTTAAATTAGATTTTAAGAAAAAATTTAAAATATTTATATCTAAAATAGATTTTATATTATATTTTTCTATTCCTGTTCTAAAATCTTTTATTAAAGAATTATCTAATATATAAGATCTTATTTTATTTTTCCAACATATATTTAATTTGTAATTTTTATTTTTTATTTTTTTTTTATAAAAGTATATTTTATATAATTTAGATACTATTTGTTTAATTGCTATATTTTTATTAATATGTTGAGATTTATAATTTTGACATTGTGTAACCGTATTAGTTGGAATATGTGTAATACGTACAGCTGATTTTGTTTTATTAATGTGCTGTCCACCAGAACCAGATGATTTATATAAATCAATCTTTAAATCTTTTATTTTAATTTTAATATTTTTTTTTATATTTATTTCTGGATAAATATAAATAATACTAAAGGAGGTATGTCTTTTTTTATTTATATCAAAAGGGCTTTTTCTTACAAGACGATGTATTCCAATTTCATTTTTTAACCAACCAAAAGCATATTTTCCTTTTATATAAATAGTAGCAGATTTTATACCTATTATATTTCCAAATGATATTTTTAAAATGTTAATTTTAAAACCTTTATTTAAAGACCATTTTAAATACATTTTCATTAAAATACTAGTCCAATCTTTTGAATCTTTGCCACCAATTCCATAATGTAAATCTAAATAACAATTATATTTATCATTTTTTTTAATAAAAATACAATTTAATTCTAATTTTTCTAATTGTAATAAAATTTTATTTATTAAAAATAAAATTTTATTATAATATATAATAATATTATTTATTATAAAAATTTTTAATAAATATTTTAATTTAATTATATATAAATATAAATTATTTATATTTTTAATTATAAAATTATTTTTTTTTTTATTTAATTTAACATTATATGATTTTTTCCATTTTTTTGTAATATTAATATTATATAAAATATTATTAATATTATTTATAAATTTAAATTTAATTTTATAATTATAAAAAAATTTAATTATTTTATAATAATTAATAAAATTTTTATTTTTTTTTTTTTTATAATAATTTTTTAACATAGATTTTAATAATTATATAATATATTAAAAAATAAATTTTTATAAAAAAAAAATTATAATTAAAAATATGAAAAAAAATAATTATTATAATAATAAAATTTTATTTTCTAAAAAATATTATAAAAATTGGATGTATCTTCAAGATTGGGGTTTAATTCATGTTTATGGTATTGATAGCAAAAAATATTTGCAAAATCAATTAACTTTAGATATTAATAAATTAAAAGATAATTTTTCTTTATGTGCACATTGTAACTATAAAGGAAAAGTAATTAGTTCTTTAAGATTATTTAAATATAAAACTAATCATTATATTTTAATGGAAAGAAAAAATATAATTAAATATCATTTAAAAATACTTAAAAAATATTCTATTTTTTTAAAAGTTAATATTGTTATAGATTATAATAATATTATTTTTGGATTTATTGGAAAAAAAATATCATATTTGTTAAATATATTTTTTAAAAAATTACCAAGTTCAAATAAAGTTCTAATTATAAATAAAAAATATAAAATTATTAAATTAAATGAAAAAATTATGAGATTCATTATAATTGTATTAAAAAAAAAAAGTTATAAAATTAAGAATTATATTATTAATAAATTTAATTATATTAAAAATAATAATCAATGGTTATCTTTAGATATTAAAACAGGAATTCCTAATATTGATATTATACATTCTAAAAAATTTTTTCCTCAGTCATTAAATTTAAATAATTTTAATGGAATAAGTTTTAATAAAGGATGTTATAATGGTCAAGAAATGGTTACAAAAATACATTTTTTAAAAAAAAATAAAAAATCATTATTTTTTTTAAAAGGTATGTCAAAAAATATAAATAATAAAAATAATTATTTAGAATTTAGAATAAAAAAAAAATGGAAAATAATTGGTAGTATATTATTTATAATAAAATTAAAAAATAATATTATATGGATACAAGCGATATTAAATAACAAATTAAATAATAAAAATATAATAAGAATATATAATAACAATTATTGTTTTTTTAAAATTGAAAAAAAATTTAATTAAAATAATTTAAAAAAAATATTTTAAATTTATATTAATGTTTATTTATAATTAATTATATTATATATATTAATTTACTTAATAATGTATATAATTTAGAAGATGTAATGAAAATAAAAAAAATTAAAAAAACTTCAGGTTTATATGCTTTGAAATATATTAAACCTAACATAATTATAGGTATAGGAAGTGGGTCTACTTCAAATTATTTTATAAATTATATTTATATGTTTAGAAATATGATAAAAGCGGCTGTATCTAGTTCTAAAAAATCTACTTCAAAATTAAAAAAACTTAATATTCCAATATTTAATTTAAATATGATAAAATATGTTGATTTATATATAGATAGTGCAGATGAAGTAAATAAAAAAATGCAAATGATTAAAGGTGGAGGGGGGGCTTTAACAAAAGAAAAAATTATTTCTATAAATTCTAAAAGATTTTTATGTATTTTAGATTTTAAAAAAAAAGTAAATATTTTAGGTAATTTTCCATTACCAATAGAAATTATTCCTTTTTCAAAATCTTTTATTAAAAATAAAATAATTGAAATAGGGGGAATACCTAAATATCGTAAAAATATAATTACAGAAAATGGTAATATTATTATAGATATATATAATTTACGTATTAAAAACCCTATTAAATTTAAAAAAAAAATTTATTCACTTCCTGGAATAGTTACTATAGGTTTATTTTTAAAAAAAAAATCTAATATTAATATTTTAAGTTTTAAAAAAAAAATTAAAATTATAAATTAAAAATATTAATATTTTAAAAAAAAATTTTATAAATATTTAATAAATATAATTAATATTTTACATATTAATTATATTTATAAATTTTTTAATTTAATTTTTATTTTATTAATTTAATAAAATAAAAATTATAACTAATTTAAAAAATTTATATTATTTATTAATTTTACTATAGGTAATATTTTACCTTCTAATAATTGTAAAAAAGATCCTCCACCTGTTGATATATAAGAAAAATTTTTTTTGTTACTAAAAATAGAAATTGCTGATATTGTATCTCCTCCTCCAATTATTGAAAAACATTTATTTAAAGAAATAATTTTTGATATTATTTTAGTTCCGTTTTTAAAATTCATTAATTCAAACATTCCAATTGGACCATTCCATAAAATGGTATTAGAGTTTATTATTATTTTTATTATATTGAGTATAGTTTTAATACCAAAATCTAAAATAATATCATTTTCTTTTATTTTTTTTATATTTTTTATTTTAGATTTTTCATTATATAAAATTGATTTTCCAACATAAACATCTTTTGGTATTAATATTTTATTATTTTTTAATAATTTTTTAGATTTTTCTATATATTTTTTTTCATATAAAGAATTTCCTACTTTATTTTTAATAGCTATAAAATTATTTGCAATTCCACCTCCTACAATAATATAATCTGATATTTTATTTAAATATTTTAATATATTAAATTTTGTAGATATTTTAGAACCTCCTAAAATAACTGTCATAGGTCTTTTTGGTTTATTCAAATACTTATTTAAAGTATTTATTTCTGATATTAATAATAATCCAGCACAAGATATTTTAGCAAATAAAGAAACACCATAGGTAGAAGATTGTTTTCTATGTGATGAACCAAAAGCATCCATAACAAATATATCACATAATGAAGCATATTTTTTTGATAATAATAAACTATTTTTTTTTTCTCCTTTATTAAATCTTACATTTTCTAAAATATATAAATTTCCATATTTGAAATTAAAACCATTTAAATATTTTTTAACTAATATTATTTTAATATTTTTAATTTTTTTTTTTAAATAATTTAATATATATTTTAAAGAATAATTTTCGTTATATTCATTTTCTTTAGGACGTCCTAAATGTGACATTATTATAACAATTGCCTTTTTTTTAATTGCTAATTTAATAGTAGGTAAAGAAGCTAAAATACGAGTATCAGAAGAAATTTTTTTATTATTAATTGGTACATTTAAATCAGATCTTATTAAAACTCTTTTATTTTTAATATTTATATTATTTATACTTAACATTTTATTTTCTCGATATTTATAATAATATTATATATATAACTTCATATATATAATATTATATATTTTAAGAAAAAATATTCAATTTTAATTTTATTTTTTTTATAATATTTTTCAAATTAAAATTAAAATGTGAAAATAATACTTCTGCTGGAGCTGATTCGCCAAAGCAATCTATTCCTATTCTTAACCCTTGAAGTCCTGTATATTTTAACCAATAATTGGTATGTGATGCTTCAATAGAAACAATTAATTTAGATTTTTTAGATAAAATTTTTTCTTTATAATATATACTTTGTTTATCAAAAATATTACTTGAAGGCATAGAAACTAATCTAACTTTATAATTTAGAATTAATAATTCATTATAAACTTTTGATGCTAATTCTATTTCAGAACCAGTAGAAATTAGTATTATATCCGGATCACTATTATTATGAGAATTTTTTAATATATAACCACCTTTATATATATTATATATTTGTTTTTCGTCTCTATTTTGTTGAATTAAATTTTGTCTAGATAATATTAATGCAGTAGGTCCATTTTTTCTTTCAATAGCACATTTCCATGCTACAGCTGTTTCTACTTGATCACAAGGACGCCAAACACTCATATTAGGAATATTACGTAAACTAGAAAGTTGTTCAATAGGTTGATGTGTTGGTCCATCTTCTCCTAAACCAATTGAATCATGTGTATAAATTAAAATTTGTCTTATTTTCATTAAAGATGACATTCTAACAGCGTTTTTAGCATAATCCAAAAAAGTTAAAAAAGAAGCTGTGGAAACTATAAAACCACCATATAAAGAAATACCATTTGCAATAGCAGTCATTCCAAATTCCCTTACTCCATAATGTATATAATTACCATCTTTATATTTATTAATAGGTTTTGATTTAGACCACATAGTTAAATTACTAGATGATAAATCAGCAGAACCTCCAATATATTCAGGTATAATATCTCCTAAAAATTCAATTGTTTTTTGTGAAGCTTGTCTACTAGCTATATTTTTAGGAAAATTTTGTAATTTTAAAATATATTTTTTAAAATAATTATTCCAATTATTAGGTAAATTTCCTTTAATTCTACGTAAAAATTCATTAGATAAATTAGGATATTTTTCTTGGTATTTTTTAAATTTTTTATTCCATTTATTTTCTTTAATTTTTCCTATTTTTATTGAATTCCATTTTTTATAAATTTTATTTGGAATAAAAAATGGTGGATAATTCCAATTTAATTTTTTTTTAGTTAAAATAACTTCTTCTTCTCCTAAAGGAGCCCCATGAGATTCACTTTTACCAGATTTATTAGGTGAACCAAAACCTATAATTGTATTACAAATTATTAATGATGGTTTATCATTAACAGATTTAGCTTTACTAATAGCATTTGATATTTCATTAAAATTATGACCATTAACATTTTCTATTACATTCCAATTATAAGATTTAAATCTTTTAGATGTATCGTCTGTAAACCACCCTTTTGTATTACCATCAATTGATATTTTATTATTATCATAAAAAACAATTAATTTATTTAATTTTAGTGTACCTGCTAAAGAACAAGATTCATGAGAAATTCCTTCCATCATACAACCATCACCAGCAAAAACATAAATATAATGATCTATTATTTTGTAGTTAGGTTTATTAAATTGAGCAGATAAAGTCTTTTCAGATATAGCAAAACCTACTGCATTAGCTATACCTTGACCTAAAGGTCCTGTTGTAGCTTCTATTCCAGGAGTACGACCATATTCAGGATGTCCTGGAGTTTTAGAATTCAATTGACGAAAATTTTTAATATCTTCAATTGATAAATCATAACCAGTTAAATGTAATATACTATATATTAACATTGAACTATGACCATTAGACAAAATAAATCTATCTCTATTTATCCAATTAGGATTAGAAGGATTATGGTTCATATATTTACACCATAAAACTTCAGCAATATCAGCCATTCCCATTGGAGCCCCAGGATGACCTGATTTAGATTTTTGAATTGTATCTATACTTAAAACTCTAATAACATTTGAAAATTCCGAATCTAACATTATATTTATATTCCTATTTATTTTTAATAAAATATGTTAAATATTTTTTAAATTATTAATTTTATATAATATAAAATTAATTTATATATATATTTATAAATATTATGAAACAATATATATTATAATATATAAAATTAAATATTCAAGTTTATTTTAAAAAATAAATTTATTAAATATTATATATTATTTAAATTTTAAAATTTTATTATAGGATTTTTTAATATGAAAGAAACATTATTTACATCAGAATCAGTTTCTGAAGGACACCCTGATAAAATAGCTGATCAAATTTCTGATGCTATATTAGATGAAATTTTAAAAAAAGATATAAATGCACGTGTTGCTTGTGAAACTTATATTAAAACTGGAATGGTATTGGTAGGTGGAGAAATAACTACAAATGTTTATATAAATATAGAAAATATAGTTCGTAAAACTATAAAAAATATAGGATATAAAAATGTAAAAATGGGATTTCATTATAAATTATGTTCTATAATAAATGTAATTGGAAAACAATCTAAAGATATAAAAAAAGGAATAAATAAAAAAAATATATATAAACAAGGAGCTGGTGATCAAGGTATAATGTTTGGTTATGCTACTAATGAAACTAAAACATTTATGCCTGCACCAATCATGTATGCTCATCGTTTAATGTATTTACAATCTTATGTAAGGAAAAAAAAAATTTTACCTTGGTTATATCCTGATGCAAAAAGTCAAATTACATTTAAATATAAAAATAATAAAATTATTGGAATTAAAACTGTAGTTTTTTCTACACAACATGAAGAAAATATTAGTAAAAAAAATATTTATGAAGCAATTATGGAGGAAATAATAAAACCATCTTTACCAAAAAAATGGTTAAAAAAAGATACTAAATTTTTAATTAACCCTGCTGGACGTTTTGTTATAGGTGGGCCTATGGGAGATTGTGGATTAACAGGAAGAAAAATTATAACAGATACATATGGTGGTTTTTCTAGACATGGAGGAGGTTGTTTTTCAGGAAAAGATCCTTCTAAAGTAGATAGATCTGCTTCATATGCAGCTCGTTATATTGCTAAAAATATAGTAGCTGCAAATTTAGCAGATAGATGTGAAATTCAATTATCCTATGCTATAGGAATCAATAAACCAATTTCTTTAATGGTAGAAACTTTTAATACAGAAAAAATTCCAATACCTAAAATATTATGGTTAATAAAAAATTGTTTTGATTTAAGTCCTTATGGTTTAATTAATAAATTAAAATTATTAAAACCAATATATAAAAAAACTTCTACATATGGTCATTTTGGTAGAATATGTTTTTCATGGGAAAAATTAGATAAAGTAAAAGAATTATATGAAAAATCTAAATAATTATTATTATTTTTTTATAAAAAAATTAATTTAAAGGAAATTAATGTTTAAAAAATTTAAAAAAAAAAAAATTATATTTTTTTTTATTTGTTTTATAGCTTCTTTAATTGGATTATTATTTGGTTTAAGTATAGGAGTTATTACTGTTGCTTTACCATTTATTATAAAAGAATTTAATATAAATAATATTGAACAAGAATTAATAGTAAGTTCAATGATGTTGGGATCTACTTTAGGAGTTTTATTTAATGGTATAACATCTTTTTATTTAGGAAGAAAAAATAATTTAATTATTAGTTCTTTATTTTTTATTTTTGGATCTATATTGTCATCTTTATCTTTTAATTACATTTTTTTATTAATATCTAGAATTATTTTAGGAATAGCTTTAGGGATAGCATCTTACACCACTCCTTTATATTTATCAGAAATTTCTTTTAAAGAAAATCGTGGAAGTATAATATCATTATATCAATTAATGATTACTATCGGTATTTTATTATCATATATTTTTGATACAATGTTTAGTTATAATTGTAATTGGAGATATATGTTTGGAATAATTAGTATTCCATCATTTTTTTTATTAATTGGAATATTTTTTTTACCTGATAGTCCTAGATGGTTATTATCTAAAAAAAAAACTTTTGAAGCAAAAAATGTTTTATTAATTTTAAGAAATAACAAAAAAGAATCTATAAAGGAATTATATGAAATAAAAGATAATTTAAAAATTAGAATTAATGGTATAAAATTATTTATAAATAATAAAAAATTTAGAAAAATAATTTTTTTAGGTATTTTATTGCAGATAATGCAACAATTTACAGGAATAAATATTATTATATGTTATGCTCCAAAAATGCTTAATATGATTGGTTTTAATAAAACAATAGATCAAATGTATTGTACTATTACTATTGGAATCATTAATGTATTATCTACCATAATAGCTATTATGGTTGTTGATAAATTAGGTCGTAAACCAACATTAATTTTTGGTTTTTTAATAATGTTTATCAGTATGAATTTTTTAGGAATATTATTATATATAAATAAAATTTGTTTTATAATTAAATATTTATTTTTTTTATTTATTTTAATATTTATTTCTGGTTTTGCTATTAGCGCAGGTCCTTTAGTTTGGGTATTATGTTCTGAAATACAACCATTAAAAGTAAAAGATTTTGGTATTACAATTTCTACTATTACAAATTTTGTTTCAAATATTATAGTGAGTTTAACTTTTTTAAGTTTAATAAATATTATAGGTAATTGTTATACTTTTTGGTTTTATTCATTTTTAAATTTATTATTTGCTATATTAACTTTTTATTTAGTACCAGAAACTAAAGGAATTTCTTTAGAAAATATTGAAAAAAAATTATTTTCCAAAAAATTTTAAAAAAAATAAATTTAAATTTATTTTTTTTATTAATAACTTTAAAAAAATATAATATGAAAAATAATAAATCTAATTTTTTTATTACATTTATTAGTTTTGATTTTGGAATGAAAAATATAGGTGTTGCTGTAGGTCAAAATTTTACATGCACAGCTAGTCCTTTAAATTCTTTGAAAGTAAAAAATGGTGTTCCTGATTGGAATGATGTTAGAAAAATAATTAAAAATTGGAAACCAAAAGTAATTATTGTTGGTTTACCAATTAATATGAATAATAAAGAACAATATATTACAAAAAGAGCTAGAATTTTTGCACAAGATTTATATTATATATTTAAAATTATAGTTTTTATGTATGATGAAAGATTAACAACTAAAGAAGCTAAACAAAATATATTTAATTATAATATAAAAATTAAAAAAAAATATGACATAAACTCTATTTCTGCTGTTATTATATTAGAAAGTTGGTTTAAAAAATATTTTATTAAATTTAAAAAATTTTAACATTGAAAATTTTAAATTTATAAAATTTTTTTTGATATAAAGAGATAATAAAAAAATAAAATAAATTAAAATAAATAATACATAATATTTATTTTATTTATTAAATGTTATAATGTAGTTTATTTAATTTTATAAATTTTAAGTTAGAGTTTATATGATTTTTTCAATGTTTATTTCTAGAGATATAATAGATATATATGCTATGTTACTTTTTATGAGATTATGGATAGAATGGGCTCTTTCTGATGTTTGTAACCCTATGTCTATTATAATAATAAATTCAACTAAAATTACAATTTTTCCATTAATATCAATTATAACAAATTCATATTTTTTATATATTTTAATTTTACTTGAAATGTATATATTATTAATATTTAAATACTGTTTTCTTTATTTTTTAAAAATACGTTTAATGAAATTTGAATATATATATTTAATAATGGGAATTTTTTCTTTAATTAAATCTTATGGTTATATAATATTTTGGAATGTTACTATAAGATCTTTTATAAGCTGGGTTAATAGAAAAGTTAATGTTATGGAATATTTTTTTATTGAATTAACAGAACCAATTATGAAAGTTTGTCGTCATTTAGTTCCCAAAATAGGAAATATTGATATTTCTGCTATGGTAATAGTATTAGTACTATATTTTTTAAATTTTATAGGTGCAAGTATTTTTCCTAATGTATGGTACTTACTATAATATATTTTATTTTTATTTATATTATAATAATATATTACATTATAATATTATAATTTATTTTTTATTTGTATAAATAATATTTTTATATTATAATATTATAAATAATTTATTTAATACAAAATATATTATTTTAATAAATAATAAATTATAATAAAAACAAAAATTAATTTTTAAAATATATTATTAATTATTTTTTGCTTTTAAAAAAAAAAGATATCATACATTTTTCTATTTTTTTTATATTATTTTCATTATTCATATTTAGTTTAAATTCGTTAATAATCATTGTTTGTTTTTTTAGCCATATTAACCATGCTTTATTAGATATATTTTTATAAATTATATTTCCAATAATTCCTGGATATTTTTGAAATTTTTGCATATTACTAATTTTTTTTAAAAATAAACAAAATATTTTTTTTTTCATTTAATTCCTTTAAAATAAATTATTTTTATTTATAATTTTTTTTTATTTATATATTTATATTTTAATTAATAAATTAATATATAATATTTTATTAATTATATTTTAAGAAAGTATAAAAAAATTGAAATTAAAAAAAATATAAAACAAAATTTTTTTTCTTTGTTTTTTTTTTTTTTAAATATAAAAATAGTAAATTTCCATTTACAAGGCCATAATAATGGAACTCCGTTATAAGTAAACATATCTCCAATAATATGACTAGTATAACCAATTATCAAAGAATATATTATATATTTTGGTATATATAAATTAAAAAATATTAATAAATTTAAAATATAATAAAATATAATTATAGACAATATGCTATGAGTAAAACCTCTATGACCAAAAAATTTATAAAATAATTTAGAAATATAATAAAATTTTTTTCCAATAATAGAATTTGGATGATCTAAATCAGGTAAAGAAGATGACAAAATACAAATTATAATTAATTTAATTAAATTAATTTTTGATAAGTTATTAAATAAATTTATTTTTTTTATAATAATAATTATTGAAATAGAAAAAATAAAATGTCCTGAAAATGTCATAATATACTTTATATAAAAATATAAATAATATTTTATAATTAAAATAAAATTTTAATAATTATATTTATGTTAATAAATAAGGATAAATTTTGCATAAATATTTAGTTGGTGGAGCTGTAAGAGATTTTATTTTAAAAAGCAAAATTAGAGATAAAGATTGGGTTGTTTTAGGTTCAAATAAAAAAAAAATGTTTGAAAAAGGATTTTTACAAGTAGGAAAATTTTTTCCAGTTTTTATACATCCAATTAGTAAAGAAGAATACGCTTTAGCTAGAACAGATACTAAAATTGGAAAAAAACATACAGATTTTAAAACTAATTATAATTTAAACATTACTTTAATAAAAGATTTAAAAAGAAGAGATATTACAATAAATGCTATTGCAATGGATAAATATGGAAATTTTATAGATCCTTGTAAAGGTTTAGAAGATTTAAAAAATAAAATTATACAAAATATTTCAAGTTCATTTGAAGAAGACCCCTTAAGAATATTTAGAGTAGCTAGTTTTGCGGCAAGATTAAAACATTTAAATTTTTATGTTACTGATAAAACTATTTTTTTCATGAAAAAAATGATAAAAAGAGGAGATTTAAAATATATAAGTATAGAAAGAATTTGGAAAGAAACTGAAAAAGCTTTAAAATCACAAAACCCACATATTTATTTTTATATTTTATATAAATGTAAAGCTTTAAAAAAAATTTTCGTAGAATTTTATAATTCAATTAAAAAAAAAATTAAAAAAAATAAAAATAATGAAAAAAAAATAATTAATATTTTTAAAATTAATATAAATAAAATTTCTGATATTTCAATTATATTTGCACTTTTTTGTTTAAAATTTAATATAAAAAATATTAAATTAATTAAATCTTTAGGTCGTAGAATAAAAATACCTCTTAAAATAATAAATTTTGCTATTTTAGTATTTTTATACCAAAAATATATTGATAATATTAAATATAAATCTTCAAAATATGTAATAAATTTATTAAATAAAATAGATTGTTGGAAAAGACCTTATGTAATAAAAAAAATATCTTTAGTTAAATATTTACATACAAATAATAAAAATAAAAGAAAATTATCAGATAGTTTTTTTTTTTATAAATATTTTTATTTAGTTAAAAATATTGATATTAAAAATATTGTTAAAAAAAATTATGATAGTTTATCAATACGTATATCTTTAAATAATCAACGTATATTATATTTAAATAAATATAGAAATTATTAAAATAATTATTTTAATATTTTATATCAGATATTAACCATTTTGGATAAACATTTATTTCAAGATCAAAATTTGATGTTAAACTATTTTTAAAATGTAACATACCTGCATAAGCAATCATAGCACCATTATCAGTACATAAATTTTTACTAGGATAAAATATATTAATATTTTTTTTTTTAAATATTTTACTCATTTTAGATCTTAATTTATGATTAGCACTTACTCCTCCTGATATAATTAAATTTTTATGTTTAGTTAATTTTAAAGCTCTTTTAATTTTTATAATTAAAGTATCAACAATTGCATTTTCAAAAGCATAAGCGATATTAGCTTTAATTTGATAATTATTAATATTAATTTTAGAAATTTCATTTATAACAAATGTTTTTAAACCAGAAAAACTAAAATTAAGATCTTTATTATTTTTTGTCATTGGTCTTGGAAATTTTATATTTTTAGAATTATTTTTTTTAGCTAATTTTGATATTTTTTTACCACCAGGATATCCTAATCCTAAAATATTAGAAATTTTGTCAAATACTTCTCCAGCTGCATCATCTAAAGAATTACCTATTATTTTATAATTTCCTAAACTAATAGCATTAATTATTTGAGTATGTTTTCCAGAAACTAATAAAGCAGTGAATGGAAACAAAATTTTTTTATTTTCTAACATTGGAGTTAATAAATGTCCTTCCATATGATTAATTTTTTTTGTTGGAACATTCCAGGAAAAACCTAATGATTTACTTAATGTAGCTCCTATTAATAATGATCCTATTAAACCAGGTCCGGCTGTATAAGCAATACCACTTATTTCATGATATAATGTTTTAGATATTTTAAAAGTTTTTTTAATTAATGGTATTATATTTTTCATATGATTTCTAGATGCTAATTCTGGAACTATACCACCATATAAATTATGTATTTTATCTTGTTTACATATTTCATTAGCAATTATTCCTTTTGATTCATCATATATAGCAACACATGTGTCATCACATGATGTTTCTATTCCAAGAATTTTCATAATTTTAAATTAAAAAAATTATTTAAAATAATTATTTTAAATATAATTTATAAAATAAATATTATATATTTATTAATGTTTATTTATAAAAATATATAATAATTAATTTTTAGGGTATTTATGAATATTTATAAAAGTATTAATAAAAAAAATTTTTATAATTTTAAAAATAATAAATCTTATTTTTCATTAGAAGCTGAACAACTATTATTAGGTTTTTTAATAATAAATAATGAAAAATGGTATGAAATATCAAAAAATTTAGAATCAAAAGATTTTTTTAGTAAATCACATTGTCAAATTTTTTATGAAATGAAAAAATTATTTAAATTAGGAAAATCAATTGATTTAATTACTTTATCAGAATCTTTAGAAAAAAAAAATATTTTAGATAAAATTGGAGGTTTTTCATATCTTGCTGAATTATCTAAAAATGTCTCAATTGCCAAAAATATTAAAAATTATGTTAAAATAATATGTGAAAAATCTAAAATAAGAAAAATTATTAATTTAGCTTATGAAATAATTGAAAATATAAATCAAAAAAAAAAAATTAATTTTGATAAAATAATTGAATTTATTAATTTTAAAATTAATAAAATAAATAAAAATAAATCAAATAATAAAAATAATTTTAAAAATATAGAAAAAATTTTAGAAAAAACAATAAATAAAATAGAAAAATTATTTAAAAAATCAAATAATGGTATCACCGGTATAGATACTGGTTATCATGATTTAAATAAAAAAACATTAGGTTTACAAAAATCAGATTTAATAATACTTGCTTCAAGACCTTCTATGGGTAAAACTACTTTTGCAATGAATATATGTGAAAATGCAGCTATGTTATATAATAAACCAATTTTAATATTTAGTTTAGAAATGTCTAGTGAACAAATAACTATGAGAATGTTATCATCTTTATCTAGAGTTGATCAATTTAAAATTAAAACAGGTCAACTAAATGAAAATGATTGGAATCGTTTATATAATACAATATCTATTTTAATAAAAAAAAAAAATATTTATATAGATGATTCTTCTTCATTAACACCTAATGAAATAAGAATGAAAATAAAAAATATATATGATTTAAATAATGGACTAAGTTTAATTATGATTGATTATTTACAATTATTAAAGATACCATCTTTATCTCATAATAGAAACTTAGAAATTTCTGAAATTTCAAAATTTTTAAAATCTTTAGCTAAAGAATTTAAAGTTCCAATTATAGCCGTTTCTCAATTAAATAGATTATTAGAACAAAGGGCGGATAAAAGACCTATTAATTCGGATTTAAGAGAATCTGGTTCAATTGAACAAGATGCCGATTTAATAATATTTATATATAGAGATGAATTATATAATAATAATAAAAATAATAAGGGTATTGCTGAAATTATAATTGGAAAACAAAGAAATGGTCCTATCGGAAAAATTATATTAACTTTTAATAATTTATTTTCTCGTTTTGATAATTATATAAAATAAATATTATTATATTTTTAAATTTAAAATAAATAGGAGTTAATATTAAAATTAAAAAAATAATTAAAATAATAATTAAAAATTTATATATTATTTTTATAAATAGTATAATTATATCAATTGGTATTTCTTTAATTCATTCTTCTGGAACTTTAATAGGTAGTACTGCTGGGATATCATTTATTATAAGTTATTTATTTTCTATTTCTTTTGGTTATATATTTTTTTTAATAAATATTCCTTTTTATTTTTTTTCTATTTTTCAAATGGGTATTGAATTTACAATAAAAACTTTTATTTCTATAATTTTAGTATCAATTTTTACTAAAATAAATTCTTTATTTTTTTTATTAACTATTTTTAATAGTTTTTATACTACTTTTTTAGGTAATATTTTAATAGGTGTAGGATTAATATCTTTATTTAAAAATAATTCAAGTTTAGGAGGAATTAATATTATATCTTTATGTATAAAAAATAAATATAAAATAAAAGTAAGTAATATACAAATGATAGTTGATTTTTTAGTATTTTTAATATCATCTTTTTTTATATCTTTTCCTGCAATTTTATCTTCTATTTGTGGAGCTATAGTTTTAAATTTAATTTTGTTTATTAATTGTATTTTTTAGAATATCTACTATATATATTAATTAGTAATAAATTTTAATTATTAGGAGATATTAAATGAAAGTATTAAAATTTGGTGGTACTTCATTAGCTAATGCATATAAATTTTTAAGTGTAGCTAAAATAATTAAAAAAAATTCTAAAAAATATAAAATTTTTGTAGTTTTATCAGCACCATCAAAAATTACAAATTATTTAATTTCTATTATAAAAAAAAAAATTAAAAATAAATTTATTGATAATGATATATATTTAATAAAAAATTTTTTTTTTAATTTAATATTAAAATTAAAATATTTTTTAAATAAATTTAATGACATTAATGTATATAATTTATTACAATATAAATTTATAAAATTAAAAAAAATATTATATGGTGTTGGTTTATTTAAAAAATGTTCAAAAAAAATATATGCAAAAATTATTTGTTTAGGAGAAAAATTTTCTGTTATAATTATGAGTGAATTATTAAAATCATATAATTATAATATTTCTATTATAAATCCAGTTAAATGTTTAGTCGCTACAGGTAATATTTTAGAATCTGAAATAAATATTAATAAATCTCGTTTTTTAATTAAAAAACAAATAAATAATAATATATGTAAAGATAAAAAAAATATTACTCTTATGGCTGGTTTTACAGCTGGTAATATTAATGGTGATACAGTTGTTCTTGGAAGAAATGGTTCTGATTATTCTGCAGCAATTTTAGCATCTTGTTTAAAAGTTAATTGTTGTGAAATATGGACAGATGTAGATGGTATATATACTTGTGATCCTAAAAAAATAA
This sequence comes from Candidatus Annandia adelgestsuga, assembly GCF_003956045.1. Classification (NCBI taxonomy): domain Bacteria; kingdom Pseudomonadati; phylum Pseudomonadota; class Gammaproteobacteria; order Enterobacterales; family Enterobacteriaceae; genus Candidatus Annandia; species Candidatus Annandia adelgestsuga. The sequence continues at coordinate 135,652 of NZ_CP026513.1, read as the reverse complement.
ATAATGCTATTCTTTTAAAGAATATATCTTATAAAGAAGCTATAGAATTATCATATTTTGGTGCTAAAATATTACATCCTCGTACTATTTTACCTTTATTAAAATTTAATATTCCTTGTTTAATTAAGAATACTAATAATTCTAATTCTAATGGAACTACTATAAATTCAAATATAAATAAAAAAAAATATTACGCTAAAGGAATTACATATTTAAAAAATATAGTTATGTTTAGTATTTATGGATCTAATTTATTTAATATTATAAATATTTTATCAAATATAATAAATGTTATTTTAAAAGAAAATATTTCTGTAAATTTAATTACACAATCTCGTTCTGAAAATAGTATTTCTTTTTGTGTACCTCAAAAAGAAATAAATAAAACTAAAAATTTATTATATAATAAATTTAATTTGGAATTTAAAAATAAAATTTTTAATTATGTTAAAATAATTAAAAATTTATCTATAATATCTTTAGTTGGTAGTAATATAAAAAAAAATATAAATATATTATCTCTATTTTTTTCTTCTTTATCAAAATCTAAAATAAAAATTATTTCTATATCCCAGGAATCATCTAGAAATATTATTTCAATAATAGTAAATAATTATAATTTAACTAATGCTGTTAAAATAATACATCAAAATATATTTTTTAAAGAAAAAAAAATAGAATTATTTATTATTGGAATAGGAGCTATAGGTAAAACTTTAATAAAACAAATTTGTAAACAACAATTTTTTTTAAATAATCAAAATATAAATTTAAAAATATATGGTATAGCAAATTCTAAATATTTTTTAACTAATAAAAATGGAATAAATTTAAATAATTGGAAATTATTATTTAATAAAAAAAAAAATAAATTTAATATTATTAATCTATTAAAATTTATAAAAAATAATAATTTTTGTTATCCTATAATAATAGATTGTACTTCAAGTAATTTAATATCTAACGAATATTTTAATTTTATATCAAACAATATAAATATTGTTACTGCAAATAAAAAAGCTAATACATCTTCATTATATTATTATTATAAAATAAAATATGCTACAATTAATTATAATTGTAAATTTTTATATGAAACAAATGTTGGTGCAGGGTTACCAATAATAGAAAATTTAAAAAACTTATTATGTTCAGGTGATAAAATAATAAATTTTTCAGGTATTTTATCAGGATCTTTATCTTTTATATTTGGAAAATTAGATAAAGGGGTATCTTTTTCGAAATCTATTAAAATGGCTTGTAAAATGGGATTCACTGAACCAGATCCTAGAGAGGATTTATCTGGAATGGATGTTGCTAGAAAATTATTAATTTTAGCTCGTGAAATTGGTTATACATTAGAATTAAAAGATATTAAAATAACACCTATAATACCTAATTTTTTTAAAAAATTTAATAATTTAAAAAAATTTATGAAAAATATACATTTATTAGATAATGGTTTTAAAAAAATTTATAATAAAATAAATAAAAAAAATAAAGTTTTAAGATTTGTGGGTATAATTAAATCTAATGGTAAATGTTTAGTTAAAATTAAAGCTATAAATAAATTTAATCCATTATATGAAATTAAAAATGGTGAAAATGCATTAGTTATATATAGTAAATATTATAATCCAATACCATTAGTAGTTCGTGGTTATGGAGCTGGAAATAATGTAACTGCTGCTGGTATATTTTCTGATTTGTTTCGTATTATATCATGAAGTTAAGGGTTTAAAATGGTAAAATTTTATGCACCAGCTTCAATTGGTAATGTAGGTGTAGGTTTTGATGTATTAGGTATTGCTATATATCCTATAGATGGAACTTTATTAGGTGATTGTGTGACAATTAAATCATCTAAAAATTTTAATTTAATTTATAAAGGAAAATTTGTTAATTATTTACCTAAAAATCCTAAAAAAAATATACTTTATCAATGTTGGAAATATTTATGTAAATTCTTAGGATATAATATACCTATTACTATAAAGTTAGAAAAAAATATTCCAATAAGTTCTGGTTTAGGTTCAAGTGCTTGTTCAATAGTTTCTGGTTTTGTAGCAATTAATAATTTTTTTGGATCACCAATAAATAAAAATATATTATTAAATTTAATGGGTAAATTAGAAGGTTATATATCAGGAAGTATTCATTATGATAATATTGCACCTTGTTATTTAGGTGGTTGTCAATTAATATTAAAAGAAGGAAAAATTATTAGTCAAAATATTCCTAATTTTAATCATTGGTTATGGGTAATGGCTTATCCTGGAACAAAATTATCTACATCTAAATCTAGATCTATATTACCATTATATTATTCTAAAAATGATTGTGTAAATCATAGTAAATATTTATCTGGATTTATTCATTCTTGTTATACTAAACAATCAAAATTAGCAATAAAATTAATGAAAGATATTATTGCTGAACCATATCGTAATCCATTATTACCTTTTTTTTCAAAAGTTCGTAAGAATATAAAAAAAATAGGTGCGTTAACTTGTGGTATATCTGGATCAGGTCCTACTATATTTGCTGTATGTGATAACATAAAAAAAGCTTATAATATTTCTAATTGGTTTAAAAAAAATTATCTTCAAAATAAAGAAGGTTTTGTACATATTTGTCGATTATCAAAAAAAGGAGTTTTTAAATTAAATTAAAATATGGAATTATATAATTTAAAAAATAAATTAGAAAAAGTTAGTTTTTTAGAAGCAACTAAATTAGGTTTAGGTAATAAACAAGGATTGTTTTTTCCATTAAAGTTGCCTTATTTTAATAAAAAAGAAATTATTAATTTATTATCAATGGATTTTATTTCAAGAAGTGTTTTTATTTTAGATAAAATTATAGGAAACGAAATTCCTTATTCAAAATTATTTTCTATAGTCAAAAAATCTTTTTATTTTCCAATACCTTTAGTAAAAGTAACTAAAAATATATTTTGTTTAGAATTATTTCATGGTCCTACATTATCTTTTAAAGATTTTGGTGCTAGATTTATGTCAAATATTATTTCTTATATTAATAAAACAGAAAATAAAAATATTACTATTCTTACAGCTACATCAGGAGATACAGGTGCTGCTGTTGCTCATTCTTTTTATGGTATAAATAATATAAAAGTTGTAATTTTATATCCTAAAAAAAATATAAGTTATATACAAAAAAAAATATTTTGTAATTTGGGTAAAAATATAACTACTATTGCTGTAAACGGAAATTTTGATATGTGTCAAAAATTAGTAAAAAAATCTTTTGATGATTTTCTTTTAAAAAAAAAATTAAATTTAAATTCTGCTAATTCAATAAATATTAGTAGATTAATTGCACAAGTTTGTTATTATTTTGAAGCTTTTGCAAAATTTAAAAAATATGGTTATAATAATTTAATAGTATCTGTTCCAAGTGGTAATTTTGGTAATCTAACTGCTGGTTTAATATCTAAATCAATTGGTTTGAATATTAAAAATTTTATTGTAGCTACGAATTCAAATGATACTGTACCACGTTTTTTAAATAGTAATATTTGGTTACCTAAAAAAACTATTAATACATTATCAAATGCTATGGATATTAATAATCCTAGTAATTGGCCTAGAATAATTGAATTATTTAAAATAAATAATTGGGATTTAAATAATCTATATTATGGATCGGTTTCAGATAATTTAACTAAAAAATCATTAATAGAATTATATAATTTAAATTATATTTCTGAACCACATGCAGCAGTTGCATATAATGTTTTAAAAAAATTTATAAAAAATACAGATTTTGGAATATTTTTAGGAACAGCTCATCCTATTAAATTTAAGGAAAGTTTAAAACTGATTATAAAAAATGATATTTTAATTCCAAATATTTTAAAAAATACAAATAATTTATCCATATCTTCTTATAATATGGATTATGATTTTAATTTATTAAAAAATTTTTTATTAACTTTATAATAATAAAATAAATAAGGTAAAATATTATGATAAAAATTATTTTATTAGTAGTTTTAATAATATTAATTTATACTATAATTAAAAAATATATTTAATTATTTTTTTATAATTTAAAGTAAATGAATAAAATTATGGTAAAAATTTAATATTTAAAAATATTTTTTTTAAAAAAAATAAAATTATAAAATTTTTTATATTATTTAATATTTAAAATATTTATTAATAAAGCATAAAATTATATTTTAATATTTTATAAAAATGTAATATATTAATATTTATTATAAAAATAAATATTATTTTTTTTTAAAAAAAATAAATTGAAATATAATAAATTAAAAATTATATTTTATAATAAAATAATTTTACATAAATTATATTTTATTAAAAATATTAATTTAAATTAATTTATTATATAAATTAAAATTTATAAATTTAAAAATTATTTAAATATTAAATTTATATGGAGATAATAAATGAGTAAAATTATTGGAATAGATTTAGGAACTACTAATTCTTGTGTAGCTATTATGGATGGAGTTAGAGCAAGAGTTTTAGAAAACGCTGAAGGAGAACGTACAACACCGTCAATAATTGCATATACTAAAAGTGGAGAAATTTTAGTTGGTCAACCTGCTAAAAGACAAGCTATTACTAATCCTAAAAATACTCTATTTGCTATTAAAAGACTTATTGGTCGTAGATTTAAAGATAAAGAAGTACAACGAGATATTAAAATAATGCCTTATAAAATTTTAAAAGCTAATAATGGAGATGCTTGGTTAGAAATAAAAAATAAAAAAATAGCTCCACCACAAATTTCTGCAGAAATTTTAAATAAAATGAAAAAAACAGCAGAAGATTATTTAGGAGAATCAATAAAATCAGCTGTTATTACGGTTCCTGCTTATTTTAATGATGCACAACGTCAAGCTACAAAAGATGCAGGACGTATTGCTGGATTAAATGTAAAAAGAATAATTAATGAACCAACAGCAGCTGCTTTAGCTTATGGTTTAGATAAAAATAAAGGAAATAGTACTATTGCTGTTTATGATTTAGGTGGTGGTACTTTTGATATATCAATTATTGAAATTGATGATGTTGATGGAGAAAAAACTTTTGAAGTATTATCAACTAATGGAGATACACATTTAGGTGGAGAAGATTTTGATAGTCGTATAATAAAATATTTAGTTTCTGAATTTAAAATAGAACAAGGAATTGATTTACATAATGACCCTTTAGCTATGCAAAGACTTAAAGAAGCATCAGAAAAAGCTAAAATAGAACTTTCATCAGCACAACATACTGAAGTTAATTTACCTTATATTACTGCTGATGCATCTGGTCCAAAACATATGAATATAAAAGTATCACGTGCTAAATTAGAATCATTAGTAGAAGATTTAGTTTTAAAATCTATAAATCCACTCAAAAAAGCTTTAAGTGACGCTAAATTAGAAAGAAGTGATATTAATGATATAATTTTAGTAGGTGGACAAACAAGAATGCCTATGGTTCAAAATAAAGTTAAAGATTTTTTTGGAAAAGAACCAAGAAAAGATATAAATCCAGATGAAGCAGTTGCTGTAGGTGCTGCTATTCAAGGTGGTGTTCTCGCTGGTGATGTAAAAGATGTATTATTATTAGATGTTACTCCATTATCTTTAGGTATTGAAACTATGGGTGGTGTTATGACATGTTTAATAAATAAAAATACAACTGTTCCTACAAAACATAGTCAAGTTTTTTCTACTGCTGAAGATAATCAATCTGCAGTTACTATACATGTATTACAAGGGGAAAGAAAAAAAGCTTCTGAAAATAAATCTTTAGGTCAATTTAATTTAGATGGTATTCAACCAGCTCCTAGAGGAATTCCTCAAATAGAAGTTACTTTTGATATTGATGCTGATGGTATTTTACATGTTTCAGCCAAAGATAAGAGAACTAATAAGGAACAAAAAATAAAAATAAAAGCTTCTTCTGGATTAAATGAAAATGAAATCAAAAAAATGGTTAAAGATGCTGAAATGAATGCAGAAGAAGATCATAAATTTGAAGAATTAGTACAAATTAAAAATAGAGGTGATCAATTAATTCATAATACTTCTAAAAAATTAAATGAAGTTGGTAATAAAATTAAAATAGAAGATAAAGAATCTATAAATTTAGCTATTAATAATTTAAATTTAGCTATGAGAAATGAAGGAAAAACTGCAATAGAAAATAGAATACAAAAATTGTTAACATTATCTAATAAATTAACAGAAATTGATATAAATGATCCTAAAGATGATATAAAAAAAAATGAAAAAAATAAATCTGATGAAAATGTAGAAGAAGCTGAATTTGAAGAAGTTAAAGATAATGAAAATAAAAAAAAATAATTTAAATTAAATAATTTTATAAAAAATAAATTTATTTAAATATATATATAAGTAGAGTTTTTTTATCTACTTATATATAAAAAATAATATAAAAATAATTTTAAAAGGAAATTATTTATGAAAAGAGATTATTATAGAATATTAGGAATTTCAAAAAGCTCAAATGAAAGAGCAATTAAAAAAGCTTATAAACGTTTAGCAATGAAATATCATCCAGATAAAAATCCTAATGATAAAAGTTCTGAAAATAAATTTAAAGAAATTAAAGAAGCATATGAAACTTTAATTGATAAAAATAAACGTGCATATTATGATCAATATGGTCATTATACTGCAAATAATAAAACTAATAGTGGGTTTGGTGGTTTTTCTAGTAAATTTAATAATTCATCATCTGATTTTGGAGATATATTTGGAGATATATTTGGAGATATGTTTGGTGGTAATAAAAGAAGAAAAAGAAAAAGTAAAGAAAATTTAACTTTTAATATAGATTTAACTTTAGAAGAATCTGTATGTGGTACTGTTAAAAAAGTTAATATTCCTATGTTAAAAAAATGTAATTATTGTAATGGTAGTGGATCTAAACCAGGTTTTAAATTAGAATGTTGTATTACATGTAATGGAAAAGGACAAGTTCATATGAGACAAGGTTTTTTTACTGTTCAACAAACTTGTCAAACATGTAATGGTAAAGGTAGTTTTATAAGACATTTATGTAAAAATTGTAATGGTCAAGGAAGAAAAGAAATATTAAAATCTTTATCAATTAAAGTTCCTTCCGGGGTTAACACTAATGATAGAATAAAATTAAATGGTGAAGGACCAGATAATAGCGTTGGTATAACTGGTGATTTATATGTTAGAATTATTGTCAAAAAACATGATATGTTTGAAAGAAAAGGAAATAATTTACATTGTAAAATACCTATTGGAATTGTTACTGCATCTTTAGGAGGAAATATAGAAATACCTACTATTAATGGTAGAATTAAATTTAAAATACCTCCAGAAACTCAAACTAATAAATTATTTTGCATTAAAGGTAAAGGAGTTAAACCATTTCAACACAATAAATGCGGAGATTTATTATGTAAAATAATTGTTAAAACTCCTACTAATTTAAATGAAAGACAAAAAAAACTTCTTAAAAAATTTGATTTTGATTTAGATTATGAGGAAAAGATAAAAGAAAGTAAAAAAAGTGTAGCTAGTAGAATTTTGCAACGTTCAATTAATTTATTTAATAATATGAAAAAGTTTTTTGAAGATATAATAAATAGATATTAAATTTTATATAAATTTTATTTACATTTTAAAAATTTTTTTTATTAAACGTGATTTACATCTAGAAGATTTATTTTTATGTATAATACCATAAGTAGAATATCTATCTATAATTGGTTGTAAATAAAAAAAATGTTTTAATGATTCTTTTTTATTATTAACAGAAATAAAATTTTTTATTTTTCTAATAATATTTTTTATTTTAGATTTACATTTTTTATTATAAATTTTTCTTTTTATATTGGTTATTATTCTTTTTTTTGAAGATTTAATATTAGCCATTTATATAAACCTTATTAATATTTTTATTTTATTATATTTTGTATATATTATTTTTTTTAAAAAATTATATGTATAAAATATAATAAAAAAATAAATTATATTTATTTTTTTATTTTATATTTATTTAAAAAATTATTATCAATAAATATAAATATTATTTTAAAAAAATTATGATTAATTATAAAAATACTTTAAATTTACCTAAAACTTCTTTTCCTATGCGTGGTAATTTATCTAAAAAAGAACCAGAAATATTACAATATTGGTATGATAATAATTTATATAAAATTATAAGAAAAAATAAAATAAATAAAAAAAAATTTATATTACATGATGGTCCACCTTATGCTAACGGTAAAATCCATATGGGGCATGTAATTAATAAAATTTTAAAAGATATAATTATTAAATTTAAAGGATTAGATGGTTTTGATGCTCCTTATATACCTGGTTGGGATTGTCATGGTTTACCTATAGAACAACAAATTGAAAAAATTTTTGATAAATCTAAAAATATTTCTAATATTAAATTTCAAAATGTTTGTCGTAAATATGCAAAAAAACAAATTAAACAACAAAAAAATGATTTTATTCGTTTAGGTATATTAGGAGATTGGGATAATTATTATTGTACTATGAATTCTTATGTAGAAGCTAATACAATTAGAATATTGGGTAATATAATTAAAAAAAATAGTATTTATCAGGGAATAAAACCAGTTTATTGGTGTTTAAATTGTAATTCAACTTTAGCAGAATCTGAAATTGAATATATAGACAAAATATCTACTTCTGTATACGTTTTGTTTAAACTTTTAAAAATAAAAAAAAATAAAATTTTATTTAATATAAATAAAAAAAATAATTATATATATGCAGTTATTTGGACTACAAATCCATGGACGTTATTAGCTAATAGCGCAATTTCAGTTAATCCAAAATATTTATATAATTTAATAAAATTTAATAATAATTGTTATATTATAGCAAAAGAATTATTATTAAATTTTATTAAAAAAATGGAAATTAAAAAATATAAAATAATTGGTGAAATAGAAGGTAAAAAATTAGAATATTTATTATTCCAAAATCCAATAATTAATATTAAAGTACCAATAGTATTAAATAATAACATTGATTTAAAATCAGGTACAGGTATTGTCCATATAGCTCCAGGACATGGACCAGAAGATTATATTATAGGGAATAATTATAATTTAAAAATAAAAAGCATATTAAATAATTATGGATATTATGAATTTAATAATAATAAAAAATTAAATGGAATGTATATCTTAGAAATTAATAATTATGTTATTAATTTTTTAAAAATTAAAAAATTAATAATAAAAAAAGAAAATTATAAACACAGTTATCCTCATTGTTGGAGACATAAAACACCAATTATTTTTAGAACTACCAATCAATGGTTTATTAAAATTAAAAAAAATAAAAAAATAAAAAATATAATTAAAAAAATTAATAAAGTTAATTGGATTCCAGAATGGGGTAAAAAAAATATAAAAAAAATGATATCTGAAAGACCGGATTGGTGTATTTCACGTCAAAGAAAATGGGGGATTCCTATTACTTTATTTTTAAATAAAAAAACAAAAAAATTACACCCAAAAACATTAACTTTAATTGAAAAAATATCAAAATTAATAGAAATTCATGGTATTAAAATATGGTGGTATTTAAATAAAAAAATATTATTAGGTAAAAGTTATAAAAAATATATAAAAATAAAAGATACATTAGATGTATGGTTTGATTCAGGATGTACACATTTAACAGTTATTAAAAATAAATTTAATTATAGTAATATTATTGATATGTATTTAGAAGGAATAGATCAATATAGAGGTTGGTTTATGTCATCATTAATTATATCTTTTATTATAAAAAAAAAATCTCCTTATCGTAATGTTTTATCTCATGGTTTTGTTGTAGATAAAAAAGGAGAAAAAATGTCTAAATCTATTGGAAATATTATTAATTATAAATTTTTAATAAAAAAATTTGGAGTAGATATAATAAGATTATGGATATCTTCTGTTGATTATACAAAAAATATAAATATTTCTCAAGAAAATTTAAATAATACAGTAGATATATATCGTAAAATAAGAAATACAATAAGATTTTTATTATCTAATTTATATGATTTTAAATTGAAAAATATTATTAATTATAAAAATATGTTGCATATAGACCGTTGGGCAGTAAGTTATACAAAGAAAATACAAAAATCAATTATTAAAAATTATAAATTATATAATTTTAGTTCAGTTATTAAACATATTATGAATTTTTGTTCAATAAAAATGAGTTCTTTTTATTTAGATATTATTAAAGATCGACAATATACTATTAATAAAAATAACATAGCAAGATTAAGTTGTCAAACTGCATTATATTATATTATAGAATCATTAGTTAGATGGATTACTCCTATAATGTCATTTACAGCTCATGAAGTATGGAATTATATACCAGGTAAAAGATCTAAATATATATTTACTGAAGAATGGTTTGAAAATAATAAATTTGAATTAAATAATAAAGAATTTTTAAATAATAAATATTGGAATAAAATTATAAAAATTAGAAATAAAGTTAATAAATGTATAGAAAAAATTCGTGATAAAAATAATATTAAAAATTCATTGGAATTAGATTTAAAAATATATACAAATAAAAAAAATTTAAATTTTTTAAAAATTTTAGGAAAAGAATTAAAATTTATTTTTTTAACTTCAGACGCAAATGTTTTTTATAAAAAAAATATTACAGAAAAAGAAGAAATTAAAATAATTTTAACAAAATTTAAAGGAATAAAATGTTTAAGATGTTGGCATTATTTTAAAAAAAATAATAAAAATTTTAAATACTATAATTTATGTAATAGATGTATTACAAATGTTTATGGAGAAGGTGAAATAAGAAAATTTGTTTAATTTTAAAAAAAATAAAATATTAATATTAATATTTTTTATTATAATTTCGATATTTAATTTAGATTTTTATTCTAAAAATATTATTAGATATTATTTAAATAATAATTATATATATATAAATAATTATATAAATATATGTTTTATTAAAAATTATGGTATTATTTTTGGAATTTTAAATTATAATAATTTTTATGAAAAATATTTTTTAATTATTATATCATTTTTTATATTATTAAAATTAATTAATTTAATTTATTTTTATGTATTAAATTCAAATTTAATATTTATTATATTATATTCTTTTATAATTGGTGGTTTTTTAGGAAATGAATTTGATCGTTTTTATTATAATTATGTATTAGATTTTATTGATTTTCATATAAATAATATACATATATTAGTTTTTAATATATCAGATTATTTTATAATTTTAAGTTATATATTTATATTTTATTTAAAAAATATAAATTATAGTATTTAAAAAAAATATTTTTTTATATTAATTTAAATAATTATTTTTTAATTAAAGGTTTATAAAATGTCTTCCAAAATTAAAATAGCTATTTCTGGTGCTTATGGTAAAATGGGAAAATCTATTATAAATACTATTTATAAAATAAAAAATGTAAAACTAACTGCACTTTTAATTAATAAAAATAAAATAATACCTAATAATATTGATAAAAAAAAAATTAAAAATGTAAAAATAAGTAATAATTTTAATGATATATATAATATATTTGATATATTAATAGATTTTACTTGTCCTAAAAGTACTATTGAATATTTATATTTATGTCATAAATATAATAAAAAAATAATAATTGGTACAACTGGTTTTAACAATTCAGAAAAAGAAAAAATAAAAAAGTTTTCTAATAAAATAGCAATTTTATTATCTTCAAATTTTAGTATTGGAATTAATTTAATATTAAATATTTTAGAAAAAATAACTAAATCTATAGGAAATGATAATGATATTGAAATTATAGAATATCATCATCGTAATAAAAAAGATGCTCCTTCTGGAACAGCTTTAACTATAGGTAAAACAATTGCTAAAAGTATGAAATTAAAATTAAATGAATGTGCAATATATGATAAAAATATAAATAGAAATAAAATAAAAAATAGTATAGGTTTTTCTGTTATAAGAGCTGGAGATATTATAGGAGATCATACAATAATATTTGCAAATAAAGGAGAACGTATAGAAATAACCCATAAAGCTTCTAATAGAATTACTTTTGCAAAAGGAGCTATAAAAGCTTCAATATGGTTATATAAAAAAAAAAGAGGTTTATTTTCTATGAAAGATGTTTTAAAATTTAAAAATTAATTTTTTTTTATTTTAAAAAATAAAAATAATAATTATTTTTAAATAATATAAAAATAATAAGGTATAAAAATGTATAATTTAGCATTATTATTATTACATACAGGTGAAATTTTTTATGGTAAATCTTTTGGAGCGACTGGTTTAACTATAGGTGAAATAGTATTTAATACATCTATGACTGGTTATCAAGAAATAATTTCTGATCCTTCTTATTATAAACAAATTATAATGTTAACTTATCCTCATATAGGAAATGTAGGTACTAATGATGAAGATCAGGAATCTTATAAAACTTATGCTTCTGGATTAGTTATAAAAAATTTATCTATTTTAGATAGTAATTATAGAAGTACAATGAATTTGCATTTTTATTTAAAAAAAAATAATATTATATCAATTACTGATATTGATACTCGTATGTTAACTAATATTTTAAGAAAAAAAGGTTCTCAAAAATGTTGTATTATTTCAGGTAAAAAATTAAATATAAATTTAGCTAAATATAAAATATTTTTTTTTTTAGGTTTAAAAAATATAGATTTAGTAAAAAAAGTTACAAATAAAAAAATATATAAATGGAATTTAGGTACAAAAAATTATTTAAAAAATAAACATAATTTATATAAAAATATTTTTTTTAAATTAAAAATTATCGTATATAACTATGGAATTAAACATAGTATTATGAGAATGTTAATTGATCGTGATTGTATTTTAAAAATTAAACCAGCTTTTTTTAAAATAAATAAAATTATAAAAAAAAAAATAGATGGTATACTTTTATCAAATGGACCAGGAGATCCTAATCCTTGTAATTATATTGTTAAAAATATAAAATTAATATTAAAAAAAAATATACCAACATTTGGAATTTGTTTAGGTCATCAATTGTTAGCAATGTCTTGTGGTGCTAAAATAATTAAAATGAAATTTGGACATCATGGTGCTAATCATCCAGTACAAAATTTAATTACAAAAAAAATTATGATTACATCTCAAAATCACAATTTTATTATAGATTCTAAAAAAATATCTAAAAATTATAAAATATCTCATATATCTTTATTTGATAAAACTATACAAGGTATTTATCATAAAAAAAAAATGGCATTCAGTTTTCAAGGTCACCCGGAAGCTAATCCTGGAACAAATGATATATCTTTTTTATTTAATGATTTTATTAATATAATATTAAATAATTTATATTATAAAATTAAAAAATTTATATTGAAAGGAGTAAAATGCCAAAAAGAACAGATATAAAATCAATACTTATCTTAGGAGCTGGTCCAATTATTATAGGACAAGCTTGTGAATTTGATTATTCTGGAACTCAGGCATGTAAAATATTAAAAAAAGAAGGTTATAGAATTATATTAGTTAATTCTAATCCTGCAACTATAATGACTGACCCAGAAATATCTGATGCTACTTATATTGAACCAATACATTGGAAAATAATAGAAAAAATTATTATTAAAGAAAAACCAGATGCTTTATTACCTACTATGGGAGGTCAAATAGCTTTAAATTGTGCATTAATATTAGATAAAAAAAAAATTTTACAAAAAAATAATGTTATAATGATTGGTATTAATTCTAAATCTATAAATAAAGCAGAAAATAGAAAAATATTTGATAAAATTATAAAAAAAATAGGATTAAAAACTCCTAAATCTGGTATAGCTCATAGTATCAAAGAAGCAAATGAAATAATCAAAAAAATAGGTTTACCTTGTATTATAAGACCTTCTTTTACTATGGGTGGAAGTGGTGGTGGTATTGCTTATAATATAAAAGAATTTATTAAAATATGTAAACAAGGTTTAAATTTATCTCCTAATAAAGAACTTTTAATTGATCAATCTCTTATTGGTTGGAAAGAATATGAAATGGAAATTGTAAGAGATAAAAATGATAATTGTATTATAGTATGTTCTATTGAAAATATGGATTCCATGGGTATTCATACAGGAGATTCTATTACAGTTGCTCCAGCTCAAACTTTAACAGATAAAGAATATCAGACAATGCGTAATGCTTCAATTTCTATTTTAAAAGAAATAGGAATAGAAACTGGTGGTTCAAATGTACAATTTGCTGTTAATCCAAAAAATGGAAATTTAATTGTTATTGAAATGAATCCTAGGGTTTCTAGATCTTCAGCTTTAGCTTCTAAAGCTACTGGTTTTCCAATTGCAAAAATAGCAGCTAAATTAGCAATAGGTTATACTTTAGATGAATTAAGAAATGAAATTACTGAAAATAAAACACCTTCTTCTTTTGAACCATCTATAGATTATATAGTTACAAAAATTCCTAGATTTAATTTTGAAAAATTTTATGGATCTAATGATAGATTAACAACACAAATGAAATCAGTAGGTGAAGTAATGGCAATTGGTAGAAATTTTCAAGAATCATTGCAAAAAGCAATACGTAGTTTAGAAATTGGTATTAATGGATTTTGTTCAAAAATAGATATATATAATAAAAATAAATTTTTAAAAAAAATAAAATATGAATTAAAAAACGCTGGCTCAAATAGAATTTGGTATATAGGTGATGCTTTTAGATTAAATATTTCATTAAATGAAATATATAAATTAACTAATATTGATAAATGGTTTTTAGTACAAATTAAAGATATTATATTGACAGAAAAAGATATTATTTTAAAAAATATTAATAATATTAATTATAAATTTTTAAATTATATTAAAAAAAAAGGTTTTTCTGATGCTCGTATAGCATTTTTATTAAAAGTAAATGAAAAAATAATACGTAATTTACGTTATAAATATAAAATACATCCAGTATACAAAAGAATAGATACATGTGCTGCAGAATTTAAAACTAATACTTCATATATGTATTCTACTTATGAAAATGAATGTGAATCATTTGCAAATACAAATAAAAATAAAATTATAGTTTTAGGTAGTGGTCCAAATCGTATAGGACAAGGAATTGAATTTGATTATTGTTGTGTTCATTCAGTTTTAGCTTTGCGTGAAGATGGTTTTGAAACAATTATGATAAATTGTAATCCAGAAACTGTTTCAACTGATTACGATATTTCTGATAGATTATATTTTGAACCTGTTACTTTAGAAGATATTTTAGAAATTATTAAAATTGAAAAACCTAAAGGAATAATAATTCAATTTGGTGGACAAACACCTTTAAAAATATCAAATTATTTATATAAACTTAAAATACCTATTTTAGGTACTAACCCAAAACACATAAACATTGCAGAAAATAGAAAATTTTTTAAAAAAATTATATTAAAATTAGGATTAAAACAACCAGAAAATAATACAGCAACTTCTTTAATACAAGCTATAATAAAATCTAAAAAAATTGGTTATCCAGTTGTAATAAGACCTTCTAATGTATTAGGAGGAAGATCAATGAAAATAATATATAATTTAAAAGATTTAAAATATTATTTTAAAATGTTAAAAAATAATTTATATAATATGCCAGTTTTATTAGATAAATTTTTAAATAATGCAATTGAAATTGATGTTGATTTAATATGTGATGGTAAAAATATTTTAATAGGTGGTATTATGGAACATATAGAACCAGCTGGAATTCATTCTGGAGATTCAGCATGTTCACTTCCAGTTTATACTATTAATGAAAAAATTCAAAATGAAATAAGAATTCAATCGTTAAAATTAGCTTATTCTTTAAATATAATAGGTTTAATGAATATTCAATTTGCAATTAAAAAAAATAAAATATATATTATAGAAGTTAATCCAAGAGCATCTAGAACTATTCCTTTTATATCTAAAGCAACTGGAATTTCATTAGCTAAAATAGCTACTAGAGTTATGATAGGAAAAAGTTTAATTAAACAAAAAATTTATAATGAAATTATACCACCTTATTTTTCTATTAAAGAAGTAGTATTACCATTTAATAAATTTATTGGTATTAATCCTATTTTAGGTCCTGAAATGCATTCTACTGGAGAAGTTATGGGAATAGGAAATCGTTTTAATATTGCTTTTTTAAAAGCTATGTTAGGATCACAATCAATAATAAAAAAAAAAAAAAAAGTTTTAATTTCTGTGAATGATTTAGATAAAAATAATATTTCAAATATAGCAATAAAATTAATTAATTATGGTTTTAAATTAGACGCAACATATGGAACTCATACTATTTTAAAAAAAAATGGTATTAAATCTAAAATAGTTAATAAAATTAATGAAAAATATCCTAATATTATAGATATGATATCTAAAAAAAAATATTCATATATTATTCATACTACTACTAATAACGAAGAAAACAAAATATTTGATTCTATATGTAAATTAGCGTTACAAAATAAAATACATTACGATACTACTTTAAATGCTAGTTTTTCTTCAATATTAACTTTAAAAAATAATTTTAAAGATTATGATATATTATCTTTACAAGAATTACATAATTTAATTTAATAAATTAAATTATATATTATATTTATTTTTATAAAATAAAAGATTACTTAATTTATAATATTTTTTTACAGAAATATTTTCTGCTCTTGAATTTAAATTAATATTTAAATTTAATAATTCTTTATTATTAAATAAAAATTTTATATTATTATTTAAAATTTTTCTTCTATTATTAAATGATTTATTTGTAATATATTTTATCATATTAATATTTAATATATTTAAAAATATAATCTTATGTGGTACTAATTTAATAAAATATGAATTAACTTTAGGTATAGGTTTAAAATTTTTAGGTAATATTTCCATTAACTTATAAATTTTACAATAATATTGCATTATAATACTTAATCTTCCATATTTTTTTGTGTTATTTTTTGCCATTATACGTTCCGCTAATTCTTTTTGAATCATAAAATACATATTTTTAATATTATAAATATAATTTATAACTAAATTTAATATTATTTTAGTTGAAACATTATAAGGTAAATTACCTATAATTTTAAATAAATTTTGATTATTTTTTAAAAACAATTTTTTTAAATTTAAATAAATAGCATTTTGTGTAATTAAAATAACTTTTTTTCTTATAATATAATTATTATTTAAAAAATTAACTATATTTTTATCAATTTCTATAGCATATAATTTATTAATTTTTTTAACAATGTTAAAAGTTAATGAACCTAAACCTGGTCCAATTTCCAATACTAAATCATTAAAATTAAAATTTAAATATTTAATAATTTTATTTATAATTTTTTTATTAAATAAAAAATGTTGACCTAATTTTTTTTTAATATAAAATTTATATTTTTTTTTAATTATATATATCATATTAAATATTATTTTATAAATTATAATTTATAATTTATAAATATTATATAGGTAAAATTATGGAAAAATTTATTAATTATTTAGAATTAAAGTCTATATATTTTATATTAATTGCTATATTTATAGTTTCATTTTTTGAATCATTAGCTTTAACAGGATTATTTTTACCTGGTACAATATTAATGATTGGATTAGGAACTTTTATAGGTAATCATAAAGTTTCATTATATGATGCTTGGTTTGTAGGAATAATAGGTTGTTTATTAGGAGATTGGATTTCTTATTTTATTGGTTTAAAATTAAAAAAAAAATATATAAAAAAAATAAATTTTTTAAATATTACATCCATAATAGATAAAATTGAATATACTTTAAATCATTATAGTGTAATAACTATCTTTATAGGTAAATTTATAGGTCCTATAAGACCTTTAATACCAATTTTATCAGGAATTTTAAAAGTACCTTTAAAAAAATTTTTTTATCCCAATCTATTTGGGTGTGTTTTATGGCCATTATTATATTTTATACCTGGTATATTAGCAAAAAGTGTATCAAATATACCAGATGGAGATAAAGGAAATTTCAAATTATTATTTTTTTTTTTAATATTTTTAATATGGTGTGAATTTTTTCTTTTTTGGAAATTATTTAATAATAGTAAATATAATTGGATTAATAAAATTTTATCAAAAAGAAATATAATGATATTAATATTAACATTTTTAATATTTATAATTATAAATATTATTTTTTTACAATTAAATTCACAAACAACTGTTTTAAAAAAATTATTAATTGAAATATTTGAAAATTTTAATTAAATTTATAAATTTTAAATTTTTTAAAATATATATTTTAATTGTTTATTTTCATAATCTTTTATTTTTTTTTCATATTTCATAGTTAAATTAATATGATCAAGTTTATTAATTAAATTATAAAGTTGAAATTTATTAATACTAAAACTATATTTTAAATTAAATTTATTTATAATAATTAAACATTTTTGTAAATTAATAGTAAATTTAATTCCAGGGTTTTTATAAACTAAAACAAATAATTTTTTTATAATTTTTTCTTTTAAAACAATAGGTATTAAATGATTATTTAAAGCATTATTATAAAATATATCAGCAAAACTTGTAGAAATAATTACTTTAAAACCAAAATCTAATAAAGACCAAACAGCATGTTCACGTGATGATCCACAACCAAAATTATTTCTAGTTAATAATATACTAGAATTTTTAAATTCAATTTTATTAATAACAAAATTATAATTTAATTTATTAATATCATCTTTTAAAAATCTCCAATTATAAAATAAATATTTTCCAAGACCATTTCTATTTACTATTTGTAAAAATTGTTTAGGAATAATAACATCTGTATCTACATTAGATATATCTAATGGTAATACTATTCCTTTATGTTTTAATAATTTTTTCATATTTAACCTTTAAATTAAAAAAAATCTCTAACATCAGAAAAATAACCTTTTATTGCTGAAGCGGCTGCCATTAATGGACTTAATAAATGAGTTCTACTATTTCTTCCTTGTCTTCCTTCAAAATTTCTATTACTAGTAGAAGCACATCTTTCTCCAGGATTAAGTTTATCATCATTCATAGCTAAACACATTGAACAACCTGGTAATCTCCATTCAAAACCTGAATCAATAAATATTTTATGTAAATTTTCTTTTTCAGCTTGAATTTTTACTGGATTTGAACCTGGTACAACAATAGCTTGTTTTATATTTTTTGAAATTTTTTTACCTTTAATAATTTTTGCAGCAGATCTTAAATCTTCTATTCTAGAATTTGTACATGAACCTATAAAAATTTTATCTATTTTAACTTTTTTTAAATTAGTACCTGGTGTTAATCCCATATAATATAAAGCATTTTGTGCAGAAATTTTTTCCATATCATTTTTATATGATTCTGGATTAGGTATATTTTGGTTAATACCAATTACATGACCTGGATTAGTTCCCCAAGTAATTTGAGGTGTTATATTAGTTATATCAAATTTAAATATTTTATCAAAATTACTTTTTATATCAGATTTTAAAGTTTTCCAATAATTTACTGCTTTATCCCAATATTTTCCTTTTGGTGAAAATTTTTTATTTTTTAAATAATTAAATGTTATATTATCAGGTGAAATTAATCCAGCTTTTGCTCCCATTTCAATAGACATATTACATAAAGTCATTCTACTTTCCATACTTAAATTATTAACTACAGAACCACAAAATTCTATTATATATCCAGTACCTCCATCATGACCAATTTTACCAATAATATATAAAGCTATATCTTTAGCTGAAATATAATAATTTAATTTACCAAATATTTCAATTTTCATATTTTTAAATTTATTTTGTTTTAAAGTTTGAGTTGCTAATACATGTTCAACTTCTGAAGTTCCAATACCAAAAGCTAAAGAACCAAAAGCACCATGAGTAGCAGTATGTGAATCACCACATACTATAGTAGTTCCAGGTAAAGTAATTCCTTGTTCTGGACCTACAACATGTACAATACCTTGTAATGGATGATTTAAATCATATAAAGTAATTTTAAAATCTTTACAATTTTTTATCAATGTTTTCATTTGAATACTAGCTAATTTACCTGAAGATTCTATATCTTTATTTTTAGTAGAAACATTATGATCCATAGTTGCAAATGTTTTAAATGGACAACGAACTGTTCTATTTTTTATTCTTAAACCATCAAAAGCTTGAGGAGATGTAACTTCATGTATTAAATGCCTATCAATATATAATAAATTATCTTCATTTGAAATTTTTTGTATTATATGTTTTTCATATATTTTTTCATATAATGTCTTGCTCATTTAATTTTTCCTTAATTATAAAGCAAGAAATTAAAGAACCCATCTCACTAGTATTAATAAATTTTTCACTGTTTAATTTTAAATCTTTAGTTTTATATCCAAATTTAAGAATATTGTTTATAGAATTTTCTATTATATTAGATTCTTTTATTAAATTAAAACTATATCTTAATAACATTGAAAATGATAAAATTTGTGCTATAGGGTTAGATATATTTTTACCTGCAATATCTGGAGCAGAACCACCAGCTGGTTCATATATACCGAAATTATTATCATTTAAACTTGCTGAAGGTAACATACCAATAGAACCAGAAATCATAGCACATTCGTCTGAAATTATATCACCAAATAAATTTGAACAAAGTATAACATCAAATTGTGAAGGGTTTTTTATTAATTGCATAGTAATATTATCTATATACATATGATTAAAATTAACTTTAGGATATAATTTTGATATATCACTAACAGTTTTTTTCCATAACATAGAAGATTCCAAAACATTAGATTTATCAACTAAAGTTAATTTACATTTTCTTTCTAAAGCTTTTTTAAAAGCAATATGTGCAATTTTTTCAATTTCAAATTTATAATATATTTCAGTATCAAAAGAATATTCTAATTTTTTATAACCATTATTTCCTTTAGGTTTTCCAAAATAAATACCACTAATTAATTCTCTTACACATAATATATTTAAACCTTTAATATAAATTTCTTTTTTTAAAGGACATAAATCTTCTAAACCAGAATATAATTTTGATGGTCTTAAATTGTTAAAAAGTTTAAAATATTTACGTAAAAATAATAAAGATTTAATTTCTGGTTTATTTTTTAAAGGTAAATTATTCCATTTATTTCCTCCTACAGAACCTAATAAAATTGCATTAGAATTTAAACATCCTAATAATGTATTTAATGG
Organism: Candidatus Annandia adelgestsuga; assembly: GCF_003956045.1. NCBI lineage: Bacteria > Pseudomonadati > Pseudomonadota > Gammaproteobacteria > Enterobacterales > Enterobacteriaceae > Candidatus Annandia > Candidatus Annandia adelgestsuga. The sequence goes on along the minus strand of NZ_CP026513.1, from coordinate 114,327 downwards.
TAATGAATTATCTATATTATCAATAGCTATACCACCAATTTTATATTCTTTAGTAATTATATTTAAATTAAATATTTTATTTATTATATATATAATTTTATAAACTTGTTTTATAACTTCCGGACCAATACCATCTCCTGGTAAAATAGCTATTTTATATTTTTTAAACATGAATATTATCCTTTACATCATTTAAACTTTAGTTTTTTGACTTTTTTAGAAAGCCAAATACTGTTAATTATATTTATAATAGCTTTGATAGAAGATTTTAAAATATTATTATTTAAACCCATACCATAAAATTTTTTATTATTATAATTTATTACAATATTTACTTTTTTTAAATTTTTCTTATTAATAATTTGATTTTTTATTTTATATTTTATTATTTTAATATTTAATAAAGTTATTTTTTTTATAGTTTTATATAAAGCGTCTATTGGACCATAACCTATAGATATATCAGATTTTAATTTATTTCCACATAAAATTTTTATAAATGCTGTAGATTTAATTTTTGAAATTGAAATTACATTAAAATATTTTAAAATAAAATAATTTGACATTTTATTTTTATTTAAAAAAGCTAAATGTTCTAAATCATAATCAAATACTTGACCTTTTTTATCTGCAAATTTTAAAAATAAACAATATAATTTATTTATATTATAATCATTTTTATTATATCCCATTTTTTTCATTCTATAATTAACTGCAGCTCTTCCTGATCTTGAAGTTAAATTTAACTTTGATTTATTTAACCCAATAAATTTAGGAGTCATGATCTCATAATTTTTCTTATTTTTTAATACTCCATCTTGATGTATACCTGAAGAATGAGAAAAAACATTAGAACCAACTATTGGTTTATTTATAGGTATATTTATATTACATATTTTACTTATAATTTTACTAGTATAGTATATTTCATTATGATTTATATTTGTAGATAAATTTAATATTTTTTTTCTTGTATGTATAGCCATTATTATTTCTTCTAAAGCACAATTTCCTGCTCTTTCTCCTAAACCATTAATTGTACCTTCTATTTGTCTAGCTCCTGCTTGTATTGCGGAAATAGCATTACCTGTTGCCATTCCTAAATCGTTATGAGTATGTACAGATATAATTGCTTTGTCAATATTTATAACATTATTTAATAATTTATTTATAATATTACTGTATTCATTAGGTAAAGTATAACCTACTGTATCTGGAATATTAATTGTGTTAGCACCAGCTTTTATAACTGATTCTACTATGTAACATAAATCGTTAATTGGAGTTCTACCTCCATCTTCACAAGAAAATTCTATATCATCAGTATATTTTTTTGCATATTTAACCATTTTAACAGATAGTGATATAATATCTGAAAGTTTACTTTTTAATTTAGTTTTTATATGTATAGGGGAAGTAGCTATAAAAATATGTATTCTATAATAATTAGAAAATTTTAAAGATTCATAAGCAGCATCTATATCTTTTTCTAAACATCTTGCTAAAGCACAAACTTTACTATTTTTTATATTTTTTGATATATTTTTTACTGATTCAAATTCTCCTGGAGATGATATAGGAAAACCAGCTTCGATAATATCAATACCCATACGTTCTAATGAAAAAGCAATTTCTAATTTATTTTGTACATTTAAACTAGATTTTAATGATTGTTCACCGTCTCTTAAAGTAGTATCAAGAATAATAATTTTATTATTCAATATATTATAATCCTTAAAATTGATATTTAATATATTAAATATTATTTTATTTTATTATATTTTAAATTTATAAAAGCGGGAAACGAGATTTGAACTCGCAACCTCAACCTTGGCAAGGTTGTGCTCTACCAATTGAGCTATTCCCGCAATAATAATTATATTATAATATAATTGTTTTTATATCAAGTATTTATAAAAATAATATTTTAAATTTATATTATAAATAAATATTATATTAATTTAATATTTAGAGATTTAACTAAGTGATTAAAAAAAAAATAATATTTCTAATTAACATTATTTTTATTATATTAATTTTAAATATTTTAATTGATTTTAAAAATTATAAAATTAATTTAATTAAATTTTATAATATATATAACATATATTATGTAGATAAAAAAAAATATTTTAGTAAAATAAAAACATTTGATAAAAAATATAATAATAAAATAAATTATATTGAATTAATTAAAAATAGTAATTTTAATTTATCTATTAAAAATGAATTATTTAATACAAATAAAATAGAAAAAAAAATTATACAACAGTATATTTATAATAATAAAATTAAAAATTATATTAAAAATAATTCAATTATTATAAATCAATTAAATAAATTAATTTATAATATTATTAATTATAAAAATAGAAACAATTTAGATTTTTTAAAAATTAAAATTAAAAAAAAAATAAATAAATTATATTATTTAAATTTTGTGATAAATAAAGTTTTTTTTATTATATATAATATTAAAAAAAAAAAAATAAATTTAAAACAAAAAATATTTTTTAAAAATATTAATAAATATAAAATTTCTAAAATTAATAAAAAAGATATTTTATATTATCAAAAAAAAATAAAAAAAAAACAATTTAAATTGCTATTAGCTGGTTATAATAATTTAAATTTAAATTTCAAATTATTAAAATTACAATATAAAAAAATAAATAATTACAAATTTATAATAAATAATTATAAATATAAATGTTTGTTTTGGAAAAAAGATTTATTTTATATTAATTATAATTATTTATTTAATTTTTATATTTATTTAATTATTTTATTATATCCATTAAAATATATATGTTTTTTAAATATTATATTTAATAATAACATAATATTATTATTATTTATTATTATTTTTTTTATATTATTAAAATATTTAAGTCAAAATAATTTATTTATAATAAATAAATTATTTACATTATTTAAAATTAATATAATTTTATTATTTAATACTATTTTAAATATTTTCATTTTTTCTATATTAATAACATTAATATGGAATTTTTTATGTTATATTCAATATTTATATTTTAATAAAAAATATTTTTTTATTATTAATTTTTTAAAAGTTTTAATTATAATTTATTTAATATTACATATTTTTTATTATATAATAAAAAAAAATAAATATTTAATAAAAAAAATTAAATTTTCAATTTTTATTTTTGAAAATAAAAAAAAATATTATTATTTATTTTTTTTAAGATTTTTTATTCCTTTATTTATTTTATTTATATTAATTTTTTTTTTAAAATATTTTTATTTTATTAAAATTTTAAATAGATTTTTTTTAATTTTAATTTGTATGTATTTAAATATATTAATATTTAATTTAAAAAAAAATAATATACCATTATATTTAAATAAAAATTTAAAAGAAAATTTTATAATTAATCAAAATTTATGGAATATAATATTAATTATATTTATATTATTTATAATATTAATATTTTATGGTTATATATCTACTGTACAAGAATTATTAATAAAAATATTAATATCATTATTATTTTGGTTAACAATTTTAATTATATTTATAATTTTAAAAAATATAATAATTAAAAAATATTTTTATAATATTAATTATAAATTGAATTTAATTATTTTAATAAATATATTTAATTTTATAAAAATTAAAAATAATAAAAAAAATAAAAAAAAATTAAATATAAAAAAAAATATTATTGATACAGAAAATAATAAAAATAAAATAATAAAATTAATTAAATTTTTTTTAGTTATTTTAAATTTAATTTTAATATATTTTGTTTGGTATAAAACATATATTAATTTAAGTTTTTTAAATAATATAAAATTATTTCATGAAATTAAAAATATAAAATATATAAATTATAAAATATTTGAACCATTAAAATCAGAATTAATATTATTAATAATATTTATTATAATTATTATATTTCAATTAATTAATAACATTTCTTTATTATTAGAAATATTATTATTAAGATATTTAAATTTAATTTCTAGTACACAATATAATATTATAAATTTAACTAAAAAAATTTCATTTTTACTTTTATTTTTTATTATTATTACAATATTAAGATTAAAATTAATAAAATTACAATGGTTATTTACCGCTTTAGGAGTTGGATTAGGTTTTGGTTTACAAGAAATATTTGCAAATTTTATTTCTGGTTTAATTATATTATTTGAAAAACCAATACGTATTGGAGATACTATAACTATTAAAAATTTTTCTGGTAATATAAAAAGTATTAATACAAGATCAACAACTATTATAGATTTAGATCATAGAGAAATTATTATTCCAAATAAATTTTTTATAATTGAACATTTTATTAATTGGTCTTTATCAGATTCTATAACAAGATTAAAAATAAATATTTTTGCACCAATTAAAATAAATAGTAATAAAATAATTAAAATTTTAATAAATTCTTCTAAAAAATGCAATTTTGTTTTAAAAAAACCTAAACCAAAAATTTTTTTAATAAATTTTCAAAAAGGTTTTCAATTATTTGAAATGAGAGTTTATACATCTAAATTAAAACATAGAATATTATTAAAACATTCATTAAATATGATAATTTTAAAATATTTTAAAGATAATAACATTAACATACCTTTTCCTTTTTTAATAATTAAAAATGATAATAAATAATTAAAATTTTAAATATAATTATTTATTATCATTTAAAATTTAAAATTATAATAAAATAATTAATATTTAATTATTAATTATTATTTTTAAAAATAAAAAATATTTATTTAAATTAATATTTTTTATAATAAATATTTTTGTTTTTTTTATAAAATAAAACTTTAATAATAACATTATTAATTTATAAAAAATATTTAATATTATATTTTTTCTAAAATTTAATTACTTTTAATATAATAAATTTATTAATTTTTACATCTATAAAAATATTATTATGTAACTATTACAATACATATTATATTTTTGTTTTTTAAATTATTTTTTATTTATAATATTGTTTAAAATTATAATATTTTTTAAAATTAAATTTTTATAATAAAAAATATTTAATATTAAAATATTTTAAATTTTAAATTTTAATTTTTTTTAAAATTTTATTAATTATTTTTTTAATTTAATAAATTACATAATTTTAAATATACAAATATTTTTTTTTAAAAATTTTAAAAATTATATGGTTTCAATAATTATTTTTTTTATAATATATAATTTTTAAAATTAATATTTAAATTATTTTTTTTAAAAAAATATCCTTTTATTAAAACATAAAAGGATATTTTTTTAATAATATTATTTTTTTTATAAAAAAATTACATCATTCCACCCATACCACCCATTCCTCCTGAAGGAATTGAATTATTTGTATCATTTTTTTCTTCTTTTGATGAATCTGTTATCATACATTCAGTTGTTATCATTAAACCGGCTACAGAAGATGCATATTGTAAAGCAGATCTAGTTACTTTAGTAGGATCAAGTATTCCAAAATTAATCATATTACCATATTCTGAAGTAGCTGCGTTATAACCATAATTTCCTTTACCACTTTTTATAGCATTTGATATTACAGAAGGTTCTTCACCTGCATTAGCTATTATTTGACGTAAAGGTGCTTCCATAGCTCTTATAGCTATACGAATACCAACATTTTGATCTTCATTTTGACCAATCATATGTGATATTCTAGATGCTACACGAATTAATGCAACTCCACCACCAGCTACTACTCCTTCTTCTACAGCAGCTCTAGTAGCGTGTAATGCATCCTCAACTCTTGCTTTTTTTTCTTTCATTTCTACTTCTGTAGCTGCACCTACTTTTAATACTGCTACTCCACCTGCAAGTTTTGCTACTCTTTCTTGAAGTTTTTCTTTATCATAATCAGAAGTTGCTTCTTTAATTTGTTGATGTATTTGTTTTACACGATCTTTTATTTTTTTTTCTTTACCAATTCCATCAATTATAGTAGTATTATCTTTATTTATTATAACTTTTTTTGCTTGTCCTAAATTTTCTAAATTAATTTTCTCTAATTCTATACCAATTTCTTCAGATATAACAGTACCACCAGTTAATATAGCAATGTCTTGTAACATAGATTTACGTCTATCACCAAAACCAGGAGCTTTAACTGCAGCTACTTTAACAATTCCTCTCATATTATTAACTACTAATGTAGCTAAAGCTTCACCTTCAATATCTTCTGCAATTATTAACATTGGTTTATTAGATTTAGCAACATTTTCTAATATTGAAAGTAATTCTCTTATGTTAGATATTTTTTTTTCTACTAATAAAATATAAGGATTATCTAATTCAACAGTACCATTATCTTGTTTATTTATAAAATAAGGAGATAAATAACCTCTATCAAATTGCATTCCTTCTACAACATCTAATTCATCATCTAAACCAGTTCCTTCTTCAACTGTAATAACACCTTCTTTTCCAACTTTACTCATTGCTTGTGATATTAATTTACCAACATTTTCATCAGCGTTAGCTGATATAGTTCCTACTTGTGTAATTGATTTAGAATCTTCACAAGGAACTGAAATTATTTTTAATTCTCTTACTGCTAAAATAACAGCTTTATCTATTCCACGTTTTAAATCCATAGGATTCATACCAGCAGCAACAGCTTTTAAACCTTCATTAACAATAGATTGTGCTAATAAAGTTGCTGTTGTAGTTCCATCACCAGCAGCATCATTTGCTTTAGATGCTACTTCTTTTACCATTTGAGCACCCATATTTTCAAATTTATCATCTAATTCTATTTCACGTGCTACTGTTACACCATCTTTAGTTATAATTGGTGCTCCAAAAGATTTATCTATTACAGCGTTACGACCTTTGGGTCCTAAAGTAACTTTAACAGCATCCGCAAGTAAATTAACACCCTTAAGTATTTTAGATCTAGCATCATTACCAAATTTAATTTTTTTAGCAGTCATTTAAATTCCTTAAATAAATTATTTTTTTTTAAATATATTTTATTCTATAATTGCTAATACATCATTTTCCGAAATAATTAAAAATTCTTCATTATTAATTTTTTCTGTTTTAGAATTATAACCTTCATTAAAAATAACAACATCATTAACTTTTACATCTAATTGTCTTATTCTACCATTATCTAATATTCTTCCTTTTCCTATAGCAATAACTTTACCTCTAGTAGATTTTCCAGCAGCAGAACCAGTTAATAAAATACCTCCAGCAGAAGAAGATTCAACATCTTGACGTTTAACTATAATTTTATCATGTAATGGGCGAATTTTCATGTTAATTTCCTTTTTAAAATTAATTTTGACATTTTTATAAAATTAGTATATATTTTATAATTATATAATTAAAATTATATTTTTCAAGATATAAAAATATATAAAATAATTGATATTAAATAGTATTTAATTTTTTAATATAAATAAGCCCGAATAGCTCAGTTGGTAGAGCAGGGGACTGAAAATCCCCGTGTCGGTGGTTCAATTCCACCTTCGGGCATTATTAAATATCAATATTAGATGCTAAAAAATAATTTTTTTTTATGAAATTTTTTCTTTTTTTTACTGAATCACCCATTAATTTTTTAAATAATTTATCAGCGGATATAGCATTTTTAATATTTATTTTTAACATTTTTCTTTTATTAGGATTCATAGTAGTATCCCATAATTGTTTAGGATTCATTTCTCCTAACCCTTTATATCTTTGTATAGAAATATTATTTAAAGATTTTTTTAAAATAAATTGTATAACATTTTTCATTTTATAAAATATTTTTTTTTGTTTTTTAATTTTAATAATAATTGCTACATTATTTTTAATTTTTTTTATTTTATTATTTAAAATACACATTTTTAAATAATTTTTACTTAATAAAAATTTATAATCAAATTTATAATATTTATTAAATTTATTATTTTTTATTATACATAATATTGGTTCAAATACATTTAAATGTATATTTTTTTTTATACTTAATTTAAATTTTTTTTTATTTTTAATATTTAAAAATTTTTTAAAATTTAAAACCCATTTTTTAACATCATCTAATTTTTTTAAATTACTTAAATTTGATTGTTGTATTAAATATATTAATATTTTTTTAGAAAATAAATGTTTTAAATTATCAATAATATAATATAATTTATTATAATTAACAATTAATTCTTTTAATTCATTGTTTTCTATATTATAAATACTACCATTTTTATTTATAATTTTAAGAGTTATATTATTTAATGAAATAGAAAATATATAATCATACATAGATTTATTGTTTTGAATATATTTTATTTTTTTTCCTTTTTTAATTTTATACAATGGTGGTTGTGCTATATATACATATCCTAATTTTATTATTTCTGGAATTTGACGATAAAAAAAAGTTAATAATAAAGTTCTTATATGTAATCCGTCTACATCGGCATCAGTCATAATTATAATACGATTATATCTTAACTTTTTTATATTATAATTATTTTTTCCAATACCACACCCTAATGAATTTATTATTGTTAATATTTCTTCTGAATTTAATATTTTTTCAAAATTAACTTTTTCTACATTTAAAATTTTTCCTTTTAACGGTAAAATTGCTTGATTTTGTCTATTTCTTCCTTGTTTTGCAGAACCACCAGCAGAATCACCTTCAACTAAATATATTTCTGATAAAGATGGATTTTTTTCTTGACAATCAGATAATTTTAAAGGTAACCCCATTATATTTAAATCATTTTTTTTTTTTGATAATTCTTTTATTTTTTTTGTTGTTTCTCTTATTTTTGCAGTTTCTATTATTTTATAAATAATATTTTTAGAATCATTAGGGTTTTCTAATAAATATTCCATAAAATATTCATTTATTTGTGATTCAATTACATGTCTTACTTCAGAAGATATCAATTTTTCTTTTGTTTGTGAGGAAAATTTTGGATTTGATAATTTTACTGAAATTATTGATACTAAACCTTCACGAATATCATCTCCTATTATATTTATTTTTTTTTTTTTATTTATTTTTTCTTTTTTAATATAAATATTTAAATTTCTTGTAATAGAAGATCTAAAACCTGATAAATGTGAACCACCATAAATTTGAAAAATATTATTAGTAAAACAATATATTTTTTCTTTAAAATTATCATTCCATTGCATAGCAATTTCTATTGAAATATCATTTTTTTTAGAACAAAAATAAAATATTTTTTTATTTATTATATTATTATTTTTATTTAAATATTTAATAAACCCTTCAATACCTTCATTATCATAATAAATTTTTTTTATTTTTTTTTTTTTATTATAAAATATTAATTTAATATTACTATTCAAAAAAGATAATTCTAATAAACGTTTTTTTATAATATTATTTTCAAATATAAAATTTTTATTAAATATTATTTTATTTGGCCAAAATCTTATATAAGTACCATTTTTTAAAGTTTTATTAATAAAAATTAATGATGTTTTAGGAATTCCATTATAATATATTTGTTTATACATTTTATTTTTATTATAAATAATTAATTCTAATTTTTCAGATAATGCATTTACTACAGAAATACCTACACCATGCAATCCTCCAGAAATTTTATAAGAATTATTATCAAACTTTGCTCCAGCATGTAAAATTGTCATAATAACTTCTACAGCTGAAATCCCTTCTTCTTTATGAATATCAACAGGAATACCACGACCATTATCATATATAGATATTGAATTATCTTTATAAATTGTTATTACAATTTTATTGCAATAACCAGCTAAGGATTCATCTATAGAATTATCTAATACTTCAAAAATCATATGATGTAAACCAGTACCATTATCAGTATCTCCTATATACATACCTGGTCTTTTTCTAACCGCATCTAAACCTTTCAATATTTTAATATTAGAAGAATCATATTTTTTATACAAAATTAAATACCTATAGTTTAAATTTATTAATATTAAAATTTAATTAATAAATATATATTTATTAAATTTAATTATTTATTAAAAAACATACTTATAATCTAATTGGCATAACAATATAAGAATTATATTTAATATTTTTACTTTTTATATTTATAATAGATATATTTTTATCTAATAAAAAAAATATATTATTACATTTTAAAAAATTTAATATATCTATTATATATTTTGAATTAAAGATAACTTTAAATTTTTTACCTAAATAATTTATTTTAATTTTTTCTTCTGCAATTTCTTGTATTTCATTTTTAGATTTAATTATTGCTTGTTTTTTTTTTATATACATATAAATAATATTTTTTTCATCAGAAATAATAGAAATTCTTTTAATAGCTTCTTTTAAAATATTTTTATCGAATTCAATATAATAATTGTATTTTTTATTAAATATTTCTTTATATGATGGAAAATTACCATTTATTAATTTTGTATTAAATAATAATTTTTGAAATTTAAATGATATACTATTATTATTAATTTTTATATTTATAATAAAATTTTTTTTTTTATTTAATAATTTCATTAATTCTAATATACTTTTTCTTGGAATAATAATTGAAAAATTTGATATTTTTTTTAAATATTTATAATAACATAAAGATAATCTATAACCATCTGTAGTAACTGTATATATGATATTATTTTTAGATTTTATTAACATACCATTAATATAATATCTTGCATCTTGAATTCCCATAGAAAATTGTGTAGATTCAATTAAATTAATTAAATTAAAATTTAATAAATTAAAATTAATTAAATTTTTACCATTAATAAAATTAGGAAATAAATTTGAAGGTAATACTGATAATTTAAATTTAATAAAATTGTTTTTTATTATTAATATATTATCTACTAATTTAATTTTTATAATTTTATTTAATGGAAAATTACGACAAATTTCTAAAAATTTTTTAGCAGGAATACTTATTTCACCTTCTTTAATTATTTTACAAGATTTAATTTTTGTTGAAATTTCAATTTCTAAATTATGAGAAATAATAAATAATATTCCATTTTTTAATTTTATTAAAATATTATTTAATATTGGTAAGATTGATTTATTAATACATATACTAGTAATTTTTTGTAAAGCTTCTAATAAATTTTCTCTCATTATAGTAAATTTCATATATTTCTAATTACTTTAATATATTTTAAAATATATTTTATAAATAGTATAAATTTTTAAAAATATATAAATATATTTTTAAAATTAAATAATTATTTAATTATTTAAATATAAATATATTATAATTTAGGTGAATTTAATTATGAAAAGAACTTTTCAACCATCATTAATAAAAAAAAAACGTTCACATGGTTTTCGTTATAGAATGTCAACTAAAAATGGTAGAAATATATTATCAAAACGTAGAAATAAAAAACGTTTATTTTTAACTATTTCTTCAAAATAAAATAATTATGTATAAATTTAAAAAAAAACAAAAAATAAAATTTTTTAAAAATTTTATAAAAAATTTCAAAAAAATTAATTTTTTTTATTCATCTTGTATAATGTTATATATAAAAAATAACAATTTTAACTATTCTAGATTAGGTATAATAATATCTAAAAAAAATATAAAATTTTCCCATGATAGAAATAAAATAAAAAGATATATAAGAGAAAGTTTTCGTTTAAATCAAAATTATTTTTTTAAAAAAGATTGTATTATTGTAGTAAAAAAATGTATAATTAAAATTAATAATAAAAATTTATTTAATAATTTAAATAAATTATGGAAAAAAATAAAAATATAAATTTTTTATTTTTTTTAAAACTAAAATATATAATATTTTATATTTAAAATTAAAAATTTAATTTTTAAATTTAAAATATTAATATATTTAAAATAAAATGATTAATAAAAGAAAAAATATTTTTTTTTTAATAATATTATTTTTTTTTTTATTTATATCAAATTTTTTTTATTATAATTACAATTTTAAAAATAATAATAAAAATTATAAAATAAAAAATAATGGTTATATATTTAAAAAAAATATAATAAAAATTAAAACAAATGTTATGTATATTTTAATAAACACTAAAACTGGTTTAATTGAAAATATAAAATTAAAAAATTATAATAATAAATCTTTTATATTATCAGATTCTTTAAAAAAAAAATTAAATTATATTTGTGAATTTAATGATGGGGTAATTAAAAACGATAAAATAATTAAAAATATAAATTATAATTATAAATATAATTTTCCAAAATTTATAAAATTTAAAAAAAAACAAAATAAAATTACAATAATGATTTATAATAATAAAAAAAATATAATTTATAATAAGTATTTTACATTTTATCCTAACAAATATTTTATTGATATAAAATATAATATTTATAATATTTCAAAAAAAAAAGTTAAAATATCAATATTTAATAATTTAAAGCAAAATTTAAAAATTATTAAAAATAATAATTATTATAAAAAAAATTTTGGAATTTCTTATTATACTATAAAAGAAAAATACAATAAATTTAATTTTAAAAATTTATTAAATAATATAAAAGAAGAAAAAAATACAAAAAATGGATGGATTGCTATAACACAAAAATATTTTTTAACATCAATAATACCTAATAATAAAATAGATAATATAATATATATAAATAATTTAAAAAATAAAAATATTAATTTAGGATATTTTACAAAATCTTATATATTATCTAATAATAAATACAAAAAATTTGAAACTATTATTTTTATTGGTCCTAAAATTAAAGATTATATGAATTTTAAATTTTATAATTTAAATTTAGTAATAGATTATGGTTTTTTATGGTTTATTTCAAAACCATTATTTGTTTTATTAAAATCAATTAATTTTATTTTTAAAAATTGGGGAATATCAATTATTATTATTACTTTATTATTACGTTTTATTATTTATCCTATTACAAAAATACAATATATTTATATGATAAAAATGAATATTTTAAAACCAAAAATTAATTCGATATATAAAAATTTTTATTATAATAAAAATTTATTAAAAGAAAAAATTTTTAATTTATATAAAAAAGAAAGAATAAATCCACTTAGTAGTTTTTTACCATTAATATTACAAACTCCTATATTTTTATCTTTATATTATATGATAATTAATTCTGCTGAATTAAATAATACTTCTTTTTTATGGATTAAAGATTTATCTTCAAAAGATGATTTTTATATATTACCATTAATAATGGGAATTACTATATTAATAATGCAAAAAATATCTTTATATTATATAAAAGATTATCAAAAAAAAAATATATTAAATATTATACCAATATTATTTATTTTATTTTTCTTATGGTTACCTTCAGGGTTAGTTTTATATTATATAATAAATAATATAATAACTATATAATACAACAATATTTATTATATAATTATTTAACAAAAAAAAAAAAAAAAATATGAAAAATATAAATTATAATAATTTAGATACTATTATTGCACAAGTTACACCTTATGGACGTGGTGGGGTAGGTATTATTAGAATATCTGGAAATAAAGTTAAATATATTTCAAATAAGATTTTAAATAAAATAATTGAACCTCGTATTGCTAATTATTTATTTTTTAAAGATGATAAAAATAATATTTTAGATAAAGGTATTGCAATTTTATTTAATAAACCCAATTCATTTACTGGTGAAGATATTTTAGAATTACATTGTCATGGAAATCAAATTTCATTAATTTTATTAATGAAATATATTAATAATAAATTTCATACACGTTTTGCTAAACCAGGAGAATTTTCATACAGAGCTTTTTTAAATAAAAAAATTAATTTAATACAAGCAGAATCTATAATGGAATTAATTAATTCTAATTCAGAATATGAAGTAAAATCTTCTATAAATTCATTAAATGGCAATTTATTTTTATATATTAAAAATATTTTTAAAAAAATAATTAATATAAGAACATATATAGAAACTAATATAGATTTTTCAGAAGATGAAATAGATCATATTTCCACTTCTGAAATTTCAAATAAATTAAAAAAAATAATTAGTATTATAAAAAATGTATGTTATGAATCTAATTTAGGAAAAATATCTCAATATGGAATTAAAATAGTAATTTTAGGAAAACCAAATTCAGGAAAATCAACTATATTTAATTTAATTACTAAAAAAAAATCATCAATTGTAACAAATATTCCAGGAACTACACGTGATATAATAAAAGAAAATATATATATAAATGGAATACCTATACAAATAATAGATACAGCAGGTTTAAGAAAATCATATAATATTATAGAAAAAATAGGAATAGAAAGAACTAAAAAAGAAATAAAAGAAGCTGATCATTTATTATTAATTATTGATAGTAATATTTCAAAAAAATATGATATAAAAAAAACATTTTTTAATATTTATAATAAAATAAATAAAAATAAAATTACTATAATAAAAAATAAAATAGATATTAAAAAAAAAAAACCAAAAATAAAAAAAGATAAAAAAGGTTATAATATTATAAAAATGTCTGCTTTAACAGGTAATGGTATAGATATATTATTTAAACATTTAGAAAAAATTTTATATTTTAATAAAGATTTATCTAAAATACTTATAAATAATAAAAGACATATTAAAATATTAAAAAAAACATTAAAATATTTAAAACAAAGTAAATTTTTATTAGATGCTGGGTTTTATATAGATATTGTTGCTGATAAATTAAATTTAGCTCAAAATGAAATAAATAAAATAAATGGCAACTTTACAACACAAGATCTTTTAAAAAATATATTTTCTAAATTTTGTATTGGTAAATAAAAATTTATAATTTATTTTTTTTTATTAATTTCAATATATCTAATTTAATCATTTCTTTAGATAATTTAATTATATTTTTAGTATAATTTATGTCTCCTATTGGAAAATTAATAATTTTTTCTTTAGCTTCTCTTTTAGCTTTAATAACTAATTTCTCATCTATATCTTTTCCCCTAATAGCGGTATCTGCAAGAACAGTAACAACTTTTGGTTGTATTTCTAAAATACCTCCAGATACATATATATATTCTTTTTTATTTTTTTTAAATATTAAAATTTTACCAGGTTTAATAGTAGTTAAAAGTGCTACATGTCCATGAAGTATTCCTAATTCTCCTTCACTACCGCTTATTGTCATTTTATTTATATAATCTTTAAAAATTTGTTTTTCAATACTAACTACATTTAATAAATATGATTTCATTCAAATATCCAATATTTAAAAATATAATAAATTAATATTTATATTTTTTTAAATTTATTAATAACATCTTTTATAGAACCTGCCATATAAAAAAATTCTTCTGGTATATAATCTAAATTTCCATTAATAATTTTTTTAAAACCATTAATTGTATCTTTTAAAGTTACATATTTTCCTTTAATACCACTGAATATTTCTGCTACAAAAAATGGTTGTGATAAAAATTTTTGTATTTTTCTTGCTCTAGAAACTAAAATTTTATCTTTTTCTGATAATTCATCCATACCAAGTATGGCAATAATATCTTTAAGTTCTTGATATTTTTGTAAAATAGATTTTACTTTACAAGAAATATTATAATGTTCTTTTCCAATTATCGTAGGATCTAATTGACAACTACTTGATTCTAATGGATCAACAGCTGGATATATACCTAAAGAAGCAATATTACGACTTAATGTTATAGTAGAATCTAAATGAGTAAAAGTAGTAGCTGGCGAAGGATCAGTAAGATCATCAGCTGGAACATAAACTGCTTGTATAGAAGTAATAGAACCTTTTGTTGTAGAAGTAATTCTTTCTTGTAAAATCCCCATCTCTTCAGCTAAAGTTGGTTGATATCCCACTGCAGAAGGTATTCTTCCTAATAAAGCTGAAACTTCAGTACCAGCTAAAGTATATCTATATATATTATCGATAAATAAAAGAACATTGTGACCATCATTACGAAATTTTTCTGCTATTGTTAAACCGGTTAATGCAACTCTTAATCTATTGCCTGGAGGTTCATTCATCTGTCCATAAACAAGAGAAACTTTATTTAATACTTTAGATTCTTTCATTTCATGATAAAAATCATTACCTTCTCTAGTTCTTTCTCCAACTCCTGTAAAAACAGAATAACCAGAATGTTCTATTGCAATATTACGAATTAACTCCATCATATTAACTGTTTTTCCAACTCCGGCTCCTCCAAATAAACCAACTTTACCACCTTTTGCAAATGGACACATTAAATCTATAACTTTAATTCCTGTTTCTAATATATCTTTATTTTGAGATTGTTCTTTAAAACTAGGTGCATCTCTATGTATAGACCATTTTTCTTTAGTTAATATTTTTCCTTTCATATCTATTGGTTTTCCTAAAACATTCATAATACGACCCAAAGTTTCTTTACCAACAGGTATTTTAATAGAGGTTTTTAAATCAATAATTTTCATACCTCTATATAATCCATCTGAAGATCCCATAACAATTGATCTTATTATTCCACCTCCCAATTGTTGTTGTACTTCTAATATTATTTCTTTATTATCTTTTACTTGAAGTGCATTATAAATATTAGGTATGTTCTTTATATTAAATTCTATATCTACTATAGCACCTATTATTCTTATAATTTTTCCAAATTTCATTAATGTTCCTTAAAAATAAATTTGAAAATAAAATTAAAAAATTAATGTACTAGAAATTATTTCATTTAACTCTTTTGTAATATTTGACTGTCTAATTTTATTATATAGTAATTTTAATTCTAAAATTATTTTATTACTATTTTCTGTAGCTGATTTCATAGCTATCATACGTGATGATTGTTCACTAGCAATATTTTCTAAAACACAATTATATATTTTTGATTCAATATATCTAACTAATAATGTATTTAATAAAAATTTAGAATCATTTTCATAAATATAATCCCATCTATTTTTATAAATTTTTTTGTTTTTAGAAAAACTTATTGGAAGTAATTTTGTAATTTTAGGAATTTGAATCATTGTATTATAATATTTATTATAAGATATATATAATTTTTCTATTTTATTATTATCATATAAATTTAATATAGATTTAATTAAACCAATTATATCTATTATTTTTGGTTTAATACTTAAATTATTATATTGTGATAAAATTTTATAATTAAGATATCTAAAAAAAGATGCCCCTTTAGAACCTATTATTGAAAAAACAACATTTATATTTTTTTTATTAAAATAAATTATTTTATTTAATATTTTTTTAAATAATAAATTATTTAAACTACCACATAAACCACGATCACTTGATACAATTATAAAACCAACTTTTTTTATTTTTTTTTTTTTAAAATAATGATGTTTATATTCAGGATTACCTGATAAAAGATTTTTTATTACTTTTTCAATTGATTTAATATATGGTTTACATCTTTCTATATTTTTTTTAGTTTTAAACATTTTATTTGTAGCAACCATTTCCATTACTTTAGTAATTTTTTTAGTATTATTAATACTATTAATTTTATCTTTAATAATTTTTATATTATTCATTTATTTACCATATTTGTTTTTTTTAAATTTTTTTATAATTTTGTTTAAATAAAATTTAAAATTATTAATATCATTTTGTAAATTAATTAAATTATTTTTATTAGATGATATATAATCTAATAAATCTAATGTAAATTTTTTAATTTTATTTAATTTTATTTTATCTATAAAATTATATTTAATAATAAATAATATAATTGATTGTTGTATAACAGACATAGGAGTATGAATATTTTGTTTTAACATTTCAGTTATTTTTTGCCCATTTTCTAATTTTTTACGAGTATTATAATCTAAATCTGATGTAAATTGAGAAAAAGAAGATAATTCGTTATACTGAGCTATAGAATTTTTTATACCACTAGATAATTTTTTAATTAAATTTGTTTGTGCTGAACTTCCTACACGAGATACTGATATTCCAGAATTAATAGCTGGACGAATTCCAGAATTAAATAAATTTGTTTCTAAAAATATTTGTCCATCTGTAATTGATATAACATTTGTAGGAACAAATGCAGAAACATCTCCAGATTGAGTTTCTATTATAGGTAAAGCTGTCAAAGAACCTGTTTTATTTTTTATTTTACCTTTTGTTTTTTTTTCTATATATTTAGAATTTACACAAGCAGATCTTTCTAATAAACGTGCATGTAAATAAAATATATCTCCTGGAAAAGCTTCTCTACCTGGTGGTCTTTTTAATAATAAAGATATTTGTCGATAAGCAATAGCTTGTTTAGATAAATCATCATATACAATTAAAGCATCTTCACCATTATCTCTAAAAAATTCTCCTATAGTACAACCAGAATAAGGAGCTAAATATTGCATAGATGCTGGTTCAGAAGCAGTAGCTACAACTATTACTGTATAAGATAAAGCATTATATTCTTTTAATTTAGATACCAAATTATATATGGTAGAAGCTTTTTGACCAATAGCAACATATATACATTTTACTTTTTTATTACGTTGATTTATTATTGTATCAATAGCTAAAGTAGTTTTTCCAGTATGTCGATCACCTATAATAAGTTCTCTTTGTCCTCTACCAATAGGAATCATAGAATCTATTATTGTATATCCTGTTTGTAAAGGTTTATTAATAGGTTCTCTATCAATTACCCCTGGTGCTATTTTCTCAATAGGAGAAAAATTTTTACTTTTTATATATCCTTTTCCATCTATTTCTTTTCCTAAAGTATTTATAACTCTTCCTAATAATTGATTTCCTACTGGTATTTCTAATATTTTACCAGTACATTTTACTATCATACCTTCTTTCAAATCAATATATTTTCCCATAACAATAGCACCAACAAAATCTTGTTCTAAATTTAATGCAATAGCATATAAATTATTAGGTAATTCTAACATTTCTCCTTGCATAACATTTAATATTCCATTAACCCAAATTATACCATCATTTATTGATATAATAACACCTTCATTTTTTTTTTCTTCTTTAATTTTTAAATCAGATATTTTTTTTTTAATTAATTCACTAATTTCATTAGCATTAAATTGCATTTTAATTTCCTTAAAATTTTAAACATTTTTCTATACAATTTATTTTATGTAAAATACTATAATCTACAATTTTTTTATTGTTATAAATAATAATTCCAGATATTATATTTTTTTTAAATTTGTTTTTGAATATAATTTTGTTAAAATATTTTT
The DNA here is from genome assembly GCF_003956045.1 of Candidatus Annandia adelgestsuga. Classification (NCBI taxonomy): domain Bacteria; kingdom Pseudomonadati; phylum Pseudomonadota; class Gammaproteobacteria; order Enterobacterales; family Enterobacteriaceae; genus Candidatus Annandia; species Candidatus Annandia adelgestsuga. Next base: position 95,115 of record NZ_CP026513.1, on the reverse strand, counting down.
TTTTTATTTTTTTTTTAATAATATCAATTTTATCATTATATTTTTCATTTACAGTTACAAAATTTATTTTATTAATTTTATAGTATTTATATCTTAATTTTTTAAATTTCTTAAATATTTCAGGTAATAATTTTAATCTATTATTTTTTATTAAAATTGATATAAAATTAATATAATAATAATTTATTTTATTTTTAATAAAATAATTTTTTATTATTTTATGTAAATTATTTAAATTTATATAATTTAATAATTTTTTATTTGTATAAATGTTACATATAACTTTAGAAGTTATATGTAACATGTAATACCAGTAATTAATTTTTTTATTTTCAATAGAAAAATTAAATATAGAGTTTGCATATATTCTAATCAATTTTATAATTTTTATATTCATATTATTTATTAATCCTATATTTTTTTTATTATATCATTTAAAACATTTTCATGATTTTTTTTATAATAATATTCTTTTATAATTTTTCTTATTCCTATAATAACTAAATTAGAAAATTGTTTTTTTAATTTTTCTTTAGTAATTTTTGATTCTATTTTAATTTTAATTATAGAATTTTCAATTATTTTATTACTATTTTTTATAGCTATTTTTTCAGCTTTTTTTATTATTTGTTCACTTCTATAATTAGCTTCTTTTATTATTAAATCAGCATTTTTTTTAGTTTTTTTAATTTTTTTTAATATTAATTTTTCTATTATTATAAAATCTTTTTTACATAATTCTATATTTTTTAATTCACTTGAAATTTTATCTTGATGTTTTTTTATTTTTTTTATTATAGGCGGCCATATATACTTCATACAAAATAATACAAATATTATAAATGATATAGTTTGTCCTAAAATTGTTATATTAATATTCATTATATCTCCAATTATATATTTATATTTATTTTTTTAAAATAAATATTATTTTAATATAATATTTATTTGTTTATAGCAAACATTATATATAAAGATAAACCCACAGAAATCATTGGTATTGCATCTACTAAACCCATAATAATAAAAAATTGTGTTCTTAAAGCTGGTATAAGATCTGGTTGTCTAGTAGCTCCTTCTAAAAATTTACCACCTAAAATACTTATACCTATTGAAGCACCTACAGAAGACAATCCTAACATTATAGCAGAAGATAAATATAAAATATTTGTATTATCCATTTAATTTTCCTTATTTTTTTTATTAATTAATTTATAAAATTTTATTTTTTTTTAACACATCGATAAATAAACTATAGTTAAAATCATAAAAATAAAAGCTTGTAAAGGAATAATTAATATATGTAAAATAGACCATGGAACATTAAAAATCCATTGAATCCACCATGGTAATAAACTAGATATTAATATAAATATTAATTCACTAGAATACATATTTCCAAATAATCTCAAACTTAGAGAAATTGGTTTAGATAATAAATTTATTATTTCTAATATTAAATTAATAGGTATAAAAATATAACTATTAAAAGGATGAAAAGAAATTTCTTTAATAAATTTAAATATTCCTTTATTTTTAATATTATAAAATAAAACTAAAAAAAATACATTTAATGCCATTGATATACAAATATTTATATCAGATGAAGGCACTACATGAAATACTTTATATCCAAATACATTATACATCAATGTAGGTATCCAGTCAATAGGTAATAAATCCATTAAATTCATAAAAAAAACCCATATAAAAATCGTAAATGATAATGGAGCAATAAATTTATTTTTAACAAAAGATATATTATTAACATTGTTTTCTACAAAAATTACTATAATTTCTATTAATGTTTGTAACTTATTTGGAACACCCTTATTTATATTATTAACAACATAATATAAGATAATAAATATTGTAAATCCAATAATAATAGAAAAAAATATAGAATCAATATTTAATAATAAAAAATTTTGTTTTATATTATCTTTTAAATTTATTAATTTAAAATTATGTAAATCTAATTGTAAATTTTGTAAATGATGATTGATATAACTTTTAGTATCAATATTTTCTTTCATTTTATAATATTCTTAATTTATTATTTTTTATTATATTATTTTATAATAAGATGTTGAAAATAAATTATAACAACAATTTTTTATATTAATAATTAATAATAATATCCATTATACATTATAATTTTATAAAATGCAAATTTATAAAAAATTACTTTTTTTTTAAATATTAATACTTAAAGTTTTATATTTTTTTTTAATATATATTAAAATAGCAGTAATAGCTGACGGTGTAATTCCAGAAATATTACTTATTTGTTTTATAAATTTTGGTTTATATTTTTTTAATTTTTTAATTAATTCTTTTGATAATCCATTAATTTTATCATATTTTAAATTTTTAGGCAATTTAAAATATTTATTTTTAACGTTTTTTTTTAATTCTATTCTATTAAGTTTTATATATCCATCATATTTTATTTTAATTTCTATTTGTTTTAATATATCTAAATTAAAAAATTTTATAAAAAAATTAGTATATTTTATATTTTTCTTATAATTAAAATTAGGTTTTTTTAATAATTCTTTAAAATAATATTTTTTTTTATAAATTTTATTTTTATATTTTTTTTTATTTTTTTTTATTTTAATATAAATAATTTTTTTTTTTATATATTTATATAATTTGTTAATATGTTTTTTTTTTTGATTAAATAATTTCCAAAACATTGGTGATATTAATCCTATTTTATATGCAATTTCTGTTAATCTTAAATAAGAATTATCTTCTCTTAAAAATAAACGATGTTCAGCTCTAGATGTAAACATTCTATAAGGTTCTTTTGTACCTAAATTACATAAATCGTTTATTAAAACACCAATATATGATTGATTACGTTTAGGATACCAATATTCTTTATTCATATTTAATAATGAAGCATTTATTCCAGCTATTATTCCTTGTGCGGCTGCTTCTTCATAACCTGTTGTACCATTAATTTGCCCAGCTAAAAATAAACCTTTAATATGTTTACTTTCTAAATTAAAATATAGATCTTTTGGATCAAAAAAATTATATTCTATTGCGTAACCAGGTCTTGTAATTTTAGCATATTCTAAACCTTTAATAGAATTTATAATATTTTTTTGTACTTTTATTGGTAAACTAGTAGAAATACCGTTAGGATATATTTCATTACTAAATAAACCTTCTGGTTCTAAAAAAATTTGATGTTTATTACGATTTGGAAATTTAATTATTTTATCTTCAATTGAAGGACAATATCTTGGACCTATTCCTTTTATAGAACCGTTATATAAAGGACTATTAATTAAAGAATTTTTAATAATTTCATGAGTATTATTATTAGTATTAGTTATATAACAAGGTATTTGTGGAGGATGATTATATAATTCTCCCATAAAAGAAAAATTTGGTACAGGAATATCACTATATTGTTTTTTTAATATTTTGAAATTTATAGTATTTTTATTAATTCTTGGTGGTGTTCCTGTTTTTAATCTATTAATTTTAAATGGTAAATTATTTAAATTATTAGATAATTTTTTTGATGGTAATTCATTTTCTCTACCTCCATCATATTTATTTAAACCTATATGAATTTTACCACTTAAAAAAGTTCCAACAGTTAATATAATAATATTTGAATAAAATTTTAAATTATTATTTGTTTTTATTCCATTAATAATATTATATTTTTTAATTATTAATTTAATAACTTCCGATTCTAAAATAGTAATATATTTTTTTTTTTTTAATGTATTAAATATAAATTTTTTATATAATATTCTATCAGCTTGAGCACGAGTTGATCTAACTGCTGGACCTTTACTAGAATTTAAAATTTTAAATTGAATACCAGAATAATCTATAGCTTTTGCCATTAAACCTCCAAGAGCATCTATTTCTTTTACTAAATGACTTTTTCCTATACCACCAATAGCTGGATTACATGACATTTGACCTATTGTATTAATATTTTGTGTTATTAATAAAGTTTTTCTTTTCATATTATCACAAGCTATAGCTGCTTCTGTACCAGCATGTCCAGCTCCTATAATTATTATATCAAATTTATTTAAAAAATTCATTAAATTAATCTCTTTTTTTAAAATTAAAATATTATTATTAAAATAAATTAAAAATAAATATAAAATTATAAATTATTTTATATTTATTTTTATTTATAAATTTTTTAATTTTATTATTTATAATATTAATGACAAATATTTACATTATTTATTAAATAACTTGTATTAATTTTAGGAATATAAATAAAAAATTGACTATTATTTAAAATATAGTATTATAAAATATGTTATTTAATAAATAATATGTAAAAAAATAATTTTATTTATTTTTACATAATTTAAATAATTATATTTAAAATATTAAAATACTAAAATCAGTTTTAATTATTTTTGATTTTTTGTTTTGAAACTTAAGAGTTTGATCATGGCTCAGATTGAACGCTAGCGACAGGCTTAACACATGCAAGTCGTGCGAATTCTGTTTATTTTAAATAATAGAAAGCGGCGAACGGGTGAGTAATATCTAGGAATCTACCTAATAGAATGGGATAACTATTGGAAACGATAGCTAATACCATATAATGTCAATGTTTATTTTATCAAATTTGTTTATGATAAATAATAATGAAATAATTTTTATAATAAATATTAATTATTATTTTTATAATAATTTTAATTAATAAAAACTTTATATTCAAAATTTTAATATTGAATTAATATTTATAATGTATATTAAAATTTAATTTTTTTATTATATTAATTATTAAACAAAATTAATAATTTTTAATATAAAAAATTATTTTAATTTTATAAATGTTTCATTATATATAAAGTTAAAATTATAACATTATTATTTTGAAACATTAATATTAGGTTTATACTATTTTAACTATTTTAATGTATTTATTTACGATGTTATCTTTTTTTTAATAAATATTTTTTTTGATTGTTTTATATTATATAATTTTTTTTTAAAAAAGGTTTTTAATTTTATTTTAAATTATATATTAATGTTTTTTTTATAAAATAAAATTTAATTGATTATATACATTTTAATAGTTATATAGTATAAATTTTGTATTTTTTTTTGATAAATATTTTTATTATTCTATTTTAATTTATTAAATTTATAATTATTAATTCTAAAATTTTATTTTAAAATAAATTTTTATAAATAAAATAAATTAAAAGACCAAAGCGGGGATAACGTTTTTAATAATATGCTCTCGCGCTGTTAGATGAGCCTAGACGAGATTAGCTTGTTGGTAAGGTAATGGCTTACCAAGGCAATGATCTCTAGTTGGTCTGAGAGGATGACCAGCCACACTGGAACTGAGACACGGTCCAGACTCTTACGGGAGGCAGCAGTGGGGAATATTGCACAATGGGCGCAAGCCTGATGCAGCTATGTCGCGTGTATGAAGAAGACCTTAGGGTTGTAAAGTACTTTCAATAGCATAAGAAGGTAATGAAACTAATAATTTTGTTATCAGACGTTAGCTATAAAAGAAGCACCGGCTAACTCCGTGCCAGCAGCCGCGGTAATACGGAGGGTGCTAGCGTTAATCGGAATTACTGGGCGTAAAGAGCACTTAGGTGGTTTATTAAGTCAAGTGTGAAATCCCTAGACTTAATCTAGGAACTGCATTTGAAACTAATAGACTAGAGTTTCGTAGAGGGAGGTAGAATTCTAGGTGTAGCGGTGAAATGCATAGATATCTAGAGGAATATCAGTGGCGAAGGCGACCTCCTGGACGATAACTGACGCTAAAATGCGAAAGCATGGGTAGCAAACAGGATTAGATACCCTGGTAGTCCATGCTGTAAACGATGTCGACTAAGAAGTTGAAAGCTTTGACTTATAATTTCTGTAGCTAACGCGTTAAGTCGACCGCCTGGGGAGTACGGCCGCAAGGCTAAAACTCAAATGAATTGACGGGGGCCTGCACAAGCGGTGGAGCATGTGGTTTAATTCGATGCAACGCGTAAAACCTTACCTGGTCTTGACATCCACAGAATTTTATAGAAATATAAAAGTGCAATTTGAACTGTGAGACAGGTGCTGCATGGCTGTCGTCAGCTCGTGTTGTGAAATGTTGGGTTAAGTCCCGCAACGAGCGCAACCCTTGTTTTTTGTTACCATCAGATAAAGCTGGGGACTCAAAAGAAACTGCCAGTTATAAACTGGAGGAAGGTGGGGACGACGTCAAGTCATCATGGCCCTTACGACCAGGGCTACACACGTGCTACAATGGCGTATACAAAGAGATGCAATATTGTAAAATAAAGCTAATCTATAAAATACGTCTTAGTTCGGACTGGAGTCTGCAACTCGACTCCACGAAGTCGGAATCGCTAGTAATCGTGGATCAGCATGCCACGGTGAATATGTTTCCAGGCCTTGTACACACCGCCCGTCACACCATGGAAGTGGGTTGCAAAAGAAGTAGATTAATTTAACCTTCTTAACAAGAAAATAGTTTACCACTTTGTGATTCATGACTGGGGTGAAGTCGTAACAAGGTAACCGTAGGGGAACCTGTGGTTGGATTACCTCCTTATTTTTTTTAAAAAAATTATTGTATTTTATTATTTTTTCATTATAGGCTTGTAGCTCAGAAGGTTTAGAGCACACCCCTGATAAGGGTGAGGTCGGTGGTTCGATTCCACTCAAGCCTATAAATTTATTTAAAATAGAAATTTTTTTTAAATTTTGGGGTTATAGCTTAGTAGGTAGAGCGCCTGCTTTGCAAGCAGGAGGTCAGCGGTTCGATCCCGCTTAACTCCATTTAATAAATTTTTTTTTATTTATCTTTTTTTTATTATTAAAACAATTAAATTATTAATTTAAGTTTAAAAGCGTATATGGTGGATGCCTTGGCAATCAAAGACGATGAAGGACGTGCTAATCTGCGAAAAGCGTTGATGTGCTGACTTGAAGCATTTTAAATCAACGATCTCCTAATGGGTAAACCCGATGTTTACGGATTATTCATTTTATCCAAATCTTCACTGAATGATACAATCCAAACATCATCATAATAATGTTATTATGAAGACAACCAGGAGAATTGAAACATCTTAGTATCCTGAGGAAAATAAATCAAATGAGATTCTCTTAGTAGTGGCGAGCGAAAAGGGAAAAGTCCGAAATTATTAACATTTATATAGTAGAATGTACTGGAAAGTACAACGATACAGAGTGAAAGTCTCGTATATGAAAATAAATGAAGATAAATCTTTAAGATTACACAAAAAAAAAAAAAAACAAAAAAATAATTTCATAGAGTAAAACGAGACACGTGATATCTTGTTTGAAGAAAGGGGGACCACCCTCTAAGACTAAATACTCTTGATTGACCGATAGTGAACTAGTACCGTAAGGGAAAGGTGAAAAGAACCTCTGCAAGGGGAGTGAAATAGAACCTGAAACCATATATGTACAAGCAGTGGAAGCTATTTTTTAATTAGCAACTGCGTACCTTTTGTATAATGGGTCAGCGACTTGTATATTGTAGCGAGGTTAACTTTTTTATAAGGAAGCCGTAGGGAAACCGAGTCTTAATAAGGCATTAGTTGCAGGATACAGACCCGAAACCTGGTGATCTAGCCATGAGCAGGTTGAAAATTAGTTAAAACTAATTGGAGGACCGAACCGACTAATGTTGCAAAATTAGCGGATGACTTGTGGTTAGGGGTGAAAGGCCAATCAAACCAGGAGATAGCTGGTTCTCCTCGAAAGCTATTTAGGTAGCGCCTCATATAATTTCATCTTTAGGGGTAGAGCACTGTTCAGATTAGGGAGCTATACTAGCTTACCAAGTCGATACAAACTCCGAATACTAAAGAATGTAAATATGGGAGACACACGTCGGGTGCTAATATCCGTCGTGGAAAGGGAAACAACCCAGACCGTCAGCTAAGGTCCCAAAATTACAATTAAGTGGAAAACGATGTGAGAGGGCATAAACAGCCAGGATGTTGGCTTAGAAGCAGCCATCATTTAAAGAAAGCGTAATAGCTCACTGGTCGAGTCAACTTGCGCGGAAGATGTAACGGGGCTCAAATTGTATACCGAAGCTACGGCAACAATTTTATTATTGTTGGGTAGAGGAGCGTTCTGTAAACCATAGAAGATATATTGGAAAATATATTGGAGGTATCAGAAGTGCGAATGCTGACATGAGTAACGATAAAGCAGGTGAAAAACTTGCTCGCCGAAAGACTAAGGTTTCCTGTCCTACGTTAATCGAGGCAGGGTAAGTCGATATCTAAGATCAGGCCGAAAGGCGTAGTCGATGATTAACAGGTTAAAATTCCTGTACTTAATATAGTTTTAAGAAGTGACGAAGAAGATTAGGTTATCCAATAATTGGTAAATTGGTTTAAATACCTAGGTGGAATATTAATAAATATAATATTCATAACATCAACGTATTAAAATAATGAAATCGTAAAATAACTGATATCATACTTACGAGAAAAGCTTCTACGAACACTGTATTAAATCGTACCTAAACCGACACAGGTAGTCAGGTAGAGAATACTAAGGCGTTTGAGATAACTGAGGTGAAGGAACTAGGCAAAATAGTGCCGTAACTTTGGAATAAGGCACACTAGCAGTAGGTGAATTATTAGATACTTAATAACAAGCTGATACTAGTTTAAAATAATGGCTGGCTGCAACTGTTTACTAAAAACATAGCACTGTGCAAACACGAAAGTGGAAGTATACGGTGTGACGCCTGCCCGGTGCCGGAAGGTTAATTGATGGAGTAACGATTTTTAAATTGAAGCTCTTGATCGAAGCCCCGGTAAACGGCGGCCGTAACTATAACGGTCCTAAGGTAGCGAAATTCCTTGTCGGGTAAGTTCCGACCTGCACGAATGGCGTAATGATGGCCAGACTGTCTCCACCTTAGACTCAGTGAAATTGAATTTGCTGTGAAGATGCAGTATACCCGCGACAAGACGGAAAGACCCCGTGAACCTTTACTATAGCTTGATACTGATTATAAAAAATTAATGTGTAGAATAGGTGGTAAGCTTAGAAATATAGACGCCAGTTTATATGGAGCTAACCATGAAATACCACCCTTTAATTTTTAATTTTCTAATCTTATATTTAAAACAAATATAGAGACAATGTCTGGTGGATAGTTTGACTGGGGCGGTCTCCTCCTGAAGAGTAACGGAGGAGTGCAAAGATTGGCTAATCACGGTCGGAAATCGTGAGGTTAGTGCAAAGGCATAAGCCAATTTGACTGTAAGCATGACAATGCGAGCAGGTGCGAAAGCAGGTCTTAGTGATCCGGTGGTTTCTATGTGGAAAGGCCATCGCTCAACGAATAAAAGGTACTCCGGGGATAACAGGCTAATACCGCCCAAGAGCTCATATCGACGGCGGTGTTTGGCACCTCGATGTCGGCTCATCACATCCTGGGGCTGAAGCAGGTCCCAAGGGTATGGCTGTTCGCCATTTAAAGTGGTACGCGAGCTGGGTTTAGAACGTCGTGAGACAGTTCGGTCCCTATCTGTCGTGGGCGAAGGAGGATTGAGAGGATCTGCTTCTAGTACGAGAGGACCGAAGTGGACGTATCTCTGGTGTTCGGGTTATCATACCAATGGTATTGCCCGGTAGCTATATACGGAAAAGATAAGAGCTGAAAGCATCTAAGCACGAAACTTACCTCAAGATTAATCATCCCGAAACTAACAATAGTTTCCTTAAGGGACGTTGAAGACTACAACGTTAATAGGCTGGATGTGTAAACATAGTAATATGTGTAGCTAACCAGTACTAATTAGGACCCGTGTGGCTTTTATTTATAATTTATATTGTTTATTAAAAAATACATAAGAAATATATTTAACATGTCTGGCGGCAATAGCGCAGTGGTACCACCTGAATCCATACCGAACTCAGAAGTTAAACGCTGCAGCGCCGATGGTAGTGCAGGGTCTCCCTGTGTGAGAGTAGGACACTGCCAGACTTTATATTATAAATATAAAATTTTAAATCAATTTATAATATTTATATAAAGTTTAAAAATTTAAAGAAGAAAAAAAAATTGATTCAATTAGATATTTTTTAAAAAATAATAATAAAAAAAAATTTATTTTTATTATAAATAATTAAATTTGAATTCTTTATATTTTATTTTTAAAATAAGCCGGCTTAGCTCAGTAGGTAGAGCAACTGACTTGTAATCAGTAGGTCACCAGTTCGATTCCGGTAGCCGGCATATTTTAAAATATTAAAATATAAATTTAATGGTGGGATTCCCGAGTGGCTAAAGGGAGCAGACTGTAAATCTGCCGTCATAGACTTCGAAGGTTCGAATCCTTCTCCCACCATATTATTATTTGTTATATTTTAATAATAATTAAAGCGGATATAGTATAGTGGTATTACTTTAGCCTTCCAAGCTAAAAATGTGGGTTCGATTCCCATTATCCGCTATTTATTATTTTAATATAGCTGATGTAGCTCAATAGGTAAGAGCACACCTTTGGTAAAGGTGAGGTATCCAGTTCAATTCTGGACATCAGCGAAATTTGATATATTTTATAAATATAAAGTTTTTTTTAAAATATTAAATTGGAGTTTAAATTTTAAATGAATAATTTAATTTTAAGAATAATTTTTAAATCATTTAATTTTAATTTAATTTATAACGAAATGATTAAAATAATTGAAATTGTATATTTAAATGGTTCAAATATAAGAGGTCCAGTTTGTTTACCTACAAAAATAGAAAAGTTCACTTTATTAACATCACCACATACACACAAAGATTCTCGTGATCAATATGAAATAAGGACATATAAACGTTTTATTGATATAATAGAACCTAATGAAAAAATAATAGAATCATTAATGCATATAGATTTAATTGCCGGAGTTGATATAAATATTAGTGTTCATTAAATTTTATATAATTTTAAAAAATATATAATAAATAAAAGAGGTTTTATATAATATTATATGATGGGTTTAATAGGTATAAAATACGGAATGACTAGATCATTTGAAGATGATGGTAGTTCTATACCGATAACTATGATTTATATAAATACAAATAGAATTACACAAATTAAAAATTTTAATAAAAATAAATATTTTTCTATACAAGTTACTACAGGTTATAAAAAAGATAATCGTACTAGTAAACCTGACTTAGGACATTTCTATAGATCTTTTGTTGAACCTGGATGTGGTTTATGGGAATTTAAAACTTCTTATGAAGAAAATAATAAATTTATATTAGGACAAGATTTAAATGTTAATCAACTTTGTGGTATAAAATATGTAGATGTTACTGGTATTTCAAAAGGTAAAGGTTTTTCAGGAACAATAAAAAGATGGAATTTTAGTTCACAAGATTCAACACATGGTAATTCTCTATCACATAGAGCTCCTGGTTCAATAGGTCAAAACCAAACACCCGGAAAAGTTTTTAAAGGTAAAAAAATGTCTGGACAATTAGGAAAAAAAAAAACAACTATACAAAATTTAATAATTTTAAAAATAGATATTAAAAATAATTTAATTTTAATTAAAGGATCAATTCCTGGACATTTAGGTAATTATGTAATGATAAAACCATCTATTAAAAAAAAACATAAGGTAATTAATTTAACATGATAATAATGTTGTATGATAATAAAAAAAAAGTAAAAATTTCTAATAAAATATTTAATCAAAAATTTAATAAAACTTTATTACATCAAATAATAATTTCTTATTTATTGAAATCTAGACAAGGAACTCATTCTCAAAAAAATCGTTCTTTAGTTTCAGGTTCTAAAAGAAAACCATGGAAACAAAAAGGAACTGGAAATGCTAGAGCTGGTTCTAGAAAAAGTCCTATATGGCGTGGTGGTGGTGTTACATTTGCATCTAAATTTAAAAATTATAATAATAAAGTAAATAAAAAAATGCATCGTAAAGCTTTAAAAATTATTTTTTCAGAATTAATAAAACAAAAAAGATTATTAATATTTGATAAGTTTTATTTACCAAATTGTAGTACAAAAAAATTAGTAAATAAAATCAAAAATATAAATTTTAAAAAAATTTTAATAATAATAAATAATTATAATAAAAATATTGTATTATCTTCTAGAAATTTATATAGAGTTAATTTATGTTACTTAAATTCTATAAATTTATTAAAATTATTATCTTGTGACAAAATAATTATTACTTTAAATTCTATTAGAAAAATAGAGAATTATTTAAAATGAAAAAAATAGAAAAAAAATTATATTCAATATTTATAAAAATGTATACATCTGAAAAATTTTCTTTTTCTAAAAAAAATAAAAATGTTTTTATGTTTAAAGTTCCTTTAAAAGTAACAAAAAAAGATATAAAAAAAACTATTTTACAACTATTTAATATATATCCAAAAAATATAAACACATTAGTTATAAAAAAGAAAAAGAAAAAAAAAGGTAAATTTATACATTATTATAAAAGTTGGAAAAAAGTATATATTACTTTTAAAAAAAAAAAAAATTATAATATGTAAATGTTAAAGATTTTAAAAAAAAATAGGAATTATTAATGGTTATTATAAAATGCAAGCCTACTTCTCCTGGAAGACGTCATGTTATTAAATTAATTAATAAAAAATTAAATAAAATAAAACCATATTATAGATTGTTAAAAAAAAAAAAAAAAAATGGTGGTAGAAATCATCATGGTAAAATAACTACTAGACATATTGGTGGTGGTAATAAACAAATGTATCGTATTATAGATTTTAAGCGTAAAATGGATGATTTACCATCAATTGTAAAAAATATAGAATATGATCCAAATAGAAATGCAAATATTGCATTAATTATGTATTTAAATGGTAAAAAAAAATATATTTTAGCTCCTAAAGATTTAAAAATAGGAGAATATGTACAATCAGGAAATAAATCATCTATTAAAAATGGTAATACATTATCTATGAAATATATACCAATAGGTTCTATAATTCATAATATAGAAATGAAACCTGGAAAAGGTGGTCAATTATCAAGATCAGCTGGAAGTTACGCTAGATTAATTTCTAAAGATAATAATTATGTAATTTTAAAATTAAAATCAGGAGAAATACGTAAAATAGAAAGTAAATGTAGAGCTACTATTGGTATTGTTAGTAATGAAAAAAAAATGTTAATATCATTAGGTAAAGCCGGTGCATCAAGATGGAAAGGTATAAGACCAACAGTAAGAGGAACAGCTATGAATCCTATAGATCATCCTCATGGTGGTGGTGAAGGAAAAAACTTTGGTAAACATCCAGTTACTCCATGGGGAGTTAAAACTAAAGGTAAAAAAACTAGAAATAATAAAAGAACTGAAAAATTCATTATTAGTCATAATAAATAATTTAAAAGGATATTATGAATAGATCAATTAGAAAAGGTCCATTTATTGATTTACATTTATTAAAAAAAGTTCAATATAATATAAAAAATAAAATTAAAAAACCAATAAAAACATGGTCGAGACGTTCTACTATTTTTCCTGAAATGATAGGTTTAACAATTTCTGTACATAACGGTAAAAAACATATCCCTGTTTTTATATCCGATGAAATGGTTGGTCATAAATTAGGAGAATTTTCTCTTACTAGAACTTATCGTGGCCATAATTCTGATAAAAAAATACAAAAAGTTGAAAATAAAAAGGATTAAAAAAAATTATGGAAATAATATCTAAATCATTTTATTTAAATTCATCTCCTCAAAAAATTAGATTAATAGTAAATTTAATAAGAAGAGTAAATATATGTAATTCATTAGATATATTAAATAATATTAATAAAAAAGCTGCTGTTATTTTAAGAAAATCATTAGAATCAGCTATTTCAAATGCAGATGAATATAATTTTATAGATATAGATAAATTGAAAATAAAAAAAATATATGTTAATAATGGACCTTTATATAAAAGAATTATACCAAAAGCTAAAGGAAAAGCTGATTATATAAAAAAAAGAAAAAGTCATGTTACTATTGTTTTAAGTTAAAATAAAAAATAAGGATAATTTTATATGGGTCAAAAAGTTAATGCAAATGGTATGAGATTAGGTATTATAAAAAATCATAATTCTTTTTGGTTTTCTAATAAAAAAGAATTTGCTAACAATATAAATTGTGATTTTAAAATTCGTGAATTTTTAAAAAAAAAATTATTTAAATTATCAATATCAAAAATAATAATTGAACGTATTAAAGAAAAAGCAAATATAAATATATATGCTTATAAAATTAATTTGATTAAAAATAAAAATAATAAAAAATTAAAATCAATAGAAAAAAAATTATCAAAAATAATAAATATAGAAGTTAAAATAAATATTATTGAAATAAAAATACCAGAATTAGATTCTAAAATTGTAGCAAATGAAATTGTTTTTCAACTAGAAAAAAGATTTTCATTTAGAAGATCAATAAAAAAATCTATACAAAATGCAATGCGTTTAGGAGCTCAAGGAATTAAAATTGAAATTAGTGGTCGTTTAGGAGGAGCTGAAATAGCTCGTACTGAATGGTATAGAGAAGGTAGAGTTCCATTACATACTTTAAGAGCTTATATAGATTATAATAACTCAGAAGCACAAACTAATTATGGTAAAATTGGTGTTAAAGTATGGATTTTTAAAGGAGAAATATTAGATAAATTAATAAATATGAAAAAAATAAATTATTTTATTAAAAATAATAAATAAATATAAAAAGGTAAACTTGTGTTACAACCAAAACAAACTAAATTTAAAAAAGTTCAAAAAGGTAAAAATAGAGGTTTTTCTAATAAATGTACTAATATTCTTTTTGGAAAATTTGCTCTTAAAGCAATAAGTAGAGGAAGAATTACTTCTAGACAAATAGAATCAGCACGTCGTTCTATGTCTAGATATGTTAAAAAAGAAGGTAAAATTTGGATTAGAATATTTCCAAATAAACCTATAACAAAAAAACCATTAGAAGTTCGTATGGGAAAGGGAAAAGGAAACGTAGAATATTGGGTTACTTTAATTAAACCTGGAAGAATATTATATGAAATAGATGGTATTAAGCAAGAAATTGCATTTAAAGCTTTAAAATTAGCTTCATCAAAATTACCTGTAAAAACAATTTTAATTAAAAAAATGGTATTATTATGAAAAAAAAAAAAAATAATTTTTTTAGTAATTTAAAAAAATTAAATTATTATCTTATTAGAGAATTATATCAATATTTTATTTTAAGAATGAAAATATCAGTTAAATTATTAAATAAAACACATTTATTAAAAAAAAAAAGAAAAAATATTGCAAAACTTAAAAATATAATTCAACAAAATATTAAAAATTATGTTAAAAAAAAAAAATAATATTTTTTATGGTAGTGTTATTAAAAAAAAAATGGAAAAATCAGCTACAGTAGTTATTAAAAAAAAAATAAAACATTTATTATATGGTAAATTTATAACAAGAATAATTAAAATACATATACATGATGAAAATAATAAATGTAAAGTAGGTGATTGGGTAAAAATAAAATTATGTAAACCAATATCAAAAACCAAAAGTTGGAATTTAATAAAAATTTTAAATAAAAATAAAAATTAAACAAAAATTTTTATTATATTTTAAATTTAAAATATTTAAAAAATATTGTTTTGGAAAATAAAATGATTTATGAACAAACTGTATTAGATGTAGCTGATAATTCTGGAGCTAAAAAAGTTATGTGTATTAAAGTTTTAGGTGGTTCTAAAAAAAAATACGCAAATATCGGAGATATAATTAAAATAACTATTAAAGAATCTATTCCTAAAAGTAAAGTTAAAAAAGGTGAAATATTTAAAGCTGTAATAGTAAGAACAAAAAAAGGAATAAGAAGACCTGATTGGTCTATTATAAGATTTGATAGTAATTCATGTGTTATATTAAATAATACAAACGATCAACCAATAGGTACACGAATTTTTGGACCAATAACTAGAGAAATAAAAAATTCTAAATTTATGAAAATAATTTCTTTAGCTCCTGAAGTTTTATAATATATAAAAAGGTTAAAATTAAAATGAAACATAAAATTAAAAATAGAGATTATGTAATTGTGATAAAAGGAAAAGATAAAGGTAAAGTAAGTGTAGTTAAAGAAATTTTTAAAAATGGTGTTGTTTTATTATATAATTTAAATATTAAAAAAAAACATTTTAAAATTTATAATGATAAAAAAAAATATGGTATTATTCCAAAAGAAAATTTTATAAATATTTCTAATATTGCAATATTTAATCCTTATACAAATAAAGCAGATAAAGTAAAATTTAAATTTGTATTAGGAAAAAAAAAAAGATTTTTTAAATCTAATGGATTATATATTATATAAATTAAAAAATATGAAATCAAACTTACATAAATATTATAAAAATAAAATAATTAATAAAATAATGTTAAAATCATATTATTATTCAATTATGCAAGTTCCTAGATTAATTAAAATTACATTAAATATAGGTATTGGAAATAGTGAAAATAATAAAAAAAAAATAAATTTTGCAATGCGTGATTTAGAATCAATTACAGGAAGAAAACCCGTTATTACTAAAACAAAAAAATCAATAGCAGGATTTAAAATAAGAAAAGGATTGCCTATTGGATGTAAAGTTACATTAAGAAGAAATTTTATGTGGGATTTTTTAGAAAAATTAATAAATATTGCTATTCCTCGTATTAGAGATTTTCGAGGTTTATCTAAAAAATCATTTGATGGTAATGGAAATTATAATTTTGGAATTAAAGAACAAATTATTTTTCCAGAAATTGATTATAATAAAATTGATTGTATTAGAGGTTTAGATATAAATATTATAACTAACGCTAAAAATAATTATGAAGGTTTTAAATTATTATCTGAATTTAATTTTCCTTTTAAAAAATAAAAAGGTTTCTATGGCTAAAAAAAGTGTAATTGAAAGAAATAATAAACGTATAAAAATGGAGAAAAAATTTTTTAAAAAAAGAAAATCATTAAAAAAAATAATTAAAGATCCTAAAATTTCTAAAGAAAATAGATGGAATGCAATTATAAAATTACAAAAATTACCTAGAGATTCTAGTATTATTCGTCAAAGAAATCGTTGTAAACAAACAGGTCGTTCTAGATCTTTTATAAGAAGATTTGGTTTGAGTAGAATTAAAACACGTGAATTTGCTATGAGAGGTGATATACCTGGATTAACAAAATCTAGTTGGTAAAAAAATTATTATATATAAAAAATAGGTATTATAATGAATATACAAGATCCTATATCTGACATGATAAATCGTATTAGTAATAATCAAAAAATAAAAAAAAAAAAAGTTATAATGTTTTATTCTAAATTTAAAAGTTCTATTTCTAAAATATTAAAAGAAGAAGGATATATTGAAGATTATAATATTATAAATAAAAAAAATAAGAAAAAAATATTAGAAATTAAGTTAAAATATTTTAAAAAAAAATCTGTTATACATAATATAAAACGTATAAGTAAACCTAGTTTAAGAGTATATAAAAATAAAAAAAATTTACCTAAAATAATTTCAGGTTTTGGTATAGCAATAATATCTACTTCAAAAGGAGTTATGACTGATCATAAAGCTCGTAAATATGGTTTAGGTGGTGAAATTATTTGTTATGTATCTTAAAAATTAAAGGATAACTTTTAATGTCTAGAATTGCTAAAAAACCAATATTAATTCCTAAAGAAATTAAAGTTAAAATTGATAAAAAAAAAATAATTATAAAAAATATTAATAATAAATTTTTTATTAATATTAATAAATTAGTTAAAATAGAAAAAATTAAAAATAAATTAATATTTAGACCATATAAAGAAAATAAAAATAGTTGGTTACAATCTGGAACTATAAGATCTATAGTTAATAATAGTATTATTGGAATAACTAAAGGTTTTACTAAAAAATTAAAAGTTATTGGTATAGGATATAAAATATCTGTTAAAAATAATATTATTAATCTTTTTGTAGGTTATTCTCATTCTATAATATATAAATTACCAAAAGATGTTAGTGCAATATGTCCTTCACAAAATGAAATAATTTTTAAAAGTATAAATAAACAATCTATAGGACAAGTAGCTGCTAATATACGTTTTTATAAAAAACCAGAACCTTATAAAGGTAAAGGTATTCGTTATGATAATGAAATAGTTTATATTAAAGAAACTAAAAAAAAATAATATGATTAATAAAAAAAAAAAAAGATTAAAAAGAGCATCTCGTACAAGATATAAAATAAAAAAAAGTAATAATAAAATTTTAGTAATAAATAAAACTTTACGTCATTTATATGCACAAATAATATTTTATGAAAATGATTCTAAAGTTTTAGTATCTGCGTCTACTTTAGAAAAAAAAATAAAAAAAAAAATTTTTTATACTAAAAATAAAAAAACAGCTTGTATTATAGGAAAAATAATAGCAAAAAGAGCAATAAATAAAGGTATAAAAAAAATATCATTTGATAGATCAGGTTTTAAATATCATGGATGTATATTATCATTAGCTGAATCAGCTAGACGAAATGGTTTAATATTTTAAATTTAAATTAAAGGATATTTAAATTGTTTAAAAAAAAAAAAAAAAAAAAATTTAAAGAAAAATTAATAAATGTTAATAGAGTATCTAAAACTGTAAAAGGAGGAAGAATTTTTTCATTTACAGCTCTTGTAGTTATAGGAAATTGTAAAGGATTAGTTGGTTTTGGTTATGGAAAAGCTAAAGAAATATCTTTAGCTGTTAAAAAAGCTATAGAACAAGCAAAAAAAAAATTAATTAAAGTAATATTGAATAAAAATACTTTACAATATGAAATTAGGGGAT
This sequence comes from Candidatus Annandia adelgestsuga, assembly GCF_003956045.1. Taxonomy (NCBI): domain Bacteria; kingdom Pseudomonadati; phylum Pseudomonadota; class Gammaproteobacteria; order Enterobacterales; family Enterobacteriaceae; genus Candidatus Annandia; species Candidatus Annandia adelgestsuga. The sequence continues at coordinate 76,205 of NZ_CP026513.1, read as the reverse complement.
ATTATACTAAATCAATGATTTTTATGAAACCAGCATCCCCTGGTACTGGAATTATTGCAGGAGGTCCTATGAGAGCAGTATTAAAATTATCAGGAATAAATGATGTATTAGCTAAATCTTATGGATCTACAAATCCTATAAATGTAGTTAAAGCAACTATTAATGGATTAGAAAACATTCAATCCCCAAAAACAATTTCTAAAAAAAGAGGTAAATTTAATATAAAATAAATTATATAATATATGAATAAAATTTATATAACTCAAATAAAAAGTTCAATAGGAATATTACCTAAACATAAATCTACATTAAATGGTTTAGGTTTAAAAGGTATTGGTCATACTGTTTTAAGAAATAATACCCCTTCTATAAGAGGAATGATTAATTTAATTAGTTATATGATAAAAATTGGAAAATAAAATATGTATTTAAATAATTTATCTTATGTTTATGGAACTAAAAAAAAAAAAAAAAGAGTAGGAAGAGGTATTGGTTCTTGTTATGGAAAAACTTGTGGTAAAGGTCATAAAGGACAAAAATCAAGATCTGGAGGAAATATAAAAAGAGGTTTTGAAGGTGGACAAACACCATTATATCGTAGATTACCAAAATTTGGTTTTAAAACAAAAAAAAATTTTTTAACAGAAGAAATAAAATTATCTGATTTAAATAAAATTAAAAGTAATATTATAAATATTGATATATTAAAAAAATTTAATTTAATAAAAAAAAATACTAAAAATGTAAAAATTATTTTTCATGGAAAAATTTTTTCTAAAAAAATTATTAATAATTTAAAAATTACTTTTAATGCTTATATGGCAATTAAAAATATGGGTGGAATTGTTAATGTTTAAAATATTAATAAAATTTAAATATGAAAATAAATAAAATAAAAAATAGATTTTATTTTTTAATATTTTCAATTATAATTTTACGTATAGGTTCTTATATTCCTATTCCAACTATTAATATAAATAACTTTAATGAAATTATAAATTATAATAATAATAATAATATTATAAAATTATTAAATATATTTTATGGTGATTACATATTACATGCATCAATATTTAGTTTAGGGTTAATTCCTTATATAATGTCTTCAATATTTATACAAACATTAAATTTATTAAATAAAAAAATTTTTAGTAATAAAATTGATAATGTAAATAATAATTTTATAATTAATCAATATATTAAATACACTACTTTAATTTTATCAATTATACAATCAACAATTATTACTCATCATTTATTAAACTCAAATAATAAAAATCAATTAATAATATATGAAAATATATTTATTACATATTTAATTACTGTTATTAGTTTAGTAACAAGTACAATATTTTTAGTATGGTTAAGTAAAAATATTACAAAATATGGTTTTGGTAATGGTGTTTCATTTATTATTTGTATCAATATTTTATCTAAATTATTTTATTATTTAATTGATATAATAAATAAAATTAAATTAGGTAATATTAAATTATTAAATATTTTTATTATTAATATAGTAATATTTTTTATAATTTTTTTCATTATTTTAATAGAAAATGGATATAAAAATATAATAGTAAATTTTATTAGTATTAAAAATTATAAATTTAAAAAAAATATTTATTTACCATTTAAAATTAATATGTCTGGTATTATACCAGCAATTGTATCTTATAATATATTATTTATTATTAAAATAATATTTAATTGGTATATAAAAAATAATAATTATAATAATTTTGTTTATAATAATATATATTTACAATTATATCAAATAATATATATTTTTTTTTATATTTTTGTAATTTTTATTTCTTGTTTTATTTATAATAATATATTATTTAATAATATGGAAATTTCTAAATATTTTAAAAAATCTGATATTATAATACCAGGTATAATGCCAGGTTTAAAAACTAAAATATTTATTTACAAAATTATAAAAAAAATAACATTTATAAATTTTTTATATATTTCTATAATTTGTTTAATTCCTGAATTTATAAATTATTTTATTGAATTTCCATATTATTTTAATGGAATTTCTTTTTTAATAGTAATAGTAACTATTATGGAATGTATTAAACAAATTAAAACAATATTATTATGTAATAAATATAAATATAAAAAAATTTTTTAAATAAAATTTTATAAGGTTTTTATGAAAGTACGTACATCAATAAAAAAATTATGTCATAAATGTAAAATAATTTGTCGAAAAGGTGTTGTTCGTTTAATTTGTTCAGCAAAACCAAGACATAAACAAAGACAAGGTTAGATTTTATTTAATTAAAAATAGTAATATAAAATTTTTATTTTTATTATAGGAGTTTAAAATTGGCTCGTTTTGCAGGTGTAAATATTCCTGATAATAAACGTACTGTAGTTGCTTTAACATACATATATGGAATTGGTAAAAAAATTTCAAAAAAATTATGTGAAGATATTAATATTAAAGAAAATGTTAAAATTAATTCATTATCAGAAAAACAAAAATCAATTTTAAGAAATAAAATATCAAAATTAATGATTGAAGGAGATTTAAGAAGAAGATTAACTTTAAGTGTTAAAAGATTGATAGATTTAAAATGTTATAGAGGGATTTTTCATCGTAGAAAATTACCAGTAAGAGGACAGAGAACTAAAACTAATGCTAGAACTAGAAAAGGTCCAAAAAAATCTATAAACAAATAAAAAAAATAGGAAAAAAATGATAAAAACAAAAAAAAATAACAAAAAAAAAAAAAATCAAAAACAACATGTTGATGGTATTATTCATATTTATGCATCTTTTAATAATACAATAATTACTGTTACAGATAGAAAAGGAAATACTTTAGGATGGAAAACTGCTGGTGGATCAGGTTTTAGAGGATCTAGAAAATCTACTCCCTTTGCTTCTCAGACCGCTGCTGAAACTTGTGCAATATTAGCAAAAAGTTATGGTATAAAAAATATAATTATTATGATTAATGGACCTGGTCCTGGTAGAGAATCTGCAATTAGAGTATTCAATAATACAGGTTTTAATATTACTAATATTTGCGATATAACATCAATACCTCATAATGGTTGTAGACCACCTAAAAAACGTAGAGTTTAATTAATTTAAGAGGAAATTTTAAAATATATGTCTAAATATTTAGGGCCTAAATTAAAATTAAGTCGTCGTGAAAAAACAGATTTATTTTTAAAATCAGGTGTAAAAACCATTGAAAATAAATGTAAATTTAATAAATATCCTGGACAACAAAGTTCTAAAAAAATAAGAATATCTGATTATGGTACTCAATTAAGAGAAAAACAAAAAGTAAAAAGAATTTATGGAATTTTAGAATCTCAATTTCATAAATATTATAAATTATCAAATAAATTAAAAGGAAATACTGGTAGTAATTTATTAAGAATATTAGAAAGACGTTTTGATAATGTAGTTTATAGAATGGGATTTTCTTCTACTAGGTCAGAAGCAAGACAGTTAATAAGTCATGGTATTGTAATGATAAATTATCGAATAGTAAATATACCATCATATTTAGTTTCTTCATCAAATATAATTAGTATAAAAAAATCTTCTAAAAAACAAAAAAGAATTAAAAAATCTTTAAAAATATCTAATAAAAATTTAAAACCTTTATGGATAGTAGTTAATAGAATAAATATGGAAGGTATTTTTATAAGAGTTCCTAGAAGAAATGAAATTTTAGAAAATATTAATGAACATTTAATTGTAGAATTTTATTCTAAATAAAATAAATTTATATGGAAATAATGATATGTTAGATAGAATTAAATTTTTAAAACCATACATAATAAAAATAAAAAAAAAAAATTATAAAAAATCTAAAATAATTATTGAACCTTTAGAAAGAGGATTAGGACAAACTATAGGTAATTCATTAAGAAGAATATTGATTTCATTAATACCAGGATGTGCAGTAACTCAATTAGTTATTAAAGATATAGAACATGAATATACTCATAAAATTGGTTTAAAAGAAGATATTTCAGAAATAATATTAAATTTTAAAAATTTATCGTGTAAAATTATTAAAAATAATCATGATTTTTTATATTTAAAGAAAAAAGGAATAGGACCTGTTTTAGCAAGTGATATTAGTTATAATAAAAATGTTAAAATATATAATCCTAAACACGTTATATGTAATTTAACTGATAAAAATTCTTATATCAGTATGAAAATTAAAGTACAAATTGGTAAAGGTTTTGTTTATGCTCATGATATAAAAGAAAATAAAAATAAAAAATCTTGTTTGGGTTGTATATTATTAGATGCTTATTATAGTCCTATAAAATATGCAATTTATAATGTTAAATCTTCTCGTATAGGTAGAAATACTAATTTTGATAAGTTAATTTTAAATGTAAAAACAAATGGATCTATTAGTCCAGAAAAAGCAATTCGTTATGCATCAATTATTTTAACTAAACAATTAAAACAATTTATAAATTTACATGATACTATTAAATTAAAACCTAAAAAAAAAATAAATGAATTTAATCCAATATTATTATATCCAATAGATAGTTTAGAATTACCAGCAAGAGCTTCTAATTGTTTAAAATCAGAAACTATATATTATGTTGGAGATTTAGTTCAAATTAAAGAATCAGATTTAATAAAAACCCCTAATTTAGGTAAAAAATCTATTTCAGAAATAAAAAATAATTTATTTTATCATGGATTAAAATTAGGTACAATTTTAAATAATTGGAAAAAACAAAAACAAAAATTACTAAAAGAAGAAGAAAAAAAAAAAAAGGAAGTTTTAAATGAGACATTTAAATAAAGAAAAAAAATTGAATCGTAATAGAAGTCATTTAAAATCTATGTTAAGAAATATGATTATTAGTTTAGTATGTTTTGAAATTATAAAAACTACTTCTCCTAAAGCTAAATTATTAAAAAATACAATTGAACCAATTATTAATATTTCCAAAAATGATAATTTTGTAAATAGAAAAATAGTTTATTCAATTTTAAAAAACAAAAAAACCATTAAAAAATTATTTGAAGTATTAGGTCCTAGATTTAAAAAAAGAAAAGGTGGATATACTAAAATTATAAAATGTCGTTATAGATGTGGTGATGGTGCAAAAATGTCATATATTTTATTAACAGATTATTTAAAAAATAAAAATATAATTTTATAAAAATTTTAATTAATTACTTCCCCTATATTAAAAATATTATTAATACCATTAATAATATTTTTAATTTTATTTTTTTTTTTTCCAGAAATTTGAATTTCTTTTAAAATCAAAATTCCATTAATAGTATTAATTTCAATTCCATTTTTGCTAATATTTAAAATTTCCCCTATACTATAATTATTATATTTAACTAAATTAGTATTTGTACTAAAAATTTTTATATATTTATTTTTTGTTAAAAAAAAACTTATTGGCCACAAATTAAAAGCTTTAATAATTCTTTTTAAATATATTGCTGGTAAATACCATTTAATTTTAGCATTTTTTTTATTTATTTTATAAGCATAAGTAGAATAAAGATTATTTTGTTTTTCTAAAAAAAAACGATTCTTAAAAATTAATTTTAAAGAAAGTATTAAACTTTCAATACCGATATACATTAATTTTTTAAATAATGTATTACTATTGTCATTTTTTGAGATTAAACAAATACTTTGAAATATAATATCACCTTCATCAAAATTTTTATTTATTTTTATAATTGTAACACCTGTTTTTTTATCTCCATATAAAATAGAATATTGTATTGGAGAAGAACCTCTCCATCTTGGTAAAAGAGAAAAATGAATATTAATACATCCAAATTTTGTAATTTTAAAAAAACTTTTTGGTATCTTATTTCCATAAGATATAATAACAATTATATCTGCTTTTAAATTTAAAATATTATAATAAATATCTAATAAATTTTTAGGTTGTAATATAGGTATATTATAATTATCAGATATTTTTTTAATTGATGAATATTTTTTTTTTTTATTTTTTCTTAATGGTTTATCAGGTTTAGTAATAATAGTAATAATATTATATTTTAATTTTAATAAAAATTTTAAATATTTTTCAGAAATAATAGAATTACCAATAAAAATAATTTTTAATTTTTTTAACATTTATATCCTAAATATTTTTAAATTTTTAATATTTTATTTTTAATAATTTCTTTTTCACTTGATGGTAAATAATCAATAAATAATTTTCCTATTAAATGATCCATTTCGTGTTGTATACATAAAGATAATAAATCAAAAGCATGTAATTTGAATAATTTTCCATATTGATTATATGCTTTTATTATTATTTCTTTAAATCTTGGAATTACATTAATATAATTAGGTATAGATAAACATCCTTCTGGATTATATATTATTTTATTTTTATACAAAAATTTTGGATTAATTAATACTAAAGGATTATTATTATTTCTTGAAATATCGATTACTATTATACGTTTTTGAACATTAATTTGTGTAGCAGCAAGTCCTACTCCTAAATTGATATACATTGTTTTTAACATATTTTTAATTAAAATATGGTTTTTTTTATTAAATGAATTAACTTTTTTAGCTTTTAATCTTAATTTTTTATTAGGATAATATAATATTTTTAATTTTGACATTTTTTAAAAACTTATTATTTTAAAATTATAAAATAATAATTTTATTAATTTTAAAATACTTTAAATTGTATTTATAATTTAATAAAAATAAATATTTTTTAAATATTAATTTTTATAAATTAAATATATTTAATATATTTAGTTATCAAATTATATAAATATATTATTATTTTTTAAAATATAAATGAATATAAAAAAAATTGCATTATTTGGTAACCCAGTTTATCATAGCAAATCTCCAATTATACATAAAATATTTTCTTATATTACTAATATTCCATATTCATATAATAAAATAAATGTTTCTAATAAAAATTTTAATATTATTGCAAAAAATTTTTTTGATTTTGGAGGTTATGGAGCTAATATTACTTTACCATTTAAAAAAAAAGCTTTTTATTTATGTGATTTATTAACCGAAAGAGCTAAATTATCTAAATCAGTAAATGTTATCACTAAAATAAATAATAAATATTTATTAGGAGATAATACTGATGGTATTGGTTTTATTAATGATTTAAAAAGATTATATATAATTTATAAAAAAAAAAAAATATTAATAATAGGAGCGGGTGGTGCTGCCCGTGGTATTATTCCTCCGTTATTATTATATAATAATAATATTATAATTACAAATAGAACTTTAGAAAAAGCAAAAAAAATATCTAAAGAATTTAATAATTTAGGAAATATAAAATATATAAGTAATAAAAAATTATTTAATAAAAAATTTGATATTATTATTAATGCTACTTCATGTAGTATTAAAAATAAATTACCAAATTTATTTAATAATATTATAAATTCAAATACTTTTTGTTATGATATGGTATATAGTAAAAAAAATACTTATTTTCTAAAATGGTGTTTAAGAAAAAGTAAATATATTAATGATGGATTAGGTATGTTAATTTCTCAAGCAGCTTATTCATTTTTATTATGGCATAATAAGATGCCGTCAATAAAATTATCAATTGAAATATTTAAAAAAATTAATTATAATTAATAATAATGTATAATATAAAAAATATTATTATATATTATTATTTTTAATAAAAGGGGTGTAGTTCAATTGGTAGAGCATCGGTCTCCAAAACCGAAAGTTGTGGGTTCAAGTCCCTCCACCCCTGTATAAAATAATAAATATAAATAAAAAAAATAATATTAAAATAAAACATATATTTTATTAATTTATAATAAATAAATAAAATTTTAGAAAAATATGATAGGTGCACAATATTTAATTTATATATTATCTAAACTAGGTGTTGAAATTATTTTTGGTTATCCTGGTGGTGCTATTATGCCTATATATAATGCTATATATAAAAGTAATATTAAACATATTTTATGTAGGCATGAACAAGGTGCTATTATGTCAGCTATTGGATATTCAAGATCTACTAATAAAATAGGTGTTTGTATTGTTACATCTGGTCCTGGTGCTACAAATATTATTACAGGTTTAGCAGATGCTTTTATGGATTCTGTACCTATAATTGCTATTACTGGACAAGTTTCATCTGATTTAATAGGTAGTGATGCTTTTCAAGAAGTAGATATGATGGGACTTTCTATGTCTTGTACAAAATATAGTTTTTTAATAAATTCAATTTATAAAATTAAAAAAATTATATATAAATCTTTTGAAATGGCTGTTACAAATAGGCCTGGTCCTATATTAATAGATATTCCTAAAGATATACAATTAAAAAAAATAGAAATTAAAAAAATTAATATAAAAAAAAAATATAATTATAAAAAAAAATTTTTTTATTGTAAAAAAAATTTAGATAAAATTATTTCATTAATAAAAAAATCAAAAAAACCTATTATATATGCTGGTGGTGGAATAGGAATATCAAAATCAATAAATTCATTTAAGAATTTTATAAAAAATATGAAAATTCCTATGGTAGTAACTCTTAAAGGAATTGGAATAATTAATTCGAATAATTATAAATATCATTTAGGTATGATTGGAATGCATGGTAACCAAGAAGCAAATTTAGCAGTACAAGAATGTGATTTATTAATAGCCATTGGTTCTAGATTTGATGATAGAGTAACTGGTAATTTAAATAATTTTGCAAATCTAGCTAATATAATACATTTAGATATTGATTCTTCTGAAATAAATAAAATATGTAAAGTTAATTTATATTTATGTGGTAATTTAAATTATATATTACCTATTTTAAAATGTAAAATTAACATTAAAAAATGGCAAAAAAAAATATTATTACTTAAAAAAAGATATAGTTATAATTATAAACATAATTATAAAAAAATTTGGGCTCCTTATTTATTAAAAATATTATCAGATAATAAAAATAAAAATACAATTATTACAACAGATGTTGGTCAACATCAAATGTGGGTAGCTCAACATATTAATTTTAATAATAATAAAAATTTTATTACTTCAAGTGGATTAGGAAGTATGGGATTTGGTATACCATCAGCTATTGGAGCTCAAATTGCTGAACCTAAAAAAAATGTTATTTGTATTACAGGGGATGGTTCTTTTATAATGAATATACAAGAATTATGTACTATAAAAAGATATAATTTACCTATTAAAATTTTATTATTGGATAATAAAAGATTGGGTATGGTTAGACAATGGCAAGAACTATTTTTTTTTAGTAGATATAGTGAAACTAATCTTGATGATAATCCTAATTTTATAAAAATAGCCAATTCTTTTAACATTAAAGGTAAACGTATTACTAAAAAAAAAGAAATAAAATATTCAATAAAAAAATTTCTTAATACCAAAGAATCTTATTTATTACATGTATCAATTGATAAATATGATAATGTATGGCCTTTAGTTCCTCCTGGTGTTAGTAATACAAAAATGATAGAATATTAAAATGTATAAAAAAAAAATATTTATTCAAACAGAATTTCAACCTGAAATACTTGAAAGAATTTTAAGAATTTTAAGACATAGAAATTTTATAAATATAAATTTAAATTATAAATATAATTTAAATATTAATAAAATTAATATAAAAATTATTTTAATTAATTATAAAAATATAGATATATTATTATATCAATTAAAAAAAATAATAGATATAAATATTATTTTTATATAAAATTAAAATTACAAATTTTTTAATATATATAAATTTTTTTTAAGTTTTAAAATAAGGTAATTTTTTTATATTTATGCCACAATATCGTTCTTATATTTCTAAAAAAGGATCAGGAGCTCGATCATTATGGCGAGCAACAGGGATGAAAGATAATGATTTTAATAAACCTATAATTGCAGTAGTTAATTCTTTTACTCAATTTGTACCAGGACATATTCATTTACGAAATATAGGACTGTTAGTATCTCAACAAATAAATAATTGTGGAGGTATAGCAAGAGAATTTAATACTATAGCAATTGATGATGGTATAGCAATGGGTCATAATGGTATGTTATATTCACTACCTTCAAGAGATTTAATTGCGGATTCAATAGAATATATGATTAATGCACATTGTGTTGATGCAATGGTATGCATATCTAATTGTGATAAAATTACTCCTGGTATGTTAATAGCTTCCTTAAGATTAAATATACCTACTATATTTGTATCTGGTGGTCCTATGGAATCTGGTAAATTAAATATTAATGGTAATAAAATTAAATTAGATTTAGTAGATTCTATTATGTATGATAATGAAATTAATAATATAAATAAAAAAAAATATAACAGTTTAGATATAGAAAAATTATCATGTCCAACTTGTGGTTCTTGTTCAGGAATGTTTACAGCAAATTCAATGAATTGTTTAATGGAAGCACTTGGTTTAGCATTACCTGGGAATGGTTCTTTATTAGCAACTCATTTTGATAGAAAAAAAATGTTTATATACGCAGGACAAAGAATAGTAAAATTATCTAAAATTTTTTATAAAAATAATAAAAAAAATTTATTACCAAGAAATATTGCTAATTTAAAATCTTTCAATAATGCAATGACATTGGATATTGCTATGGGTGGTTCTACAAATACTGTTTTACATTTATTAGCTGCTGCTCAAGAAGCTAATATAAATTTTAATATGAAAAATATTGATTTATTATCTAAAAAAGTACCACATTTATGTAAAGTTTCTCCTAGTTCTAAAAAATTTCATATGGAAGATGTACATAGAGCTGGAGGAGTAATGAGAATTTTAGGAGAATTAAATAGAATAAATTTAATAGATACTAGTGTAGTCAATATTTTAGGATATAATTTAAAAAAAACTTTAGAACAATATGATATTATGTTTACAAAAAATGAAAATATTAAAAAAATGTATAAAGCTAAACCTGGAGGTAAATATAATATTAAAGCTTTTTCACAAAATAAAAGATGGAAAAAATTAGATTTAAATTTTAAAAATGGATGTATTAGATCTAAAAAATTTGCTTATAGTAAAGATGGTGGTTTAGCAATATTATATGGTAATATTGCAATAAATGGTTGTATAGTAAAAACAGCTGGTGTTAAAAATAATATGTTAAAATTTAAAGGACCAGCTAAAGTATTTAATAGTCAAGAATCATCAGTAAAAGATATTATTTCTGGATTAATATTTCCAGGTGATGTAATTGTGATTAGATATGAAGGTCCTAAGGGTGGACCTGGAATGCAAGAAATGTTATATCCTACAACTTATTTAAAATCAATGGGAATTGATAAATATTGTGCTTTAATTACTGATGGTAGATTTTCTGGAGGAACTTCTGGTTTATCTATAGGACATATTTCTCCTGAAGCAGCTAATAAAGGTAATATAGCTTTAATAAAAAATGGAGACATTATAAAAATAGATATACCAAATAGATCTATAAATGTTGAATTATCTAATAATGTTTTAAAAAATAGAATTATTAAAGAAGAAAAAAAAAAATTACCATATACTCCATTAAATAGGAAACGTAAAGTATCTAAATCATTATTATATTATTCATATTTCGTAACAAGTGCAGATAAAGGTGCTATAAGAGATATTAATAAACTTAAAAAAATATAATAATTTAAAATTATTAAGGATACATATGAGTAATTATTTTAATGAACTTAATTTTAGAAAAAAGTTAAATAATTTAAAAAAATGTAGATTTATGAAATCAAAAGAATTTTTATCAAAATGTAAATTGATTAAAAATAAAAAAATAGTTATTATAGGTTGTGGGGCTCAAGGTTTAAATCAAGGTTTAAATATGAGAGATTCTGGATTAAATATTTCATATGCTTTAAAAAAAGAATCCATAATAAATAAAAATATATCTTGGAAAAGAGCTACAGAAAATAATTTTTTAGTTGATAATTATGAAAAATTAATTCCTAATGCTGATTTAGTTATTAATTTAACACCAGATAAACAACATAGTAAAATTATAAAATTAATTCAACCTTTAATGAAGAAAAATTCTATTTTAGGTTATTCTCATGGTTTTAATATTGTAGAAATAGGAGAAAAAATACGTAATGATATAACAGTTATTATGGTAGCACCAAAATGTCCAGGAACTGAAGTAAGAGAAGAATATAAAAAAGGTTTTGGTGTTCCAACATTAATAGCTGTACATCCAGAAAATGATCCTCTTAAAAATGGAATAGAATATGCTAAATCTTGGGCATATGCTATTGGCTCTCATAAAGCTGGAGTTTTAGAATCATCTTTTATAGCAGAAGTTAAATCAGATTTAATGGGTGAACAAACTATTTTATGTGGTTTATTACAAACTAGTTCAATATTATTATATGAAAAATTAATAAAAAATGGATTTAATAAGGGTTTTTCTTGTAAATTAATTCAATATGGTTGGGAAAAAATTACAGAATCTTTAAAATATGGTGGTATTACACTAATGATGGATAGATTATCTAATTATGCTAAAATTAGAGCTTATAAATTATCTATAAAATTAAAAAATATTTTAAAACCATTATTTAAACAACATATGGATAATATAATTTCTGGTTCATTTTCTAAAAATATGATTAAAGATTGGAAAAATAAAGATAAAAATTTATTAAAATGGCGTAAAAGAACTAATTTTTGTAAATTTGAAAAAGCTCCTTTATATAAAAAAAATATTAGTGAACAAGAATTTTTTGATCGTGGTTTAATTATGGTTTCTTTAATAAAAGCTGGAGTAGAGTTATCTTTTGAAATTATGACAGAAACTGGAATTTTACCAGAATCAGCTTATTATGAATCACTTCATGAATTACCTTTAATTGCAAATACAATTGCTCGTAAACGTTTATACGAAATGAATTTAGTAATTTCTGATACAGCTGAATATGGAAATTATTTATTTTTTAATAAAGCAGTTATTTATTTAAGAGAATTTATAAATAAATTAAATAAATTTGATATAGGTTTAAAAAGAAAAGAATCTTTAAAAATAAATAATTTAGAATTATTAAATATTAATAATATAATAAGAAATCATAAAATAGAAAAAATTGGTATTAAATTAAGAAATTATATGAATAATACTAAATTAAAATTTAGTAAATAAATTTTAATTTATTTCAATAAGAAATATAAATGTCAAAAAAAAATAAAAATATAATAAATGTTGAAAATGATAATATAGATATAATATTAAAAAAATCTAATAAATTAATATTATTAGATTTTTGGGCTTCTTGGTGTAATCCTTGTAAAATACAATTATCTATAATAGAAGAAATATATATTGAATATTATAAAAAAATTGAAATATATAAAATAAATATAGATTATAATAAAAATACTGTATTAAAATATAATATTAAAAGTATTCCTACAATATTTTTTTTTAAATGTAAAAAATTATTATATAAAACAAATGGTATTAAAAATAAAAAAGATTTATGTAATTTAATTAACAAATTTTCTGAATTTTAATATTAATAATTGTTTTTTTAAATTTTTTTAATATTATAAATAAATGATAAATTTTATTAATATCATAAAATGTAAAAAAATTGAGAAAATTATTAATATTGTAATAAATATAAATTATAAAACAGTAAAATTTTTTCCCAGGTATATAATAATTTTTTTTATGTTAAAATTTAATGTTAAATTTGGAATTTTGATGTCAGTTAATGGTATTATAGAAATAATAAATATGAATTTTGGTTTTTTAAGATCTATTTATAATAATTATTATTCTGGTGTAAATGATGTTTATGTTTCATTAAATATAATCAAAATTTTTAATTTAAAAACAGGTGATAAAATAATTGGTAAAATTATACCACCTATAAATTATGAACGTTATTTTTCTTTAATTAATATTAATATTATTAACAATATATTACCTATAAGAAATAAAAAAAGAATTTCTTTCGAAAATTTAGTTCCATTATATGCAAATTCACGTTTATTTATGGAAATTAAAAAAAAAAAAATTAAAAAAGATATAACTTCTCGTATATTAGATTTAATAACACCTATAGGAAAAGGACAACGTGGTTTAATAGTTGCTCCTCCTAAGGCTGGAAAAACTTTATTAATACAAAATATTGCTAAAAGTATTTCTTATAATTATAAAAATCATATTTTAATTGTATTATTAATAGATGAAAGACCAGAAGAAGTTACTGAAATGAAAAAAATTATTAAAGGTGAAGTATTGTATTCTACTTTTGATGAACCTTCATATAAACATATACAAATAGCAGAAATAATAATTGAAAAAGCAAAAAGAATGGTTGAAAACAGTAATAATGTTATAATATTATTAGATTCATTAACTAGATTAGCAAGAGCTTATAATTCTATATTACCTACTTCAGGAAGAACATTAACTGGAGGAATTGATTCTAATGCTTTATATAGACCAAAAAGATTTTTTGGTTCAGCTAGAAATTTACAAGAAGGTGGTAGTTTAACTATCATTGCAACTGTATTAATTGAAACTGGTTCTAAGATGGATGAAGTTATTTATGAAGAATTTAAAGGTACTGGGAATATGGAATTACATCTTTCTAGAAAAATGTCTAATAAACGTATTTTTCCTTCAATAGATTATATTAAATCAGGAACCAGAAAAGAAGAACTTTTAGTTAATTATTATGAATTAAAAAAAATGTGGTTTTTAAGAAAATTATTAGGAATGATGGATAAATATAATTCTATGAAATTTTTAATAAAACAATTAATTAAAAGTAAAAATAATTATTTTTTTTTAAAAAATATGAATTTATATTTATAAATTTAAATATATAAAATTATATTTTTTTTATTTGATTAATAATTAAATTTATGTTATAATAAATATAATTATATATTTTTTATTATATAAAAATTTAATTATATTTTTATATTTTAAGAAATAAATTTATGGTGATCATAGCTCAGTTGGTAGAGCTCTGGATTGTGGTTTCAGCGGTCATGGGTTCGATTCCCATTGATCACCCCCAATTTTAAAATATATATATTTTTATTTTATTATTTTTATTATTTATATTACGGTGAGTGGCGCAGTTTGGTAGCGTAACTGGTTTGGGACCAGTTGGTCAGAGGTTCAAATCCTCTCTCACCGATTTAATTTAAATTACTTTTTTTTTAAAAAATTTTAAGATAAAAATAAAATGAAATTTTCTAAAATGCATGGTTTAGGTAATGATTTTGTTATTGTTAATAACATCAAAGAAAAAATAAAATTTACTAAATTATTAATTTCAAATTTATCAAATAGATATTTAGGAATAGGTTTTGATCAATTATTATCTATAGAATTACCATATAATAAAAATTATGATTTTCACTACAGAATTTTTAATTCAAATGGTAATGAAGTTACACAATGTGGAAATGGTGCTAGATGTTTAGCATTTTTTTTAAAATTAAAAAAAATTACAAACAAAAATAAGATTAAAATTAAAACTAATAATAAAAAAATGATTTTATATATAAAAGATAATAATAATATAAAAGTAAATATGGGAAAACCAAAATTTTATTTAAATGATATACCATTTTTTAAATCTTTTTTAAAAAATAATATTATTAAATTAAAAAAAATAAAAATAAAATTTGATGTATTATCAATAGGTAATCCACATTGTATAATACAAGTTAATAATTTAGATAAAATTAATGTAAATTTTTTAGGTTCAATAATAAATAAAAGTATTTATTTTCCTAACGGCGTTAATGTTAGTTTTGTAAAAATAATAAAATTTAATCATATTAAAATGAGAGTTTATGAACGTGATTTAGGAGAAACCAAATCTTGTGGTAGTGCTGCATGTGCATCAGTTGCTATTGGTATAAAAAAAAAATTATTGTCAAATAAAAAAGTTAAAGTAGATTTAAAAGGAGGAAGTTTATATATTAAATGGAAAGGTTTAAAAAATAATTTATATATGATAGGTCCAGCTACTCATGTATATGATGGTTTTATAAATATATAAAATAAATAAATTATTTATTTACAATTTATTAAAATTTTAATTTTATTATTAAATTAAAATGGAATTTCATCATCAAAATTTATATTTTCTTCATCATCAATTTTTTTATTATTTTTAATAATATCTAATTTATTATTTTTTTTATCATTTAATATATCAAAATTTTCTATTTTTTTTTTATTATCTATATTTTCATTTTTATTTTTATAATTTAATATTTTCATATTTCCATTAATATTAACTATAATTTCTGTTGTATATCTAAATTGATTATATTGGTCTTTCCATTTTTTTGTTTGTAATGATCCTTCAATATAAATATGAGATCCTTTACTTAAATATTCTCTAGCAATTTCTGCTAATTTTGAAAATAAAACTATACGATGCCATTCAGTTTTTTCTCTATTTTCACCAGTTTTTTTATCTTGCCAACTTTCAGAAGTAGCTAAATTTATATTTGCAACTGCTATTCCATTAGGAGTATATCTTATTTCAGGATCTTTACCTAAATATCCAATTAATATAACTTTATTAATTCCTTTACTATTCATTTTGAAACCTTATATTAATTTATTAATATTTTTATATTTATCTAAAAATAAATAAAATTGGCCCTTGTTGGATTCGAACCAACGGCCAAGCGATTATGAGTCGCCTGCTCTAACCACTGAGCTAAAGGGCCTCAATATAATAATATATATTATAAATATATATTATTTAAAAGTAAAGTAGAATATATTTTATTAAATTGTATTTTTTTTTTTAAAATTTTTTCTTTCTTTTTCTTTTAAATAAAATTTTCTTAAACGTATATAATTTGGTGTTACTTCTACTAATTCATCATGTTCTATAAAATCTAAAGATTTTTCAAGATTCATATTTATATAAGGTATTAATGATATAGCTTCATCAGAACCTGAAGCACGCATATTAGTTAATTTTTTACCAGTTAAACAATTAACTGTAAGATCATTTGATCTATTATGCATACCTATAATTTGTCCTTCATAAACTTCTGTACCATGTTTAATAAATAAATCACCTCTTTCTTGTAAATTAAATAAAGCAAAAGAAACAGCTTTTCCTGTGCTATTAGATATTAGTACTCCATTTTTTCTTTTATTAATATTTTTATTTGAATAAACATCACCATAATGAATAAATGAAGATGACATTAAACCAGTACCAGAAGTAATTTGTATAAATTTATTTCTAAAACCAATAATATTTCTACTAGGTAATATATAAATTAAATTTAATCTACCTTTGTTATCATAAATTAATTCTTGAAGCACACCTTTTCTTTCACCAATAATTTTCATTATTATACCTTGATGCTTCTCTTCAATATCTAATAATAACTCTTCAAAAGGTTCTTTTAATTTACCATTAATATTAACAAAAATAACTTCAGGTTTAGAAACTGATAATTCAAAACCTTCTCTACGCATTTTTTCTATTAAAATAGATAAATGTAATTCACCTCTTCCAGATACTTTAAAAATACCATTTTTTTTGGTTTCATTAATATTCAAAGATATATCATGAATTGTTTCTTTTTTTAAACGTTTTAATATTTTTGACGATGTTAATTTAGTTCCATCTTTACCTGACATTGGTGAATTATTAACACAAAATAGCATACTTATAGTTGGTTTATCTATATTTAATTTAGATAATGGTTCTAAATGTTTAACATCACAAATTGTATCAAATATTTTTACATCTCCTAATCCAGATATTGCTACTATATTTCCAGCTTCAGCTGATTTAATTTCTATCTGTTTTAAACCTAAATAAATAAATATTTTTTCAATTTTAGCAATATTTTTTTTTTTATTTTTATAATCAATAATAGATACTTTTTGATTAATTTTAATTATTCCTCTATTAATTCTACCAATTGCTATAATACCTAAATAATTATTATAATAAACTTGTGAAACTTGCATTTGAAAATAACCATCTTTTTTTAAATTAGGTTCAGGTGTATATTTTATAATAGACTCATATAAATGATTCATGTTTTTAGAAATTTTATTTAAATATATTCCAGAAGTTCCATTTAAAGCAGAAGTATAAACAACTGGAAAATCAAGTTGAAATTCAGTTGCATTTAAATTTATAAATAAATCAAAAATTTTATTTAATACCCAATCTGGTCTTGAGCTTTGTAAATCAATTTTATTAATTACAACAATTGGTCTTAAACCATGTAAAAAAGCTTTTTTTGTAACAAATCTAGTTTGAGGCATTGGTCCATCAGTAGCATCTACAACTAACAGTACAGAATCTACCATAGATAGTACTCTTTCTACTTCTCCTCCAAAATCTGCATGTCCCGGAGTATCAACTATATTTATATGATAATTATTCCATCTAATTGCAGTATTTTTAGCTAATATTGTTATACCTCTTTCTTTTTCTAAAATATTAGAATCCATTACACGTTCTTTTATTTTATCTTTTTTATTGAAAGTATTTGATTGTTGCAATAATTTATCTACTAAAGTTGTTTTTCCATGATCAACGTGTGCAATAATAGCTATATTTCTTAAATTCATATTCATAAAATAATTTATATCCTTAATTTTTATAATTATTTAAAAAAATATAAAATATTATATTTTAAAAAAAAATAATAATAAAAATATAATTTAAATTATATTTTTTATTTTAATTATAATAAAATATTTTTTAAATAAAAAAAAAATAATATAAATATCTATAAAATATTTTTTATAAATATTTATATTATTTTTATTGTGGGTGGAGGATGTGATGAAATTAATATTATAATATTATTTAAATATTTAATTATAAGTTCATCACAGAGGATATATGCTATATATATAATAATAGTAATAATAAAATTTTAAAGATTCTATAATATTATTATATAAAGAATTAATATGATTTAAAAATTTTTTATTAATTTTATTATCATTATTTATAATTTTTTTAATATTAAATATTAAAATTTTATATAAATAGAATAAATTTTTTATAAAAAAAATATTAATAAAAATATAATTTTTATTAAAAAAATTTATTATATTTTTTTTTTTTAAAATTATAAAATTAATTATAACATTTTTATATTTATTAAAAATAAAATAAAAATATTTACTTTTCATAAATTTCTCTTTATTTTTTATTTTTATTTATTATTTTAATTTTTTATCTAAGTAACTTAAAATAAAAAAAGAAAATAAAAAGGTTATATGTATTATTATATACAATAATATTTTAATATTACAAATTATTTTTATTTCCATAAAAATACTTAATAAATGTATAGATGAAATTGCAACTATAGATGATGAAACTTTATTCTTTAACGAACTGGAATCTAATTTACCCAACCAATATAATTTATTTTTTTTTTTATTAATATTTATTTTTGATATAAAATTTTCATAGCTAGATAAAGCTATCATTATTAAAAGGCCTCCTATTAATGTTATATCAATTAATGATAATAATAATAATATTAATTCATTTTCAGAAATATTTAAAGAATTTATTATTAAATAAATAGATATCTGAAAAAATTTTATTATTAATGAAATTAAACTTATTGATAAACCTAAATATATTATAGTTAATAACCATCTCATATTATATATAATATTTTCTATAAAATTTTCCATAATAAAATAATTAAATTTATTTTATAATAAATTTAATTATTATAAAATAAATTTTTTAACCCCAAAAATTTTAAATTTTAAAATTATTATATATTTTTATAAACTATTAATCTTCTAAAAATGATTTTAATAAAAAAGATCTACTAGGATGTCTCAATTTCATTAAAGCTTTAGCTTCTATTTGACGTATTCTTTCCCTCGTAACATTAAATTTTCTTCCAACTTCTTCTAATGTATGTTCATAATTCATTCCTATACCAAATCTCATACGTAATACTTGAGCTTCTCTTAATGTTAAACCAGATAATAATATTTTAACTGTTTCTTTTAAACTATCTTCTGTAGCTGCTTCAATTGGTAATTTTGTATTTTTATCTTCTAAAAAATCTTTTAAAGATGTATTTTCTCCATAAGATATTGGAGTTTCCATAGAAATAGGTTCTTTTGCTATTTCTAATATACTTTTAATTTTTTTTTTACTAATTGACATTTCTTTACCCAATTCTCCTAAAGAAGGTGGTCTTCCTAATTTTTGTAATTTAATACAAGATATTTTATTTAACTTATTAATTGTTTCTATCATATGTACCGGAATTCTAATAGTACGAGCTTGATCAGAAATAGATCTTGTTATTGCTTGACGAATCCACCATGTAGCATAAGTTGAAAATTTATATCCTCTTCTATATTCAAATTTATCTACTGCTTTCATTAAACCAATATTACCTTCTTGAATAACATCTAAAAATTTTAATCCTCTATTTAAATATCTTTTTGCAATAGAAATTACTAAACGTAAATTAGATTTTATCATATTGTTTTTAGAGATATTAACTTTTACTTTTCCTAAAAACATTTTTCTACCAATATTTATTATTTGAGATGATGTTAATTTTGTATTTTTTTCAATTAACATTATTTTATCAATATATATTTTAATTTTACTATAAAAAATTAATATTTTATTAACCCAAGGTTTTTTAATTTTTTTTATCTTATTTATCCAATTATTATTAAAATTATTATTATAAAAAATTTTTTTAAAAAATATTTCAGGCATATCACATTCTTTAATACAAAAATTTTTTAAAAGAGAAATTGTTTTTTTTGTTTCTTTAACAGTATTATTAATATTATTAACTAAATTATTAAAATGTTTATAATTTAATCTAAATTTTATAAAAAAATTAGATAATTTTTGCATTTTATATTTTGTATATTTATGATTATATCCTTTTTCTTTTATAATTAAAAATAACTTTTTATATTTTTTAATTAATTTTATAAAATAAACTTCCATTATAAATTTATTTGTATTTATTTTTTCATATAAATAATTTTTATTATAATAAAGTTTATATTTTTCTGAAAGTAAACCTATTTTAAATCTTTTTTCTATAAAATAATTTACTAATTTATTTATTTTAATTTTTTTATTTTTTATTTTATTAAAAATATTAATTAAATAAATAATTGTATTAGGAAATCTAATAATTGTATCATATATTTTATTATTACCATCTTCCAATTTTTTAGAAACCCTTATTTCTTCTGATCTATTTAATAAACTAATATTTCCCATTTCTTTCATATATAAATTAACTGGATCGATATTATATTTTCTTCTTTTATCATAATTAATATTATTTATTTTTTTTATTCTCCTATTAAATATTATTCTTCTTCTTTTTCTTCTTCTAATTTTTTTTTTTTTAAATATCATTTTAAATTATATTTTTTTTATATTATTATATTAAAATTTTATAATTATTAATAATTAAATATTATTATATTAATTACTAATATTATTTAAATAAATATTTTAACATTTTAAAATATTTATTTCTGATAATTTTTTAATAAAATAATATAATAATATTCTATATTTTTTTTTAGATTTATGAAATTTTTCTTTTAAAATTAATTTATTAATTTTAATTTCTATTTCAGATTTACATAAATTATAAAAAATATCAATAAAAATTTTTTTTATTAATTTTATACTAATCATATTATCTAATATTAATAAAGATTTAATTATTTTTTCATATTTTGTATTTCTATATAATTCTATTAATTGACCAGTTGTTATTTTATTATTTTTTTTATATAAACAAACTAAATTTAAAAATAAAGATATTTCAAATTTTTTAGATTTATTGAAAATATGTAACATATTATTTGGTATAATTTTAAATAAAACTGGGTTTTGTATTAATAAAGAAATTAAAGTTTTTATATTATTACATTTTATTATATTAATTTTTTTTTTATTATATATAAATTTTTTAGAAATCAATGATTCTAAAATATCTTCTGGAATATTTAATATTTTACCTAATTTTTCACGTAAATTTAATCTTAATATTCTATTTGGTATTTTTTTTATTAAAGGTATTGCTAATAAACTTAAATTAATTAAATTTTCTATAGAATTGTAATTTATTTTTAACATTAACATTTTAAAAAAAAATACAGACAATGATTCTGATTTTTTTAAAATTTTTTTAAAACAAATAACCCCATATTTTTTTATAAAACTATCAGGGTCTTCTCCTTTTGGTAAAAAAACAAATTTTAATTGATATCCTTCTTTCATATAAGATAAAGATAATTTTAACATATTCCAAGCAGCGTTTAAACCTGATTGGTCTCCATCATAACAACAAATAATATGTTTTGAATTATTAAATAACATTTTTATTTGTATTTTATTTATATTATTTCCTAATGTAGAAATAGTATTATAAAAACCAAATTGAAATAAAGTTAAAACATCTATATATCCTTCTACTAATATAATATTTTTAAAATTTTTACATAATTTATACATTTCATATAAACCGTACAAATTATTTTTTTTACTAAAAATAAAATTATCTGAAGTATTAATATATTTAGGGAAAGTATTATTTACTGTTCTACCACCAAATCCAACTATTTGCCCATTTATATTTTTAATTGGAAAAATAATTCTATTTCTAAAAAAATCAATAAATTTTTTATTATTATGTTTTTTTATTAAACCTAAAATTTTTAAATATTCTAAATTATTATTTTTATTTTTAGTAAAAAAATTAGTTAT
Source organism: Candidatus Annandia adelgestsuga (assembly GCF_003956045.1). Classification (NCBI taxonomy): domain Bacteria; kingdom Pseudomonadati; phylum Pseudomonadota; class Gammaproteobacteria; order Enterobacterales; family Enterobacteriaceae; genus Candidatus Annandia; species Candidatus Annandia adelgestsuga. The sequence goes on along the minus strand of NZ_CP026513.1, from coordinate 53,411 downwards.
ATTATTACCATTAGAAGAAAAACCAATTTCAAAAAAATCAATTATATTTTTATCTAATTTTCTATTTTTTAAATAATTATATGCTATAAAATTATGTTTTTTATATAAATTTTTTTTATAAAATTTATTTACATTATTAATTAATTTATATAAATTTTTAAAATTATATTTATATATAATTTTATTTTTTTTTATAGGAATATCTTTATAACCATTAAATAAAGCTAATTCTTTAATTGATTTTAAAAAATCTAATCCATTATATTTCATTAAAAAATCTATTACATTACCATGTTCATTACATCCAAAACAATAATAAAATTGTTTATCATTATTTACTATAAAAGAAGGAGTATTTTCTGTATGAAAAGGACATAAAGAATAATAATATTTATTTTTTTTCTTAAGTTTAATATATTGACCTATAAAATTATTTATATCAGTTCTTGAAACTAAATTCTTTATAAATTTTCTAGAAATATATCTTTTCATTTAAATTATTTTAAATTATATTTTTTTTATATATTTTTATTAAAAAAAAATTTTTTATGAATATTATTTTTAAAATTTTTTTTCATATTTCTTTTTATAGCTAATTCTTTAGCTTTTTTTCTTTTAATAGTAGGTTTTTCATAAAATTCTCTTTTACGAATTTCAGCTAAAATTCCAGATTTTTCACAAGCCCTTTTAAATCTTCTCATAGTAATATCAAAAGATTCATTTTCTTTAACTTTAATAACTGGCATTTTAAAATCTCACTTAAAAATATTATTATAAAATAATAATATTTTATTTATAATTCATATTAAAAAAAATAATATTTTTTTTATTTTTTATATTATAAAATATGAAAATATATATAAATATAATATTTATATAAATTAAATTTTAAATTTAAAAACATAAAATTAATAATTAAATAAATTTTATTATTAAATTTGAAAGGAAAATATGACTATTAAAGTAGGTATCAATGGTTTTGGAAGAATTGGAAGAATAGTTTTTAGAGAAGCTCAAAAACGTAAAAATATTGAAATAGTTGCAATAAATGATTTATCAAGTATAGAATATATCGCTTATATGTTAAAATATGATTCAACTCATGGAATTTTTAATAAAAAAATTTTATTTAAAAAAAATCATATTTTAATAAATAACAAAAAAATAAGAATAACATCTGAAAAAAGTCCTACAAAATTAAGATGGAAAGATGTATCAGCTGATGTAATTGTAGAATCTACAGGAATATTTCTTACAAATAAAGAAGGAAATTTACATATAAAATCAGGAGCTAAAAAAGTTGTAATTACTGGACCTGCTAAAGATAGTACTCCTATGTTTGTAAGAGGTGTAAATTTTAATAAATATTCAGGACAAAAAATTGTTTCTAATGCTTCATGTACAACAAATTGTTTAGCTCCTTTAGCAAAAATAATAAATGACAATTTTGGTATTGTGGAAGGTTTAATGACTACAGTTCATGCTTCTACAGCTACACAAAAAGTTGTTGATTCACCTTCTCAAAGAGATTGGAGAGGAGGAAGAAGTGCATTACAAAATATTATACCATCATCTACAGGAGCAGCTAAAGCTGTAGGAAAAGTTTTACCTGAATTAAACAATAAACTAACAGGTATAGCTTTTAGAGTACCAACTACAAATGTATCAGTTATAGATTTAACTGTTCGTTTAAAAAAAAAAACAACTTATTCTAACATTTGTAAAATAATAAAAAATTCTTCTCAAAAAGAAATGAAAGATATTATAGGATATACAGAAGAAGATGTTGTTTCTTCTGATTTTAATGGAAATATTTTGACTTCTATATTTGATGCTAAAGCAGGATTATCATTAAATGATAATTTTGTAAAATTAATTTCATGGTATGACAATGAAACTGGTTATTCTAATAAAGTTTTAGATTTAGTAAATTTAGTATATAAATATAAATAAATGTCAAGAGGATAATTTTTTTTATTATCCTCATTATAAATATTCATTTTAATATTTTTTTTTAAAATTTAATAAATCTGTAATTGTTCCATTAAAAATATCTGAAGATAAACCAATAGATTCAGATAAAGTTGGATGTGGATGAATAATTAAAGAAATATCTTCAGAATCACATCCCATTTCAATTGCTAAAGTAATTTCACTTAGTAATTCATCTGCATGTTCTCCAACTATTATACCACCTATAATTTTTTTACTTTTTTTATCAAATATAAGTTTAGTTATACCATCATCACAATTAGATAAAATTGCTCTACCAGAAGCTTTCCATGGAAAAATAGAAACTTTACAATCTATTCCTTTAATTTTAGCTTCTTTTTCTGTTATTCCTACCCAAGCTATTTCTGGATTAGTATAAGAAACAGAAGGTATTACTAAAGGATCAAAATAATATTTTTTTCCAGATATTATTTCAGCAACAATATGACCTTCATGAATTCCTTTGTGAGCTAACATAGGTTGTCCTACTACATCTCCTATTGCATATATATTTGGTACATTTGTTTTCATTTGGTTATTAACTTTAATATAACCATTTTTATTTAATTTAATATCAGTATTATCAATTTTTAAATTTTTAATATTAGGTTTTCTACCAATAGATATTAAAACAGAATTATAAAAAATTTTTTTTTTTTTTTTTTTTTTATCTTTTATAACTACATTAACTCCTTTTTTACATTTTTCTATAGAAATAATTTTAGTATTTAACATAAAATTAAATTTACTTTTATTAATTTTTAAAAAATGTTTAATAACATCAGAATCTAATGATGGTAAAATTTGTGAAGATCTTTCAATTATATCTATTTCGGAACCTAATGAGTAATATATAGTACCCATCTCTAAACCAATAACCCCCCCTCCTACAATTAACATTTTTTTAGGAATATTAGGTATATTTAGAGAATTTGTTGAATTCCATATAAAATCATCATAATTTAAATTATTATATTTAATTGGTTTTGAACCTGTTGCAATAATAGCATGATTAAAATTTATAATAATATTTTCATTTTTTTTTTTTATTTTTAAAGAATTATTATTTATAAATTCTGCTATCCCATAAATAATTTTAATATTTCTTTTTTTTGCCATATTTAAAATATTATTAGATATTTTTTTTATTATTTTTTCTTTAAATAATATTAATTCTTTAATATTAATATTACAACTATTATTAATAATTTTATATTTTGCATAATATTTTATATCTAAAATTAATTTTACTATATGTAATAAAGTTTTAGAAGGTATACAACCTACATTTAAACATACTCCTCCTAAATTTTTATATTTTTCAATTAAAAATGTTTTATAATTTAAATCAGCACAACGAAAAGCCGCTGAGTATCCTGAAGGACCTGAACCTATAACAACAATTTCAGTTTTTAATAAAATTTCATTCATATAATTAAACTCCATTATTTTTAAAACTATTATATTATTTAAAAATAAAAATTAATTATAACAATAAATTTCTAATATCAAATAAACATTCTTTAACATATGTAATAAATTTAGCTCCATCAACACCATCAATTACTCTATGATCATAAGATAAAGATAAAGGTAACATTAATCTTGGAATAAACTTATCATTTTTCCATAAAGGTTTTATTAATGATTTAGATATACCTAAAATAGCAACTTCAGGAGAATTTATAATAGGTGTAAAAATATTACCACCTATAGAACCTAAATTAGATATTGTAAAACATCCTCCTGTAATATCTTTTTTTGTAATTTTCATATTACGAGCTTTTTCAGATAATAATAATAAATCTTTATAAATATCAATTATATTTTTATTATTTACATTAAATATTATAGGGACTAATAATCCTTTTTTAGTATTAACTGCAATACCAATATTGATATATTTTTTAATTATTATTTTTTTATTATCTTTAGTAATTGAACTATTAAAAATAGGAAATTTTATTAATGATTCTGATATAATTTTTACAATAAAAGATAATAGTGTAATTTTTACATTTATATTATTTTTATTATACATTAAATTTTTACTTTTTCTAAATTTTTCTGTTTCTGTTATATCAGCTTCATCAAATTGTGTAACATGAGGTATATTTAACCAATTTTGATGTAAATTAAAACCAGAAACTTGTTTTATTTTATTTATATTAATAATTTCAATTTTACCAAATTCATTTAAATTTTTATCATTTAATTTTTTATCTTCTATAATTTTATTATTATTAATAATATTATTATTAGATATATATTTTAATATATCTTCTTTAATAATTCTACCTTTTCTTCCACTACCTTTTATATTTTTAATAGAAATATCATATTCTCTTATCATTTTTCTAATTATAGGAGAAGCATGTATATAATTATATTTTTTTTTTCTTTTTTTAGAATAATTTTCTAATATTTTATTATTTTTATCTTTTAAAATTTTATTTTCATTATTTTCACAAACCATTATTAAAGAATTATGTTTTATTTTATCTCCAATATTAACTAATATTTCGTTTATTTTTCCAGAAAATGGAGATGGAATTTCCATTGAAACTTTATCTCCTTCTACTAATATTAAAGGTTGTTTTTTTTTAATAATATCTTCTTTTTTAACTAAAATATCAACAACTTCTACTTCATCTAAACCTATATTTGGTAACTTAATTTTTTTATTCATTTTTTTTCCTTTATAATCTAGGGTTAATTTTATTTATGTTTATTTTAAATTTTTTAATAGCATCAATAACTATACTTTTATCTATAATATTATCTTTAGATAATACATATAAAGAAGAAACTACAATATAATTATAATCTATTTCAAAATATTTTCTTAAATTTTTACGACTATCAGAACGTCCAAAACCATCAGTTCCTAATACATGATATATTTTAGATGGAATATATTTTCTTACTTGTTCTGCAAATAATTTAATATAATCAGTTGCTGCTACAGATGGTGCATTATTCATTGTTTTAGTAATAAAGGGTATTTTAGGTTTTTCATTAGGATGTAATAAATTCCATCTATCACAATCTTGTCCATCTCTAGCTAATTCATTAAAAGAAGTTACACTATAAATATCAATACTTATATTATAATATTTATATAAAATTTTAGCAGCTTTTTTTATTTGTATTAATATAGCTCCAGAACCTAACAATTGTATTTTTTTATTACTTGCTTTTATTTTTTTTATTTTATAAATTCCTTTACATATCCCGTTAATTACATTTTTAGGAATACTTGGCATTTTATAATTTTCATTTAAAGTAGTAATATAATAATAAATATTTTCTTGTTTAGGTCCATACATTCTATTTAAACCATCATTAATAATTACAGCTAATTCATAAGCATAAGTAGGATCATAAGAAATACAGTTTGGTATAGTTAATGCATGTATATGGCTATGACCATCTTCATGTTGTAAACCTTCTCCATTTAAAGTTGTTCTTCCAGATGTACCTCCTATTAAAAAACCTCTTGCTTGTTGATCCCCAGAAGCCCAACATAAATCTCCAATACGTTGAAAACCAAACATAGAATAAAATATATAAAATGGTATCATAGGTAAATTATTTGTACTATAAGAAGTTGCTGCTGCCAACCAAGAAGAACAAGCACCTAATTCATTAATTCCTTCTTGTAAAATTTGACCATCTACATTTTCTTTATAACACAATATTTGTTCATAATCTTGAGGAGTATATTTTTGACCATTTATATTATAAATTCCAATTTGTCTAAATAATCCTTCCATACCAAAAGTTCTAGCTTCATCTGCTATTATAGGAACTATTTTATTTTTAATATATTTATTTTTTAATAATATATTTAATATTCTAACAAAAGATATTGTAGTAGATATTTTTTTATTTTGTTTTTTTAAAATAGAATTAAAATCTTCAATAGAAGGTAATTTTATAATTTCATCAAAAAATTTTTTTCTATATGGTATATAACCATACATTTTTTTTCTTTGTTTATGAATATAATTATATTCTTCAGAATTTTTATTAAAATTTATATATGGCAAATTAATTAAATTATTATCTGTAATAGGTATATTTAATTTATCTCTTATATATTTTAATGATTTTATATCAATTTTTTTTACTTGATGTGCAATATTTTTACCTTCTGCTATATTACCCATACCATAACCTTTAATTGTATGCATTAATATTACAACAGGTTTATTTTTAATATTTTTTGCCATTTTAAAAGCTGCATATATTTTTTTGGGATCATGCCCACCTCTATTTAAAGAAAATATTTGATCATCTGACATATTTTCTACTAATTTTTTTGTTTCTTTATATTTATTAAAAAAATTTTTACGTATATAAGATCCATTTTTAGATGTAAATGTTTGAAAATTTCCATCTAATGTTTCATTCATTAATTTTACTAATTTTTTATTATAATCTTTTTTAAATAAAGGATCCCATTTACTACCCCATATTACTTTTATTACTTCCCAACCATATCCTAAAAATATATTTTCTAATTCATTTATAATTTTACCATTACCATAAACTGGACCATCCAATCTTTGTAAATTACAATTAATAACAAAAATTAAATTATCTAATTTTTCTCTTGACGCAATATTTAATAAACCTTTAGATTCTGGTTCATCCATTTCACCATCACCTAAAAAAGCATAAACTGTTTGTTTAGATGTATCCTTAATTTTTCTATTATTTAAATATTTTAAAAATTTAGCTTGATATATTGCATTAACAGCACCTAATCCCATAGATACAGTTGGAAATTGCCAGAAATTAGGCATTAATTTTGGATGAGGATATGATGGTAATCCTGATAAAAAAACTTCTTGTCTAAAATTATCAATTTGTTTTAAAGTTAATCTTCCTTCTAAATATGCTCTAGAATATATTCCTGGAGATATATGTCCTTGAAAAAATATTAAATCACCTCCATCAAATTTATTATATGCTAAAAAAAAATGATTAAAACATACTTCATAAATGTCAGCAGAAGATTGAAAAGAAGATATATGTCCTCCTAAATCTAAATTTTTATTTGAAGCTTTCAAAACCATAATTATAGCATTCCATCTTACAGCAGAACAAATTTTTTTTTCTATAATTAAATCTCCTGGATATTTTGGTTCTTCTTTAACATTAATAGTATTAACATAATTTCTATTATTAAATAATTTTTCTTTATTATTTATATTTTCTAAAAGTTTTGAAATTAAAAAAATACCTCTATTAATTCCATCTTTTTTTATAACTATTTTTAATGATTCTAACCATTCTTTAGTTTCTATAGGATCTATATCATTAAATAACATTTTAATTTTCCTTTTATAAAATTATTAATTTTATTTATTATTTTAATATTTAATTATTAAATTAAATATTTATCTATTTTTTTTAAAAAAAAAATTTTTTAAATTATTAATTATAGAAAATATTTTTTTTTTTTTTTTTTTTTTTAAAAAATAATTTATATTTTAA
>NZ_CP026513.1:6801-45814 GCF_003956045.1 Candidatus Annandia adelgestsuga | reverse complement strand
TTTTTATTATTTAAACAATTTGATATTTTATTTTTAAAATTTCCTCCTAATATAATATCAACTCCTCTACCAGCCATATTAGTAGAAATTGTTACATTACCAGGTTTTCCTGCTTGAGATATAATATATGCTTCTTTATCATGAAATTTAGCATTTAATACTTGATGATATATATTTTCTTTATTTAATTTTTTTGAAATTATTTCTGATTCTATTATAGATGTAGTACCAATTAAAACAGGTTGAAATTTTTTAATTCTATTTTTAATATCTGATACAATAGAATTATATTTTTCTTCTTTTGTCATATATAATAAATCTGGTAAATCTTTTCTTATTATAGGTAAATTAGTAGGTATTACAAATGTTTCTAAATTATAAATATTATAAAATTCAGAAGATTCAGTTATAGCTGTTCCTGTCATTCCTGATATTTTTTTATATAAAAGAAAATAATTTTTTATTGTAATAGAAGCAAATATTTTACTTTCATTATCAATTTTTAAATTTTCTTTTGCTTCTATAGCTTGATGTAATCCATCAGACCATTTTTTATTATATACTAGTCTTCCAGTATTTTTATCTATAATAACTATTTTTTTTTTTTTTATAATATAATCTATATTAATTTTAAATAATAAATGCGCTTTTAAAGATAATATAATATGATTTATTAAAAAAATATATTTATTAAGATATAAATCTTTTTTTTTTTTTATAAATTTTTTTTTAATTAAAATTTTTTCTATAATTATTAATCCTTTTTTTTTTAAATATAATTGACCATTTTGTTTATTTAAAAAATAATTATTTTTATCATTTTTTAAAAAATTAACTATTTTATCTATTTCATAATATATTTTTTTTTTTTTATTTAAATTTCCTGAAATAATTAATGGATTTATATTTTCATCTATTAAAATTGAATCAACTTCGTCTATTAAAACACAATCTAATTTTTTTTGTACTTTTTTTTTAAAATTATATATCATATTATCTCTTAAATAATCAAAACAAAATTCACTACTAGTTCCATAAATAATATCACATTTATATGTATTTTTTTTTTCTTTATAATTCATTTTTTTTAAATTTATGCCTACTCTAATATTTAAAAAATCAAATAAAATTTTATTATTTTTTGCATCACGTTTAGCTAAATATTCATTTATAGTAACTACATGAGTATTTTTATTAAGTAAAAAATTTAAATAAATTGGAAATATAGATGTTAGTGTTTTTCCTTCACCTGTATACATTTCTATAATATTTCCTTGACATAATATTAAACCACCAATTAATTGTGTATTAAAATAATTTATATTTAAAGTTCTTTTACTTACTTCTTTAATTAAAGCAAATGATTCTGGTATTATTATATTTAAATTAATTTTTTGTTTTAACATAACATATAACTTTTTATTTCTTTCTATTATTTTTTTATTAGATAATTTTGAATAAAATTTTTCTAATTTATTAATTTTTATTACAACTTTTTTTAATTTATTTATTATATTAATGTTTTTACTACAAAATAATTTTGTAATTAATTTATAAAACATATTTAATTCTCTAATTTAAAAAAATAAATTAATTTATTAAATTTTTATAAAAATAAATTAATTAATTTTTTCAGCTATTCTTAATATTGCACTTCTAGATTTAATATTATTAATTATTTCATTATGGGAAGGAATAATTTTTTTTAAAATTTTTAATTTTGTAAAATTAATTTCTTTTATTTTTTTTTCACTAATTGGTAAACCTTGAGGTATATTTATTTTTGAACTATATTTTTTCATAAATTTTTTAATTATACGATCTTCTAAAGAATTAAAACTTATTATAGATAAACGACCATTTTTGGATAATACCGATAATGAAGATTTTAATAATTTCTTAATATTGTTTAATTCATTATTTATAAAAATTCTTAAAGCTTGAAAACTTTTAGTAGCATAATGTTTAAATTTATTTTTTATTGGTATCGCTTTAGATATAATTTTTAATAAATCAAAAGTTGTTCTAATTTTTTTTTTTTTTCTATATATTATAATTTTTTTTGCTATACGATAACAAAATTTTTCCTCACCATATTTTTTTAATATTAATGATAATTCATTAATATTAATTTTATTTAATATTTTATATAAAGGAATTCCATTAGTATTATCCATTCTCATATCCAATAATTCATCTTTCATAAAAGAAAAACCTCTTTTATAATTATTTAATTGTAAATTAGAAATTCCTAAATCTAATAAAATACCATTTATTTTTCCTAACATGTTATGTTTTTTCATATATTTTTCAATATTTGAAAAAGATCCATGTATTATTTTAATTTTATTATTTTTTATTGAAGAAGCTATTTTTATAGATTTATAATCACAATCTATAGCATATAGTTTACCATAATTTCCTAATTTTGATAGTATTAATTTAGAATGATTTCCTTGTCCAAAAGTACCATCTATATAAAAACCATTATTTTTAATATTTAAAGATTTTATAGATTCTTTTAATAATACTGGAATATGTTTTTCTAATTTCATTTTTTTTATATTGTTAATTTAATAATATAATTTAATTTATAAGGTATAAAATGTTTTTTACTAAATATTTAATATCAACTTTAAAAGAAATACCTTATTATACAGATACTATTAGTCATACATTAATGGTTAGAGCAGGTTTAATAAGACAATTAGCTTCTGGATTATATACTTGGCTTCCAACAGGATTACGTGTTTTAAATAATATTAAAAAAATTATATGTGAAGAAATGAATAAAATAGGTGCTTTAGAAATTCTAATACCTATAATGCAACCTAAAGATATATGGAAAAAAAGTAATAGATTAAATACATATGGAAATGAATTAATAAAATTTAAAGATAGAAATAATAGATCTTTTATATTAAGTCCTACAAATGAAGAAATAATTACTTATTTAATTAAAAATGAAATTAATTCTTATAAATCTTTACCTATACATTTATATCAAATTCAAACTAAATTTCGTGATGAAATAAGACCTAAATTTGGTACTATAAGATTAAGAGAATTTATTATGAAAGATAGTTATTCTTTTCATGAAAATTATAAATCTTTAGAAAATACATATTATAAAATTCAAAAAACTTATAGAAAAATATTTAATCGTATTGGATTAAAATTTGTTAAAATAAAAGCTAATACTGGTTATATAGGTGGAACTAAATCTCATGAATTTCATTCATTTTCAAAAAATGGAGATAATAAAATTTCTATAACAAAACCTTCAAATTATACTTCTAATATTGAATTAACAAAATTTATAAGAAAAATAAATAAAATTTCATTACCAATTATAAAATTATTTTATATATATATTAAAAATATTAAAAATATTAAAGAATTATCTTATAAAATTAATATTTCTATAAAAAAAATATTAAAAATATTTATTGTAAAAGGATCTAAAAAAAGTAATCCATTTATTGCGTTAATATTAAGAGGTGATCATAAATTAAATTTATTAAAAACAGAAAAAATAAAAAATATATTTTCTCCTTTATATATTTTAAATGATAAAGAAATATATAATTTTTTAGGTATAAAATCCATTTTTTTAGGTCCTATAGGATTAAAAATTCCTATTATTGCTGATTTTTCTGTTTCAAAAATGAATAATTTTATATCTGGTTCTAATATTAATAATAAATATTTAATAGGAATTAATTGGAAAATAGATTTACCTTTACCTATTTTTAAGAATATTAGAAATGTAATTACAGGAGATACAAATTATAAAAATAAAGAAAAAATATATATAAAAAAAAGCATAGAAATTGGACATATATTTATGTTAGGTGATAAATATTCTAAAATTATGAATAGTAATTTTCAAAATAAATTTGGTAAAAAAAAAAATTTAATTATGGGTTGTTATGGTATAGGTATAACAAGAATAGTATCTGCTGTTATTGAACAAAATTATGATATAAATGGAATAAAATGGCCTATATCTATCTCTCCATTTCAAATTGCTTTAATACCTATAAATATGCATAAATTTAATAATGTAAAAAAAATAGCTAAATTTTTATATATTATATTTAAACAATATAAATTTGAAATTATATTAGATGATAGAAAAGAAAGTCCCGGAATTATGTTAAAAGATATAAAATTAATAGGAATACCTCATATTATAATAATTAATAATATTAATTTAAAAAAAAAAAATATTGAATATTTAAATAGAATTAATAATACAATTCAAATTATGAATATTAAAAATATTTTAAAATTATTTTTAAAAATTTAATTTTTTAATAATAAATTTATTAAAATTATATTTTTAATAAATTTATAATAAAAATATTTTTTGAATATTTTTTTATTATATAATTTTTAATAATAAATTTAGGTTTAATATTAAAATTTGGATTAATTATTTCTTTATATATACTATTAATTATATTATATGAAGGGATATAATTAGTTTTTTTTTTAATCCATTTTTTTAATAAATAAAATGTATATATTTTATTTATTTTTTTTAAATATAAAATATTTAACATATTTTTTCCTAGACATATTTTTTTAAAATCATTATTAGATAATTTATTTAATAATTTTTCTTGATTACTATATAAATTAATACTTTTGTTAACATTTTTTAAAAAATAACACCATCTTTTATTTATTAATGGCAATATTTTATTTCTCAAAAAATTTCTATCATATTTGTTATTTAAATTACTAGAATCATTTATCCAAGTTAAAAAATTATTTTTAGATATTTTTTTAATTTTATTTTTTGTATAATTTAATAAAGGTCTTATTAATACTGTATTAAAAAATTTTTTTTTAAATGGAATTGATGATAATCCTTTTGACCCGCTTCCTCTTTTTAAAGATAAAAAAAAAGTTTCACATTGATCATCCATATGATGAGCTGTTAACAATATTTCATTAATTAATAAATTTTTTTTTATAACTTTATATCTTAATATACGTGCATTATTTTCAATATTATTTTTTTTTATATTTATTGTTTTTATTATTAAAGGAACTTTCCAAATATAACATTGTTCTTTACAATGATTAATCCAAATATTAGAATTAAAATTTAATTTATGATTGATATAAATTGCTCTAATATTAATATTAAAATATTTACGAAAAATAATAAAATTATAAAGTAAAAAAGTTGAATCTAAACCACCGCTATATGCAATTAATATTTTATTATAATTATAAATTATATTTTTTATAAATTTAAATTTTAACATATTTTTTATTATAATAAAAATTAAAATTATTATAACATAATTTTAATGTTTAAATAAAATAATAATAATTAAATTATTTTACTTTTTATAAATAGAATTTAATTTTATTTTATTTAATCCAAATAATAAATTTATTTTTTTAATAAAATTTAAATTATATTTAACATAAATATAATTATTACAAAATAATTTTTTAATTTTTTTATTTTTTTTATAAAAAAAAATAATTTTTATATAACCATTTGAATATAAATTTAATAATTTGTATATTTTTTTAATAAAAATATTGTTAATATGATATTCCATAAAATATAAATTTATAGAAAATAATTTATATTTTTCTAAATTATTAATATGTATTAAATTATATGCTATTAATTTATTTTTATTTTTAAAAACATCATATTGTATTAAACCTTTAATAATTACAATAATATTTTTAGATATAATATTAACATATTTTTTAAATATATTTGAAAAAAATATTACTTCTAATTGACTATAACAATCATCTAAAATACATTTACATATATTTACATTTTTATTAGTATTTATAAAATTAACAGAAGTTATTAATCCAGAAATCATAATTTTTTCTTTATTATATTTAATATTTAATATTTCTTTTATATTATAATTTATATATTTTTTTAAAATATTATTATATTTATTAATAGGATGATCAGTAATATACAAACCTAAAGTTTTTTTTTCATTTTCTAATTTTAAACTATTATTCCAATATTTAAAATATTTAATATTTTTTTTTAAAATTTTATTTATTTTAATAATATTATTATCTTTTTGAAAAATTTGTAATTGACCAATTTTTTTATTATAGTGATATTGTTCTGAAGATTTAATCGTATTAGATAATAAATTAATTAATATTTCACGTTTAATATTAAATGAATCCAAAGATCCAGATTTAATAATTTTTTCTATAATTTTAATATGTTTTTTTTTTATATTTGCTTTTAAACATAAATCATATAAATTTATAAATTTACCAAATTTTTTTCTAGATAAAATAATATTATTAATTAATTTTTTTTGTATTCCTTTAATAGCACCCATACCATATATAATATCACCATTTTTATTAATACTAAATTTATAAACACTATAATTTATATTAGGAGGAATAATTTTTAAATTAATATTATAACATTCATAAATTAATTTAACAATTTTTTCAATATTATCTATATCAGAATTCATAACTGACAACATAAACTCTGCAGGATAATAAGTTTTTAACCATAACGTTTGATAAGATAATAACGCATATGAAGTAGAATGTGATTTATTAAAACCATAACCTGCAAATTTTGATATTAAATTAAATATATTAATGGCTAATTTTTTATTAATACCATTTTTAATAGCTTTTAATTCAAAAAATTTTTTTTGTTTTTTCATTTCATAAAAATTTTTTTTACTCATAGATCTACATAATATATCAGCGTCACCCAAAGTATAATTAGCTATTTTTTTTGCAATTTCCATTATTTGTTCTTGATATAAAATTATCCCATAAGTAGATTTTAATATTTTTTTTAAACTTATATGTTGCCATTTTATATTAGGATAATAAATAATTTCTTTACCATGTTTTCTGTTTATAAAATTTTCTACCATTCCTGATTGTAATGGTCCAGGTCTAAATAAAGATATTAAAGCTATAATATCTTCAAAACAATCTGGTTTTAATTTATAAATTAATTCTCTCATACCATATGATTCTAATTGAAAAATAGAAGTTGTATTTATTTCTTGTAATTTTAAAAATACTTTTTTATCAGATAAAGAAATATTATTAATATTAATAATATTATTATTATATTTTTTATTTTTTTTATTAATAAATTTTATTGTAGAATTTATAGTTGTTAATGTACGTAATCCTAAAAAATCAAATTTTATTAAACCTATTTTTTCTATATCATATTTATCAAATTGAGTAATTAAATTATTACTTTTATGATCACAATATAATGGAACAAAATTAGTAATTTTACTTGGAGATATTACTATTCCTCCTGCATGTTTACCAACATTTTTTATTACACCTTCTAATTTTATAGCTATATTTATTAAAATTCTTGCTTCATCATTATATTCATATATTTCTAATAATTTTTTTGATTTTTTAAAAGATTTTTTTAAACTAATCCCTTGATTCATAGGTATCAATTTTGCTATTCTATCAACAAATCTATATGAATTACCTAAAGCTCTACCTACATCTCTAATAACTGCTTTAGCAGTCATAGTTCCAAAAGTAATAATTTGAGCTACTTTATTTTTTCCATATAATTTAATAACATGTTTTATTACTTTATCTCTTTTGTTCATACAAAAATCAATATCAAAATCAGGCATGGAAATTCTTTCTAAATTTAAAAATCTTTCAAATAATAAATTAAATTTAATTGGATCTAAATTTGTTATATTTAATGAATAAGCTACCAAAGATCCAGCTCCAGAACCTCTTCCAGGACCAACTGGTATTTTATTCTTTTTAGCCCATTGAATAAATTCCATAACAATTAAAAAATATCCAGAAAATTTAGATTTGTTTATAATATTTAATTCTTTTAATAATCTTTTTTTATATTTTTTAAAAATTTTTCTTTTATTTTTTTTAAAAATTAAATTATTAGATATTTTTTTTTCTAATCCATTTTTAGATTTTAAAATTAATATTTTTTTTTCACTTAATTTTGTAATATGAAATTTAGGTAAAAAATTTTTATTTAAATTTAATATAACATTACAACGTTTAGATATTTCTACAGAATTTTGTATAGCGGAAGGTATATCATAAAATATTGAACACATTTCTTGTGAACTACGCATATATTGTTGTTCACTATAAATTTTATGATAATAATTATTTAAATTATATTTATTATAAATAGCTACTCTAACTTCATGTATATAAAAATCTGATTTATTTAAAAAACAAACTTCATTGGTTGCAACTAAAGGTAGTTTTTTATTAATAGATAAATTTAATACTAAATTTATATAAAATTCTTCATTAATACGACCAGTCCTCATTATTTCTAAATAAAAATTATTATTAAAATATTTTTTATAAAAATTTAAAAAAAAAATTAATGATTTTTTATTATTTGTTAATAAACTTTGTCCTATATCTCCATAACATCCTCCAGATAATAAGATAATTCCTTGATTATATTTTACTAAATATTTAAAATTTATTTCTAAATTATTATTTATATTATGTATATTTTTATAAGCTAATGAAGTAATTTTAATTAAATTTTTATATCCAATCATATTCATTGCTAATATTGTTATTTTAGAATTCTTAATACCAAAAATATTCCATTTTATTTTAAAATCTACACCTATAATAGGTTTAATACCATAAAAATGTGCTTTATTATAAAATTTAATTACTCCATACATATTTGTAAAATCTGTAATTGCAATTGATTTCATATTCATTTTTTTTGCTTTTCGTATTAAAAAATCAACTTTATTTAATCCATCTTGCAAAGAAAAATCACTATGTACTCTTAAATGAACAAAATCCGATATATTCATATTTATATAATAATTTAAATTAAAAAAAATTTTATATAAATTATTAAATAATTTAAAAAATTATTTAATTTTTATTTTATATATGTTATAATATAAAAATTATTTAAATTTATTATAACATATTTTATATTAAATTTTATTAATTTAAAAATTAAAATTTCATTAATTCTTTTTCTTTTTTTTTTAAAAAATTATCAATTTTTTTTATATATTTATTAGTAATATTTTGTATTTCTTTTAATAAAAAATGTTCTTCATCCTTATTAATTTTATTATTTTTAATCAATTTTTTAATAAATATTTTTTTATCTTTTCTTTGATTACGTACAGATATACGTGAATTTTCTGCATTTAATTTAGCAATTTTAATAAATTTTTTTCTTCTTTCTTCTGTCAATTGTGGTATATTTATAAGTATATTATTTTTGTCATCAATAGGATTTAATCCTAAATTAGATTGTACAATAGCTTTTTTTATATTATTTTTTGATGATTGATCAAAAACACTAATTTTTAAAGTGTAATAATTTTCTACTGTAATATGACTTATTTTTTTTAACGGAACTAATTTATCATAATAAATAACCATAATATTATCTAAAATATTAACAGAAGCTCTTCCAGTTTGTAATTTCATAAAACTTTTTTTAAAAGATTTAAAACTTTGTTTCATTTTAATATTAGTATTTTTAATTTCTTGATTTATCATTTTATTCCTTAATAAAAATAATTAATTTTAACATTATTAAAAATTTTTTAAATTGAATCACCTAATTCAAAACGAATAAAATTTTTAATTACAGAATTATAATCTTTTAATATTTCTTTTACTTTTTTAGAAGTTTCAAAAATAAAATCTTGTTCTAATAAAACTATATTACTAATAAATTTTTTAATTCTTCCTTTAATTATTTTTTCAAAAAAAATTTTATTTTTTTTACTTTTATTTAAAATTTCTAATTGTATTTTTTTTTCATTATTTATAACATTTAATGGTATATCTTTTATATTTATATATTCTGGTTTACTAGCTGCTATATGCATAGCTATATTTTTTAATATCAATTTTGGAATATTATATGAAGAAACTAATACACCTATTCTTTTATCATGTAAATAAAAATCTACATAATCATCTTTTAAAACACCTAATCTATTAATTCTAATATTTTCCCCGAATGTATAAATTAATCTTTCTACATTTTTTTTAAATTTTTTTTTTATAATATTTATATCATAAATATTTTTTTCAAAAATAGTATTAATTACTTTTTTACAAAATTTTATAAATAAATTATTTTTAGATACAAAATCAGTTTCACAATTTATTTCAATCATTATTCCTAATTTTTTTTTTAATTTTATTAAAATAAGTCCATTAATTGTTTTATTAGTTAATTTTTTATATATATTTATCAATCCTTCTTTTCTCATAATATAAATAGCTTTTTGTATATCACCATTAGATTTTATTAAAGCTTTTTTACAATCTATTATTTTAGCATTAGTTTTATTTCTTAATTCTTTTATTAAATTTATATTTAAATTATTATTCATTTTTTATCTCTTATTATTTAATTTATTAAAATAATTTTAATAATTTATACAATTAATTGTATTAGAAACTAAATTTAAATATAAATTTATTGATTTTATAGAATCATCATTACCTGGAATTACAAAATCTATACCATCAGGGTTAGAATTTGTATCCACTATTGCAAAAATAGGTATATTAAGATTTATAGCTTCTTTAATTGCTATTCTTTCATATAATGCATCTATTACAAATATAGCATCTGGTAATCTACCCATATTTTTAATTCCACCAATACTTTTTTCTAATTTATTAAGTTCTTTATATCTAGTTAATGCTTCTTTTTTTGTTAATTTATTAAAAGTACCATTATTAGATTGTATTTCTAATTTTTTTAATAACTCGATAGATTTATTAACAGTACACCAATTAGTTAACATACCACCTAACCAACGATGATTTACAAAAAACTGATTACATTTTATTGCTGTTTTTTTTATTATATTTTTTACAGATTTTTTAGTTCCTATAAATAATATTTTACATTTATTAGTTGATAATTTATAAATTTCTTTTAAAGCAATATTTATTTTTTTTATAGTTATATCTAAATTTATAATATGTATTTTATTTTTGGTACCAAAAATATAAGGTTTCATATTAGGATTCCAATAACTTTTTTGATGTCCAAAATGAACACCAGCTAATAATAAATCTTTTATAGAAACTTTTATCATAAATTAAAACCTTATTTATTTTAGAATAAAAATTTATAATATTAAATAATTTAAAATATTAATTAAATAATAATAAAATTAATTAATTTTAAATATTTAAATAAAATTAATTATAAAATAATAATGAAAATAACAATTAATAATAATGAAGATATAAATAAAATGAGAATAGTTTGTAAAAAAGCTTCTCAAATATTAGAAATGATTGAATATTATATTAAACCAGGAATTACAACAGAAAAAATAGATTATTTATGTCATAATTTTATTGTAAATAAAACAAAATCAATTTCAGCTTGTTTAGGATATCAAGGTTTTTTAAAATCAATATGTACATCTGTTAATAATGTAGTATGTCATGGTATTCCAAATAATAAAAAATTAAAAGAAGGAGATATAGTTAATATAGATGTTACTTTATATAAAAATGGTTTTTATGGAGATACATCTAAAATGTTTTTAATTGGTAATAAATATAAAAAAAAAATAAAAAAATTATGTAAAGAAACTCTTAAAAGTTTATATATATCTATTAAAATAATAAAACCTGGTATTAGATTAGGATTAATAGGAAAAACTATACAAAAATATGCAGAAAAAAAAGGTTTTTCTGTAGTTCGTGATTACTGTGGTCATGGAATAGGTAAAAATTTTCATGAAGATCCAATAATTTTACATTATGAAGATTATGATAATGGTATTATTTTAAAACAAGGAATGATTTTTACTATTGAACCAATGTTAAATATTGGAAAATTTGAAACTTATTTAGATAAAGATGGGTGGTCTGTAAAAACTATTGATAAAAAATTTTCAGCTCAATATGAACACACTGTTTTAGTTACAAAAAATAGTTATGAAATATTAACTTTAAGAAAAAATGAAAATATTGATTATATTAAAATATAAAATTTAAAAAAAATAAAATTTAATATAAATATTAATAAAAATATATAAATGGAAAAATATGGAAATTTTAAAAAAAAATATAAATAAAGCTTTTTTAAATCATAAAAATATTAGTTATAATAAAGTAATAATTGATAGTGTAAATGAAGTTATAAATATGCTTAATGAAGGTAAAATAAGAGTTGCAGAAAAAATAAAAAATTTATGGATATCATATGAATGGATTAAAAAAGCAATACTATTATATTTCTTAATTAATAAAAATAAATTTATTAAAGGTAAGGAAAGTAATTATTATGATAAAATACCTTTAAAATTTAAAAATTATCAAAAAAATGAATTCTTAAGAGATAATATAAGAATAGTTCCTCCAGCAACAGCTAGAAAAGGTTCATTTATAGCTTCAAATGTAATATTAATGCCTTCATATATAAATATTGGAGCTTATATAGATACTGGAACTATGATAGATACATGGGTTACTGTAGGATCTTGTGCTCAAATAGGTAAAAATGTACATTTATCTGGAGGAGTAGGAATAGGCGGTGTTTTAGAACCTTTACAATCTAAACCTACAATTATTGAAGATAATTGTTTTATAGGTGCACGTTCAGAAATAGTAGAAGGTGTAATTATAGAATCTGGTTCTGTTATTTCAATGGGGGTATATATTGGTCAAAGTACAAAAATTTATGATAGACAAAAAGATATTATATATTATGGAAAAGTTCCTTCTGGTTCAGTTGTAGTTCCAGGAAGTTTAATGAGTAAAAATAATAAATATAGTTTATATTGTGCTGTTATAGTAAAAAAAGTAGATCAACAAACTTTAAAAAAAACAAATATAAACGAATTATTAAGAAATATTAATTAATTATATAATAATAATTTTTTTTAGAGGAGGAGAGATTCGAACTCTCGGATAGTTTCCTATCGGCGGTTTTCAAGACCGCTGCCTTAAACCACTCGGCCACCCCTCCATAATTATTTATTATAATCTATTTTTTTTATTAAATCAATATTTATAAAATATATTATATTAAATTTTATTTAAAAATTTTTAATATTTATATTTAATAATTTAAAATATATATATATATATATGAAAAAAATATCAATAAAAGATATATGGAATAATAAAATTAAAATAAATAGTTTAATTACAATAAAAGGTTGGATTAAATCAAAAAGAAATTCTAAATTAGGTTTTTCTTTTTTATCAGTATATGATGGTTCACATATTAATAATATTCAAATTATAGCAAAAAAAAAAATATCA
Organism: Candidatus Annandia adelgestsuga; assembly: GCF_003956045.1. Taxonomy (NCBI): domain Bacteria; kingdom Pseudomonadati; phylum Pseudomonadota; class Gammaproteobacteria; order Enterobacterales; family Enterobacteriaceae; genus Candidatus Annandia; species Candidatus Annandia adelgestsuga. The sequence continues at coordinate 32,491 of NZ_CP026513.1, read as the reverse complement.
AATTATAATGATATATTAAATTTAACTACCGGTTGCTCAGTAGAAATAAAAGGAAAACTAATTTTATCTATAGGTAAAAAACAAAAATATGAAATAAATGCCAATACTATAAAAATAATAGGTTGGGTTTATAAAAAAGAATCTTATCCTATATCTTTAAAAAAACATAGTAATAGTTTTTTAAGAAGTGTGGCCCATTTAAGACCAAGAACTAATTTAATTAGTGTTATTTCAAGAATACGTCATTTTTTATCATACGAAATTCATAGTTATTTAAATGATAATGGATATTATTTAATCAATACCCCATTAATAACAACTTTAAATACTGAAGGTTCTGGAGATTTATTTTATATTAATACTAAAAAAGATAATAAAAATAATTTTTTTCAAAAAAAAGCATTTTTAACTGTTTCAGGACAATTACATTTAGAAACATATGCTTGTGCTTTATCTAAAGTATATACATTTGGACCAACTTTTAGAGCTGAAAATTCTAATACTAGAAAACATTTATCTGAATTTTGGATGTTAGAATTAGAAAAATCTTTTTCTAATTTAAAAAATATTAATATTATATCAGAAAAATTAATAAAACATTTATTTAAAAAAGTAATAGAAAAATGTGACAGTGATATTAATTTTTTGTCAAACAATATTAATTGTAACATTGTCAAAAAATTAAAAAAAGATATTAATTCTGAATTTATTAAAATAAATTATAGTGAAGCTATAGAAATTTTATATAAAAAAAATAAATTATTTAATAGAAAAATATTTTGGGGTTCAGAAATTTATAAAGAACATGAAATTTATTTAACTAATAATTATTTTAATTGTCCAATTATTATAAATAATTATCCTAAAAAAATAAAAGCATTTTATATGAGATTAAATGATGATAATAAAACAGTTGCCGCTATGGATATATTGTTTCCTAATGTAGGAGAAATAATAGGTGGTTCACAAAGAGAAGAAAGATTAAATATATTAGATTTAAAATTAAAAGAAATGAATTTTAAAAAAAAAGATTATTGGTGGTATAGAGATTTAAGAAAATATGGTACTGTTCCTCACTCTGGTTTTGGTTTAGGTTTTGAAAGATTAATTTCTTATATAACTGGAATTAAAAATATAAAAGATTTAATACCTTTTCCTAGAACTCCAAAAAGTGCTTATTTTTAAAAAAAATTATTTTTCAATTATATATGTTCTTATCATTTGATTTTTATAATCAATACCTAATAATCTTAATTTTAAAATATTTTTATAATAAATATTTTCTTCATAAAATTTTTTATTTGTAATTAAAGAACGTTTAATATAACTATTTACATTTTTTTTTAATTCTAATAATATTCCAATATTATCTATTCTTATTATTTTACCTTTTACTATTTTATTTTTTTTATTTAAAGACATATACATAATAATTGGATTGTTTTTAAGTTGTTTTATTCCTAAAGAAATCCTTTCTTTTTTAATATTAACATTTAATAATACAGATAATATTTTATTACCTTTTTTATATTTTTTAAAAATTTCTAAATTTTTAGTTTTCCATGATATATCAGATATATGTATTAAACCATCAAGCTTATCTTCTAAAGATACAAATATACCAAAAGATGTAATCGATTTAATATATCCTTTAACTTTATCACCAAATTTATATTTTTTAGAAAATTTATACCAAGGATTTATTTTACATTGTTTAATACCTAAAGATATTCTTTTACATGGATGATCTATATTTAATATCATTACTTCTACTTTATCATTTAATTTTAATATTTTTGATATATTTACATTTTTATTAACCCAATCTATTTCAGAATTATGTACTAATCCTTCTATTCCATCTTCTATTTCTATAAAACAACCATATTCTGTTATATTAGTTACTTTACCTAAAGTTTTAGTTCTTTTAGGATATTTTTCATCAATTTTTTTCCAAGGATCAGATATTAATTGTTTTAACCCCAAAGACATTTTAAGATTAATTTTATCAAATTTTAATATTTTTAGTTTTATGTATTCTCCAGGATTTAAAATATCATTAGGATGATTTATTCTTTTCCAAGAAATATCAGTAATATGTAATAATCCATCTACACTTCCTAAATCTATAAAAGCACCATATTCTGTTATATTTTTAATAATTCCAACTATTTCTTTTCCTTCTGAAATTTTAGATAAAGATTTTTTTTTTTTTATTCTTTTATTATATTCTATTACAGATTTACGTGATACAACAATATTATTTCTTCTTTTATCTATTTTAACAACTTTTAATGATAAATGCATACCTTCTAAAAAAGAAGAATCTTTAAATGGTTTTATATCAATTAAAGATCCTGGTAAAAAAGCTTGTATTCCATTTATATCTACAGTAAAACCTCCTTTAACTTTACCATTAATGATACCTTTAATTATTATATTATTTTTTTTAGCTTTTTCTAAAAATAACCATGAATTATATTTTTTTGCTTTTTCCCTAGAAAGAATTGTTACCCCATAACCATCTTCTATAGATTCTAAAATTACATCTATTAAATCTCCATTTTTAACTTCAATATCACCATTTGAATTTCTAAATTCATTTATAGAAATATAAGATTCTGATTTTAATCCAGCATCAATTATAACATTTTCATTACCAATATTATATACTTTTCCTTTTATAATTGATCCAATTTTTATGCTTCTCTTCTTTATATATTTATTAAATAACGTATCAAAAAAATTATTCATTTTAATTATTTTATATTTAGTTATAAATTTATAATTTATATCATATATTTTTATAATATAAAGTTATTTAAATTTTATATTTTTTTTATATCAATTTTTTTATATATATTTTTCATTATTATATCAAATAACTCTTCTGAATCTATATCAGTACTATCTATTTTAATAGAATCTAGAGCTGGTTCTAAGTGTGATACTTCTCTTTCTGTATCTCTTTTATCTCTTTTTTTTAAATCTTTTAATACACCCTTAAAATTAACATTAGGGTTTTTTTTTTTTAATTGCAATAAACGACAATAAGTTCTTTTATATATATCAGAATATAAAAAAAATTTAACATTTGCATCAGGAAAAACTACAGTCCCCATATCTCGTCCATCAGCTACTAATCCTGGTAATTTACAAAATTGATGTTGTTTTTGCACTAAATATCTTCTTACAACATAAAAAGAAGATATATAAGAAGCAGATCCTCCTATATTTAATTCTTGAAGTATATTTGAAACATCTACTCCATGTAATGTAGTTCTCATTTCATTATATTTAGGAGAATAAACAAATTTTACATTTAAATTTGATACTATAAATTTAATATAATTTAGATTATAAAAGTTTTTATTTCCGTTTAAAAAAAATGCTAATAATCTATACAACGCTCCAGAATTTAAAACATTCCATTTTAATTTTAAAGCAATTTTTTGACACATAGTACTTTTACCTGTACTACTAGGACCATCTATAACAATTACTGGAACTTTTTCTTTAAAAATATTATTATCCTTATATTAGTTAAGATTTATAATTTTTTTTTATTTTATAATTAAAAATTACTAATTTTTGCAAATTCTATAAAATATTTAGGAAAAGTTTTATTTACACATTTAGGGTTAATGATTTTTATTTTTTTATTAAATAAAGATATTAAAGAAAAACACATTGCAATTCTATGATCGTTATATGTTTCTATAACTGATGATTTAATTATTTTAGGAGGAATTATACGTAAATAGTTATTACCTTCTTCTATTATAGCACCAATTTTACGTAATTCTTTAGACATAGCATATAATCTATCTGTTTCTTTAACTCTCCAATTATATATGTTATAAATAGTTGTAGCTCCTTTAGCAAATAATGATACTATAGCTATAGTCATCGCCGCGTCAGGCATATTATTCATATCTAAATTAATACCTTTTAATTTATTTTTTTTACAATAAATAAAATTTTTATTGTTATAAATTAATGCGCCCATTTTTTTTAAAATATATATAAATTTTGAATCTCCTTGAATACTATTTTTAATATTTATTCCATATAAAGAAATAGAAAAATTTTTTACAGCAGAAGCTGCTAAAAAATAAGAAGCTGATGAAGCATCACCTTCAATTAAATATTTTTTAGGAGAAATATATTTTTGATTTCCTTTTATAAAAAAAACATTATTTTTAAATTTAATACAAATACCAAATATTTTCATTAAACTTAATGTCATTTTAATATATGGTTTAGATACAATTTTATTTTTAATGATAATTTTTGTATCATTTTTTACTAATGGAGATATTATCAATAAAGAAGTTAAAAACTGACTAGAAATATTACCTTTAATATAAATATTACCACCTTTATAACCACCTTTAATATGTAAAGGAGGAAAATTTTTTTTTTCTAAATATTTAATACTTGCACCCCCTTGTATTAAAGAATCTATTAAATGATTTATAGGTCTATTTTTCATTCTATTTTCACCAGTTAATATTATATCATTTAAACCTAAACAAAATGATGCAGTTAAAGAACGCATAGCTGTACCAGCATTTCCTAAAAAAATATTTTTTTTAATATTATTAAAAATTGATACCCCTTTACTTATAATTTCATAATTATTATTTATAGTATTTACTATTTTTACCCCTATAACTTTAAGAGCATTAATCATATATTCTGTATCATCACTTTTTAATAAATTAATTAAATTGGTTTTACCTTTAGTCATTGCTGATAATAATAATACTCTATTAGAAATACTTTTTGATCCAGGTAAATATATAAAACCGTTAATTTTTTTTATTGGATTAATTGTTAAAATTTTATTCATATAATTCCTTATTTATAAATTTAACTATAACGATTTGAAAAATATATCATAAAATCAGCTAATTTTTTTACACTTTTAAAAGACATTGCGTTATATATAGATGATCTTATTCCCCCAAAAATATAATGACCTTTTAAAAACATTAAACCAGCTTCATATGATTCTTTTATAAATAAATTATTTAAATATTTATTTTTTAATTTAAATGTAATATTTACTATAGATCGATTTTTAAAATTTATATTGTTAATATAAAAATTATTAGAATCAATAATATTATAAATTATATTTGATTTTTGTTTATTAATTTTATATATTTTTTTTACTCCACCATTATTTTTTATCCAATTAAGTACTAAACTTGATAAATACCAAGAAAAAATTGAAGGTGTATTAAACATAGATTTATTAGAAGATATTATTTTATAATTTAATGTTGATGGTATATATTTATTTTTTTTATTTATAATACTTTTTTTAATAATTATTAAAGTTATTCCAGATAAGCCTAAATTTTTTTGTGCACTAGCATAAATAATATCATATTTTTTTATATTTATAGGATATGATAATATAATAGAAGAAAAATCAGCTATTATTATTTTATTTTTAAAATTAGGTTCTTCTTTTATTGATATTCCTTCAATAGTTTCATTTGGACAATAATGAATATATTTAGAATTATTATTTATTTTCCATTTTTTCATTGGTAAAATTGAAATTTTATTGTTAATAAAATATTTTACTGGTATTATATTAGGAATACAATATTTTTTTGCTTCTTTTATAGCACTATAAGACCAATAACCACTATTTATATAATCCGCTTTAATATTTTTTTTATTTATTATATTTAAAGGTATTGCAGAAAACTGTGTACGAGCTCCTCCTTGACAAAATAAAACTTTATAATTTTTAGGTATTTTTAATAATTTTCTTAAATTTTTTTCAGATTCTTCTGCAATTTTAATAAATTCTTTACTACGATGACTTATTTCAAGTATTGAAATACCATATTTTATACCATAATTTAATTCTTTTTTTGCTTGTTTTAAAACACTTTTAGGTAAAATTGCAGGACCTGCACTAAAATTATGTATTATCTTCATTTACAAAATACCAATTTTATTAATTAAGATATTAAATTTTCATTTATTTAAATTCAATTTTATTATTAAAATATTAAAAATATTTTTTAATTATATGTATTTTATATTATTCATATAAGGAGTTAAAACTTTTGGTACAATTATTTTACCATTATGTTTTTGATAATTTTCTAAAATAGCTATTAATGTTCTTCCAACTGCTAAACCAGAACCATTTAAAGTATGTAATAATTTTATATTTTTATTAATTTTTTTTTTATATCTTGTTTTCATTCTTCTTGTTTGAAAATCTAACATATGTGAGCAAGAAGAAACTTCTAAATATTTATTTTTAGAAGGTAACCAAACTTCCAAATCATAAGATTTATATGAACCGAAACTTGTATCTCCAGTACATAATAAAATTTTTCTATATGGTAAATCTAACATTTTTAATATATTTTCAGCATGTTCAGTTATTTTTTCTAAAGATAATACTGAATATTTAGGTTTTACTATTTGTATTATTTCAACTTTATCAAATTGATGCATTCTCGTTAAACCATAAATATTTTTTCCATATGAATTAGATTCTTGTCTAAAACAAGGTGTATGTGAAACCATTTTAATTGGTAATTTTTTTTCTTTTATAATATTATTACGAAATAAATTTGTTAAAGGAACTTCAGAAGTAGGAATAAGATAATAATTATTTTTTTTGTTAAAACAATTAAAATTATTGTTTTTAATATGAAATAAATCATGATCAAATTTAGGTAATTGTCCAGTTCCATATAAACTTTTATCATTTACTAAATAAGGAACATTTATTTCTAAATATCCATGTTTTTTAATATGAGTATCAATCATAAATTGACCTAAAGATCTGTGTAATTTTGCTATATTTCCTTTTAAAATAGCAAACCTAGAACCTGTTATTTTAATAGCAGATTTTAAATCTATATTATTATTTTTTTTACAAAGTTTTAGATGATCTAAAATAGGAAATAAAAATTTTTTTTTTTTTCCCCAATATAATATTTTTTTATTATTTTTATTATTTTTTCCATATATAATATCATTACTAATAATATTAGGAATATTATTAATAAAATTAATAATTTTATTTTTTATTTTTTTTAATATTTTTTTTTTTATATTTAATTTATTATTTATATTAATATTTTTTTTAATATTTTTGTTTTTTATTATTTTATTTATTAATTTTGAATTTTTATTACGATTAAATAATAATTTTTCTGTTTTTATTTGAATAATTTTTCTTTTTTTTTCTAAATATAAAAATTTTGATGTTTTAAAATAAAAATTTTTTTTTATTAAATTTTTTACAATATATATTAAATTATTATTAATTAAATTTATATCAATCATATATTTTTCTTTTTTTATAAATAAAATTTAAATTAATTTTTATAAAGTATTTATTTTAAAATTTTAATAATTTAAAATAAAATTATATTTTTTTTAAAACAAAATGATAAAAACTAAATTAATTATTTTAGGATCAGGACCAGCTGGTTATACAGCTGCTATATATGCATCAAGAGCTAATTTATATCCAATACTTATTACTGGATTAGAAAAAGGTGGTCAATTAACTAAAACTTTAAAAATAGAAAATTGGCCAGGAGATTATAAAAATATTACAGGTAATGATTTAATGAATCGTATGTATATACATGCTAAAAAATTCAATACTAATATTATATTTGATAATATATATAAAGTAGATTTAAAAAATTACCCTTTTAGATTAATAGGTGATTATAATGAATATTATTCTGATTCATTAATTATTTCTACAGGATCATCTCCTAAATATTTAGAAATAAAATCAGAAGAAAAATTTAAAGGAAAAGGTTTATCTACTTGTGCTACTTGTGATGGTTATTTTTATCGTAATAAAACAGTAGCAATTGTAGGTGGTGGTAATAAAGCTATAGAAGAAGCGTTATATTTATCAAATATAGTAAAAAAAATTCATATTATACATCGTAATAATATATTTAAAGCTGAAAAAATACTTTTAAATCAATTAAAAAATAAAATTATTGATAATAAAGTAATTATACATACTGATTTTTTTTTAAAAGAAATTATAGGAAACGATAAAAATATTAAAAGTATAAATATTTGTTATAATAAAAATAAAAAAATTATTAAAAAAATAAAAGTATCTGGGGTTTTTATTTCTATAGGACATAAACCAAATACTTATTTATTTAAAAATCAATTAAAATTAAAAAATAATTATATTTATATTAAAAAAAATAAAATATATAGTACACAAACTAGTATACCAGGAGTTTTTGCTGCAGGAGATGTTATTGATAAAAATTATAAACAAGCAATTACTGCTGCCGGAAGTGGTTGTATGTCTGCAATTGATGCAATTAAATATATTAATAGTATAAAAAAAAAATAAATTTAAAATTTATTTTTTTAAAAAAAGGGTAAAATATGTATCAAAACAATTTTAAAGAATCACAAGGAGTTATAGTAGAAACACTACCAAATACTACGTTTAAAGTAAAATTAGAAAATGGTAAAATAATATTAGCTCATGTTTCTGGAAAAATAAGAAAAAATTATATACGTATTTTAACAGGAGATAAAGTTACTGTAGAAATTAATAAATATGATAAAAATAAAGGACGTATAATTTTTCGTAGCAGATAAATTTTAAATAATTACATATAATTTAAAATTATTAATATATTAAAATAAAAATATTAAATATTAAAATTAGGAATATAATGAAAGATAAATATGTAATTACTTGGTATATGATACAAATTCATGCACGTCAATTATCTTATAGATTATTACCATCATCTCAATGGAAAGGAATTTTAGCAATTAATAAAGGTGGTTTAATTTTATCTGCTATGGTCGCTAGAGAATTAAATTTAATGTATATAGATACTATTTGTATTTCTAATTATAATATTAAAAATTCTATAGAAAAAATTAATATAATAAAAAAACCTAAGATAAAAGGAAATAATTTTATATTAATAGATGATTTAGTTAATACAGGTAAGACAGCTCAATTAATTAGACCTTTATATCCTAAATCCAAATTTGTAACTATATTTGCTAAACCTAAAGGAAAAAAATATGTTGATGATTATATAGTAGATGTACCTCAAAATGTATGGATAGAACAACCATGGGAAACTGGAATATCTTATATTCCCCCTATTTCTGAACATTAATTATATTAACGGTGCGGACGGGATTCGAACCCGTGACCCTCGGCGTGACAAGCCGATATTCTAACCAACTGAACTACCGCACCATTATAATATATATATTATATATATACACAAATATATATATAAGTCAATATTTTTTTTATTAATTAATATAATTTTTATAATAACTTTTTATTTATTAATTTTAAATATTTTTCATGTTGTAAAATTTCTTGTTTATTAGCATATATTATTTTTAATTTATTTATTTTTTTTTTATTGTTAATTATCATTTTTTTTTTATTATCTATTAATAAATTTAATGATGTTTGACCTCTTGTCATATATAAATATATTTTTGATAAAATTAAAGCATCATTTAAAGCGCTATGTTTTTTTCTTTTAATTTTAATGTTAAACCTTTTTGAAAGAATGTCTAAATTATTTTTTTTTCCAGGAAATAATTTTCTTGCTATATTTAAACTATCTATAATATTACATATATCTGATATTTTTCTATATTTATTAGACAATAAATATAATTCGTTTTCTAAAAATTGAATATCAAAAATAGCATTATGTATTATTAATTCTGAATTTAAAATATACTTTAAAAATAAATGATAAATATCTTTAAATAAAGGTTTATTTTTTAAAAAACTATTTGAAATACCATGTATTTTAAATGCTTCTATTTCTATTTTTCTTTCAGGATTAATATATGTATGAAAATTATTTCCTGTTATTTTACGATTTATTATTTCTATAGCTCCTATTTCAATTATTCTATGTCCTTTATATAATTTACCATTTTTATTTATTCCTGTCGTTTCTGTATCTAATATAATTTGACGCATTTAATACCTATATTTAATAAATATTATATAATTTTTTTTAATAAATTATTTTTTTATTTATATTTTTAATATATTTTTTATTTATATTTTTTTATTTTTAAACAATTTTGCTCTTTTTCTTAAAATTTCACGAGGATCTTTTAATAAATCTCTATATATTTCAATTTGATCTCCATTTTTTAATATATAATTTTTATTAACTATTTTTCCATATATTCCTATATTATTTTTTTTAATTTTAATTTTTGGTATTTTATTATATAAATTGTAATTTTTTAGTATATAATTTATGTTATTTCCATTTTTTGTTTTAATATTAAAAATATATTGTTTTCTAGATAAAGCATATATTATTTTTATAAATATATAAGACATTGATTAATCTTTTATTTATATATAACATATAATTATTAATATTATATGTTATATATTAAAATTTAATTATATGAAAAATAATATTATTAATATTTTAAATAATAAAAATGTTAATTATAATTTTATAGTAAATTACTATTTTGATGCAGGAATTATCCTTAAAGGTTGGGAAATTAAATCTATTAGATCTAAAAATATTAGTTTAAATAACAGTTATATATTTATAAAAAATTATGAAATTTTTTTAAAAGGACTTAATATACAATCTAATTTTTATAATAATATAAAATATAATTTTGATAAAAAATATAAACTTTTATTAAATAAAAAAGAAATAAAAAAAATTAATAGTGATATAAACATTAAAGGTTATACTGCTGTAGTTTTATCTATATTTTTGAAAAATCATTTATGTAAAATTAAAATAGGAATTGTAAAAGGAAAAAAAAAATATGATAAAAGAGAATTTTTAAAAAAAAATAAATGGAAAATAGATAAATTAAGATATTTAAAAAATATAAATAAAAATTAATAAAAATAGGGGCTGTTTTGGATTTGACGAAATTTATAAAACTTAAGGTGCATATCGAGGAAGGTTGCCTCGTTAAAAACCTAAAAAATATAAATGAAAAAAATAATAGCTATGCTTTAGCAGCTTAAAATATTCATATAATTTTTTTTGATTTTGTTCTCTTACAAAACAAAAATATTTTTTTATAAGAGATCACATTTTATTAATTTCCTAATGATAAATTGTTAAATATTATAGGATATTTCTATTAATAACGAGTTAGTTCCGTTATAATTTAGAAAAAAAAATAAAGACTAACTAAATATGTAGTACCTTAGTGTAATATATTTCGGACGCGGGTTCGAATCCCGCCAGCTCCATTATTTTAAATATATAACATATCAATAATTTTTATTTTTTTTATAAAATAAATATTTTGTCTCCTAGGGGATTTGAACCCCTGTTACCGCCGTGAAAGGGCGATGTCCTAGACCTCTAGACGAAGAAGACAAATAATTTATTACTTTAATATTAAAATTAAAGTAATATATAATTATATAGTATTATATATTATAGTCAATAAGTATTAATAAAATTAATATAATTAATAATAATTTTAATTTTGTTGTTTTATTAATTTTTATATATTTAAAAATATTTTACATTTTTTTTAATAAATTTATTATAATAGACATATCTTTTGGTAATTTAGATGTTATTTTAATATTTTTTTTTTTATTAGGATGTTTAAATTTTATTATAGTAGAATGTAAAGCTGGTCTAGGAAAATTAATAATTTTTTTAATTTTTTTTTTATATATTTTTTTCATATTTTTATAATATTTTTTTTTTTTTTTGTTATATAATTTATCACCTAATAATGGATAATTACAACTAGCCATATGTATACGTATTTGATGAGTACGACCGGTTTTTAAATTTATTATAATATGAGTATAATTATTAAATTTTTCTAAAATTTTATATTTTGTAATAGCAATTTTTCCATTTTTATTAATTGACATTTTATTTTTTATAATTTTATCTCTTAAAATAGGTTTATTAATAATATTATTTTTTTTTATATTTCCTATTACAATAGCTTCATATTTTTTAATTATTTTTTTAAATTTTATTTCTTTTTTTAAAAAAAACATAGAAAGCATATTTCTAGCAATTATTATTAAACCTGTTGTATCTTTATCTAATCGATGTATTAAACCAGCTTTTTCTAAAGAAGCGTTATCAGGAAAATGATATAAAATAGCATTAAACATCGTTTTACTTAAATTACCAAAACCTGGATGTACAACTAAATTTTTTTGTTTATCAATTATTATTATATCTTTATCTTTATATAAAATTTTTAATTTTATATTTTCTGGAAATAAATATTTATTATAATTATAATAAAAAAAATTTTTATTTTATCATAACTTGAAACATAAGTATTAGGTTTATTAACAATATTATTATTTAGTTTAACTTTTTTATTAATAATTAAATATTTTATATATGATCTTGAAAATTTTGATAATATTTTTGATAAAACATAATCTAATCTTTTTTTAATCTTTAAAATAGATAATTTTATTTTTATAATTTTTGTTTTCATAATTTATATATAATAATTACATTATAAAATAATATATTAGTTATATTAAAGTAATATATTTTTTTATAAATAAGGTTAAAATATTATGTTTTTTTTAAAAATTTTATATAAAAAATTTAAATATTATTTTATATATTTTTTTTATATTTTATATTTTTATTTTAAAAAATATAAAAAAAATTATAAAAAAAAAAATATAGTTAATAAATTCAAAAAAAAATATAATAAATCAAAAATATTAAATTTTTTTTTATTAGGCCCAAAAGGATCTTATTCAAATATAGCATATATTAAATATATAAAAAATAAATATAAAAATAATGTATTAAAATTATGTTATAATTTTAAAGAAATTATAATAAAAACTGAAAATATAAATAAAAGTTTTGCTTTACTACCTATAGAAAATACTAATTCAGGATCTATATATGAAATATATGATTTACTAATAAATTCTAAATTATATATTTTAAAAGAATTTAATATGAAAATAAATCATTGTTTACTTTCTTCAAAAAAAAATAATATTAATAAAATTATTTTTTTATATAGCCATTCACAACCATTTCAACAATGTAGTAATTTTATAAAAAAATTTTCTAAATTAAATCTTATAAATACTAATAGTACTTCTACAGCTATGAAAATAATTTCAAAAATTAATTCTTTTTCAGTAGCTGCTATAGGTAGTAAAAATGGAGCAAAATTATATAATTTATTTATATTAAGAAAAAATATTAATAACTATAATAATATTACAAAATTTATTTTATTATCAAATAAAAATTTGATAACTAAAAATTTTGATTATAAATTTATAATTTTAATTATTAATTTTAATAAAAATAATAATAAAATTATAAATATTATAATATTATTTAATAAAAATAATATTATAATAAATAAATTAGAATATAGAATATTTAAGAATTTTAAATCACAAGAAGTATTATATATAAACTTTAAAAACAATTTTAATTTTATTAAATTTAAAAAAATTTTAGATAAAATAAAAAAAAAATCTAATTATATAAAATTTATAGGATATTATAAAATAAATAAAAAAAATTTTAAATTATTATAAAAATAATTTATTTATTTTGTTAAATTTTTTTAAAAAAATTTTTTGATTATTTTTTATTGAATAAATAAATTTTTTAAATTTATTACAATATGATTCAATAAATAATATTATATTTTTTTTATTAAATATAATATTATCTATATAAAAATTAGGATTATTTTTAAAAAATAAAATTGTATCTTTTAAATTAAAATTATTAAATAATAGTGGATTATTTGATTTATTTTTTTTTTTAATTTTATTTAATCCATATAAAAAATTAATAAAAATTTTTAAAAAATTAATAAAAATTTCGTCATTATTAAAATTTAAATTTTTTATACATATAATGTTTAATCCCCAAATTTTCATTTGTTTTAAAAACCATTTATAATATTTAAAATTTCTACCATTACAATAATATATTTTTTTTTTAGTTAAATTATAAGTTTGTGAATTAAATTTTGGTTGTAATAATAAAACAGGTCCTTTATGAATATAAAGAATAAGTTTTAAATATTTATATGAAATTACATTTAAATTAACTAAAATACAATTTTTAGATAATTTTAATATAAATAACATAATTTTTTTCAAAGATTCATTAGATATACTAATAATAATCATATCTATTTTATATTTAATAATATTTATTTTATTTATTTCTTTAGGTTTAAATAGATAAACATTATATTTTGAAAGTTGAAGCATTTTTTTAAATAAAATACCAGTATAATTATTATCACTAATAATAATTATACATTTAATATTACAATTAACTTTTTTAAAACCATGAGAATATTCTTTTAGATAAGATTCATACATTATTCTTGACATTAAATCTTTTATTAATTTTTTAGAAATTTTTAATTTGTCAGCAATTAAAAAACGAGATTTTATAATAGATTTTTCTCTTTTAGGAACATGTATTGGTATTCCATATTTACTTTTAATTAAACCAACTTTAGATACTAAATTTAATCTTTTAGATAATAAATTTATAATATTTTTATCTATAATATCTATTTTATTTCTTAAAGATAAAATTTCAGATACCATAATAATTAAATTTATTCCTTTTAAATAATTAATTAATTAATGATTTATAAATATTACATAATAAATTTTCAGTAGTTTTCCAATTTAAACATGCATCTGTTACAGAAATACCATATTTAATTTTATTAATGTCTTTAGTTAAAATTTGTTGTCCTTCATTAATATTACTTTCTAACATTAATCCTATAATAGAATTATTTTTATATTTAATTTGTTTAATAATATTTTTAGCAACTTCTGGTTGTAAATTAAAATCTTTATTAGAATTACCATGACTACAATCTATTACTAAAGATGGTATTAAATTTGATTTTAACATTTGTTTTTCACATTTTATTATTTCATTATTATAATAATTAGGTAATTTACCTCCACGTAAAATTATATGAACATCTTTATTACCTTTAGTTTGTAATATACAAACTTTACCTAATTGATTAATACCAACAAATCTATGTGGTATTTTAGATGCACATATTGCATTAATTGCTGTTTCTAAATTTCCATCAGTACCATTTTTAAAACCTACAGGCATTGATAAACCAGAAGCAATTTCTCTATGTATTTGTGATTCTGTAGTTCTAGCACCAATAGCTGCCCAACTAAATAAATCTCCTATATATTGAGGATTATTTAAATCTAAAACTTCTGTTGCTAAAGGAATATTTAAACTTAATAAATTAATTAATAATTTACGTGCAATATATAAACCTGAACCCATATTAAAAGAATTATCCATATAAGGATCATTAATTAAACCTTTCCAACCAGTAGTTGTTCTAGGTTTTTCAAAATAAACACGCATAATAATATATAATTTATCTTCTAATATTTTTGCAATAGATTTTAATCTATAAGCATAATCTAAAGTAGATTCAATATCATGTATAGAACATGGTCCACATACTAATAATAATCTTTTATCTTTTTTTTTAATAATATTAGAAATAATTTTACGAGAATTTTTAACTTGATTTTTTAAACATTTATTTAATGGAAATATTTTTTTTAATTTTTTAGGAGAAATTAAAGATTTTTGACTTAAAATTCTAAAATTTTTATTTTTTTTCATAATTTTTCTTATTTATATAAATTAATTACAAAATTAAATTTTTAAAATAAAATTTTAATTAATTTTTTTTTAGTTTTTAAATATTAAAAATTATTTTTAATATATATTTTTTTTTTTTAAGTTTAAATTTTTTCCAAAAGATTTTCTTATATAATATAATTTTGATTTTTTAAATAAATTATGTTTTTTAACAATAATTTTATGAATTATAGGTGAATAAATTGGAAAAACTCTTTCTATTCCTTCATTATAAGAAATTTTACGTACAGTAAAATTAGAATTTATTCCATTTTTTCTTTTTGAAATAACTATCCCCTCAAAAGATTGTAATCTAATATTTTCATTTTCTTTAATTTTAATTTGAACTTCAACAATATCTCCAGAACGAAAATACGGTATTTTTTTATTTATTTTAGATTTTTCAAATTTTAATATAAATTTTTTTTTCATATAAAATTATTTTTAATTATTATTTTTTTATATTATTTATATTTAATATAATTTTTTTTTGTTGTAAGTTTATATTTAATAAATTATTATTTTTAATAGAAATAAATAATAATTTTTTTTTTTTATTTAATAAAATTATTATTGGACAATTTATACATTTTTTAATATTGTTAATTATTATTCCTAAATAAGATAAATTTAAATTATAAACTTTACAATTTATTAAATTAAAATAATATATTTCATTATTTATTAATTTTGGAAATTGTATATTATGTATAATAATTTTATAATTAGTTAAAATACATGAATTATTAATATTATTTATGTTATATAATTTAACTAAAAAATTTTTATTTTTATATTTCCAAAAATTAATATAAAAATATTTAATTTTATTTAATATATTAATATACCATGGTATATAACTAAAAATTTGTTTTTTGATATTAGTAAAAGTAAATAACTTTAAATATCCTTTAATGCCATAAAATTTTCCTAATTTACCTATTATTTCATAATTATTTATTAACATATTTTAATATATTACATTGTTTTTATTTTTATATATTTTTAATAAATGATAAATACGTTTAGAAATTTTTGCACCATTTTTAATCCAAAAATTTAAACGAAACATATTAATTTTAAAATTTTCTTTATTATTATTTAAAGGATAAAAAAAACCTATTTTTTCTATAAAACGCCCGTAACAAGGAAATCTATTATCTGATACTACTATTTGATAAAAAGGTATTTTTTTTTTTCCTTGACGAATTAATCTTATAATTACCATTAAATTTCCTCTAAAATAATTTAATAATTGTTAAAATAAATTTTTTATATTATTTGGTAATATATTTTTTAAATTTTTAAATATTTCTTTTATATTATTTCCTTTAATTTTTTTCATCATATTATTCATATAATTAAATTGATCAATTACATTTATAACATCTTTTTCTGTTGTTCCAGAACCTAAAGAAATTCTTCTTATTCTAGAACAATTAATAATATTAGGTTTTGATCTTTCTCTTTTATTCATAGAATTTATAATATTTTTAATATTTGAAAATTGTTTTTCATTAAATTTTTTTTTATTTTTTAAAAAAGGTAATTTATCTATAATACTTTTAATTCCACCTATATTTTTTATATATTGTATTTGTTCTAAAAAATCATTTAGATCAAAGTTTAATCCATATTTTATTTTATTAATTATTTTATTTGATTTTTCTTGATCAATTTTATTTTTAACTTCTTCCATAAGAGATTTAAGATCTCCTATACCTAAAATTCTAGATACTATTCTATCTGGATAAAATTTTTCAATATTATTAATATGTTCTCCGGTTCCTATAAATTTAATAGGTTTTTTCATTATACTACATACTGATAAAGCAACACCACCTTTAGTATCACTATCTACTTTAGTTAAAAAAATACCAGTTATTTTTAAAATTTTTTCTAAAAATTTAGGTATTTTAATAGAACTTTGTCCCATCATAGAATCTAAAATTAATAATGTTTCTATCGGTTTAGTAATATTATAAATATTTTTAATTTCAAATTCAATTTTTTTATTATGATATGATATTCCTGGAGTATCTATTATTAAAATATCATAATTACTTTTTTTAAATTTTTTTAATGATGATTTAGTTATATAAATTGGATCTTTTTTATTATTATATTTTAAAAAACTAATATTATTTTTTAAAGCTAATTTACATAATTGTGATATAGCTGCAGGTCTATAAACATCTGTTGATACTAATAAAATTTTTTTTTTATATTTATTTTTTATTAATTTACTTAATTTTAATGCAGTAGTTGTTTTACCAACACCTTGTAATCCAATTAATAAAATTACAGATTTTTTTTGATTAGGTAAATTAATATTATTATTTTTATAATCTAAAATATTAATTAATTCTTTTTTAATAATATTTATTAATATTTTATTTAAATTTAAATCTTTATATTTTTTATATTTTTTAAATTTAATTTTAATTTTTTTAACAAAAATATCAACAACTTTAAGAACTACATCTGATTCTATTAGAATAAGACGTATTTTTTCTAAAATTAATTTTATATTTTTATCGTTATTAATTTTATTATTTTTAATTTTATTAATTAATTTTATTAAATTTTTAGATAGATTATTAAACATTTTTATTTCTTATTATAATATATAAAAATATTATTTAATTATAAAATTTGCACCCGGAAGGATTCGAACCTTCGACCGCTCGGTTCGTAGCCGAGTACTCTATCCAACTGAGCTACGGATGCTTTTTAAAGATGAGAGAGGGATTCGAACCCTCGATACGGATTTTACTCGTATACTCTCTTAGCAGGAGAGTGCCTTAAACCACTCGGCCATCTCATCTGTTTATAAAATATTAATATATTAATATTAAAATTATTAAATTTATTATATCAAATTTATTTATATTTATCAACTATTTAATTAATATAACTATAAATTAATTATATTATTTTTTTTAAAATAAAATTTTTAATTTTATTTAAATTTAAATTATTTTTTTTTAAAAATATACCATCTTTATTTACAAAATTTTTATTTTTTAAAAAAATATTTTTATACTCTTCATAAAATTTATTTAATATTATTTTTGAATTAATTTTTTCTTTAATACATTCATTAACATATATTATTAAAAAATAATTATTTTTATTATTAAAAATTAAAAATATAATAGTATAATTTAATTTATTTTTAATATAATTTATTATTCTTTTATAAAATTTATAATTAATATCAACTTTACTAATTATAATTTTGTAATTATTTATATTTTTAGATTTATATTTTATTAAATTTATTTCATTTTTAATATTTAATTTTTGTATTTCTTTTATCTTTTTTTTATATTTTTTATTATTTTTTAATATTAATTTTATTTTTGAATCTAATTTATTATCATCAATTTTTAATTTTTTTAAAATTTTGTTCATATTATTTTTTTTTTTTATAATATAATTTATAGCATATTTTTCAGTAATAGCTTTTATTCTATATATATTTTTAGATTTTTTTATTTTAGATTTTATTATAAATATTCCAATTTCTTTTGTATTTTTAATATGAGTTCCACAACAAAATTCTTGAAAAATATTTTCTATATTTATTAATCTTATATTATTATTATTTTTGTAATTATAAATAAATAATTTTTTTTTAAATTTTATAAATTTTTTTTTTTTATAATAAATATTAACATTTATTTTTTTTTTAATATAATTATTTAAAAGTAATTCTATGTTATATAAATCTTTATCAGAAATATTTTTTTTATAATTAAAATCAAAATTAAAATAATTTTCTTTTATTAAAGAACCTTTTTGTTTAATATTACTATTTAAAATTTTTTTTAAAGATTTTTTTAATAAATGAGTAGATGAATGATTAATACAAATATTATGTCTTCTTTTTATATTAATGTTAGCTATACAATTATCATTAATAATAATTGTACCAACTTTTAATATACCTATATGTCCTATAGATTTACTATATTTTTGTGTATCTTGTACTTCAAAAAAAAAATTTTTATTTTTTAAATATCCACTATCTCCTATTTGACCACCAGATTCAGCATAAAATGGTGTTTTATCTAAAAAAATTATACATTTTTCACCATTACAAATTTTTTTTTTAAATTTATTATTTACTATAATATAATTTATTTTAGTTTTGCATTTGTTTTTATAATAACCAATAAATATACTACTTGGTATTATATTATTACTATATTTTAATTTAAATTTATTATTTCTTGATTTTTTTTTTTGTTTTAACATTTGTTTTTCATATTCTTTATTATCTATTGATATACCAAGATTATTACAAATATTTAAAGTTAAATCTAATGGAAAACCAAAAGTATCATATAAATTAAAAGCTATTTTACCATCTAATTTTTTATTATTTATATTTTTTAATTTTTTATTTAAAATTTTTAAACCATATCCTAATGTTTTTATAAATTTTTTTTCTTCTTTTTTAATAATTTTTTTTATGTATATATTTTTTTTTATTAAATAAGGATGTAATAATTTAATAACATTTATAACTGGTATAACTAATTTATATAAAAATGGTTTATAATATTTTATTATATATCCTTGTTGTATACATCTTCTAATAATATGACGTAATATATAACCCCTACCTTCATTAGAAGGTAAAATACCATCATAAATTAAAAATATACAAGATCTTATATGATCAGAAATTATATATAAAAATTTTTTATTTAATGTTAATTTAATAAATAAATTTTTAATTTCTTGTATTATTAATTTAAAAATATTAGTTTTATAATTAGATTTAACATTTTGTAAAACTGATGTAATACGCTCTAAACCCATACCTGTATCAACTAAAGGTTTATCTAATTTTAATAATTTACCATTAGATAATTTATTAAATTGTATAAATACAATATTCCATATTTCTAAACAATTTTTTTTTAAATATTCATTATTTATTAATGAAATATTATTTTCATTTTTATAATTATAATATATTTCAGTACATGGTCCACATGGACCAGTATCACCCATTTGCCAAAAATTAGAAGATATATTTAATTTTTTATTATCATAAATTTTTAATATATTTTTTTTAGAAATACCAATATTTTTAATCCAAATATTATAAGATTGTACATCTTTATAATATACAGTTACTAATAATTTATCAGGGTTTAAATTAAAAAGATTTTTATTTGTTAATAATTCCCATGCGTATAATATAGATTCTTTTTTAAAATAACTTCCAAAACTAAAATTTCCTAACATTTCAAAGAATGTATTATGATATTCATCATTTCCAATATTATTTAAATCATTATGTCTTCCTCCTACTCTTATACATCTTTGTGATGTTACTACTTTTTTAAAATTAAAATTTTTATAATTTCCTAAAAAAATTTCTTTAAATTGATTCATTCCAGCATTAGTAAATAATAATGTAGGATCATTATATGGAATTAATGAACTGCTTTTAATAAAAACATGATTTTTATTAATAAAAAAATTAATAAATATTTTTCTAATTTCATGCATACTTTTTTTCATTAATATTTCCATTTAAATATTAATTATTATAAATATTATTTTAAAAAATTATTTTTTAGTAATTTTTTTTTAATTTTGTTTTTTAAATTAATATAAATTTTTGGATTATTTTTTAAATATTGATAAACATTTTTTTTTCCTTGACCTATTTTATTTTTTTTATAACTATACCATGAACCTGATTTTAATATTAAATTATGTTTAATACTTAGTTTTAAAATCTCATCATATATATTAATACCTTTACCAAATATTATTTGAAATTCAGCTTGTTTAAATGGAGAAGAAACTTTATTTTTAACTACTTTAACTCTAGTTTCATTTCCTATTATATTTTCTCCTTTTTTTATTAATCCTATTTTTCTAATATCTAATCTAATAGATGCATAAAATTTTAAAGCATTACCACCAGTTGTAATTTCTGGATTACCAAAATTGATTCCTATTTTAATTCTAATTTGATTTATTAAAATTAATAATGTGTTTGTTTTTTTTAAATTAATTGATAATTTTCTCATTGCTTTTCCCATCATTCTTGCAGTTAATCCTATATGAGAATCTTCTATATTTCCTTCTATTTCCTTTTTTGGTGTTAATGAAGCAACCGAATCTATAACAATAACTTTTACAATACCTGATTTAGATAATTTATTACAAATTTCTAAAGCTTGTTCTCCATTATCTGGTTGTGAACATAATAAATTATCAATATCTACTCCTAATTTTTTAGCATATAAAGGATCTAAAGAATGTTCTGCATCAATAAAAGCACAAATTTTGTTTTCTTTTTGAGCAGAAGCTATTATTTGTAAAGTTAAAGTAGTTTTACCAGATGATTCTGGACCATAAATTTCTACTATTCTTCCCATAGGTAAACCACCAACTCCTAAAGCAATATCTAAAGATAAAGAACCAGTAGATATTGTTTTTATGTTCATAGAATGATTATCCCCTAAACACATAATAGAACCTTTACCAAATTTTTTTTCAATTTGATCAATTGTTATTTTTAATTTTTTTTTTTTTTTTAAATCTATCAAAATATCATCCTATTTTATATTTATTAATTAAATTTTTATAAATTATTTTTATTAAATTTTTATTTTAAAATTATAATTAAGAATAATAGTTAAATAAAAATTTTATTATTTTAAATATTAATGAAGGTAAAATATATATTATTATATAAAATAATATATAAAATATTATAAATTTAGTAAAATTATTTATTTTTATTATCATTATTTATTTAATTGTTTATTAAGCAATTCCTCTATTCTAATTAATCTATTATATTTAGCTATTCTTTCAGAACGACTCATGGAACCACTTTTAATTTGATCAGCAGAAACTCCAACTGCTAAATCAGCAATAGTAGTATCTTCAGTTTCACCAGAACGATGTGATATTATAATTTTATATCCATATTTTTTTGCTAAATTAATAGTATTTAAAGTTTCAGTCAAAGAACCTATTTGATTTAATTTTATTAATATAGAATTAACTATTTTTTCTTTAATACCTTTACGTAAAATTTTATTATTTGTTACAAATAAATCATCACCTACTAACTGTATATTTTTTCCCATTTTTTTTGTTTGATATTTAAAACCTTCCCAATCATTTTCATTTTGACCATCTTCTATAGAAGATATATTATATTTTTTAGATAAATTTTTTAAATATTTTGTAAATTCTTTAGAATTAAATTTTTTTTTTTCACCTTTTAATTCATATTTTTTAGTTTTATTATTAAAAAATTCAGATGAAGCACAATCAATAGCAAGAACAACATTTTTACCAATTTTATATCCTGATTTTTTTATAGAAATTTTAATACATTCTAAAGCTTCTTTATTAGATTTAAGATTAGGAGCATATCCACCTTCATCACCTACATTAATATTCATATTTTTTTTTTTTAATATTATTGCGAGATTATGAAATATTTCTGAACCCATTTTAATAGCTTCTTTTATACTATTTATATTAATAGGTTGAATCATAAATTCTTGAATATCAATATTATTATCTGCATGTATACCACCATTTATTATATTTATCATAGGTAATGGTATAGAAAAATTTTTATTATTATTTAATTCTGCAATATGTTCATAAAGTTCCATTTTTTTAGATTTAGCTGCAGCTTTAGCATTTGCTAAAGAAACTGCTAATATTGTATTAGCTCCTAATTTAGATTTATTATTTGTATTATCTAAATTTATTAAAATATTATCTATTAATTTTTGATTTTTTGAATTTTTATTTTTTATAGAATTATTAATTATATTATTAATAAAATTAACTGATTTTAAAACTCCTTTTCCAAAAAATCTATTTTTATCATTATCTCTTAATTCTAATGCTTCTCTAGAACCAGTAGATGCTCCTGAAGGAGAAGAAAAAATTCCTATAGAACCATCTTCTAAATGTACTTCAGCTTCTATAGTTGGATTTCCTCTAGAATCAATTATTTCTCTACCAATTACTTTTATAATTTTAGACATATAATCCTACTAAGTTAATATTATTTAATTATTTTAAATTAATTAATATATAAATTTTATATCTTATATATATTATTTTTTTTAAAAAATTTTAAAATTATAAAAATTTTATATACTAAATAATAATTAAAAAATATTTGCGGGGGTTGGATTTGAACCAACGACCTTCGGGTTATGAGCCCGACGAGCTACCGCGCTGCTCCACCCCGCTATAATTTTATATCATATATTAATTAATATATAAAATCAAAAAAAAACGTTTTATTTTTTTTATTATAATATTTAATATAATATAATATTAAAATTAATATTAATAAAATTTTATAAAATAAATTAATAAAATAAAAAAAAATTATAATATATTTTTTATTTTTATATATTTTATATTTTTTGTTAAATTAAATATTTTTTTTTTTAATTCAATCTCATTCATAGGAATTCCTTTTTGAAATAAATAACCTATAGCGCTTTTATGTAAATCACTTTTATTTTTTTTATTTTTTATATTTTTTATAATTGGGGCAATTCCAATATTACAATTCCAAATTGATCTTGTTAAAGATACGTATAATATTCTTAAATCTTCTGATAATCTTTTTTTTTCTTTTATTGTATTATTTTTAAAATTATTATTATTAATGTTATAAAAATTTGATATAAATGGCAACCACACTAATGGATATTGTAATCCTTTTGATTTATGTACTGTTATAATTTTAACTCTATTATTTTTTTTTATATAATTTAATTTATTATAAATATTATTTTTAGAATATAATTCATTTTTTTTATATAACCAATATAATAATTTTTTTTTATCATTTAAATAAAAAAATTTTTTATTTAATATTTTTATTAATTTTAAAAAGTTTTTAAATCTATTATAACCATTATATAAATTTATAATATTAATATCTATATTATAATTTTTAATTAATAAATTTATAAAAGATAATATACCGTATCTATCCCATAATAAATAATAATAATTAAATTCATTATATTTTTCTAAAAACATATTATTATTTATATTAATATTATATATTTCATTAAAATTTTTATTTAAAATTTTTGTAGATAATGCATTTAATAAAAATTTTTTATTATTAGGATTAATAACTGCTTGTAATATATATAAAATTTCTTTAGATTCTGAAGTATTAAAAATTTCTTCATTTTTATTAACATAATTATCATAAGAAATATTATATTTATCTAAAAAATTTTGAATAATATAAGATTCATGATAATTTCTGACAATTATAGTTATATCAGATTTTTTTAAATGTTTTATTTTTTTTTTACTATTAATTAAAATAGTTTTATATTTTTTATTAAATAATAAATTATAGATATTTAACGAACATTGATTTGCCATAATATTTTCATATTTCTCAATATCTATTTTCTTTTTTGAATATAACCAAATTTTTAAACCTGCACATATATTTTTTTTTTGTATTAATATTTTATTATTACTAATTATAGATTTTTTACTTTTTATAAAAAAAATTTTATTTGATAAAAATGGTTTTTTATTTATAGAAAATATAAAATTTACACTTTTAATCATATTATATGAAGATCTCCAATTAATATTCATATAATAATTATTATTAATTTTCTTACTTATAATAAAATAATTATTTATATCAACACCTCTAAAAGAATATATAGATTGTTTTGGATCTCCCATTAATATTAGAGATCTGCTATTTTTTGAATATATATAATCAAATATTTTATATTGTTTATAATCAATATCATGAAATTCATCAATAATTGCAACTGGATATTTTTTATAAATTTTATAAGAAAAATTATTATTATTTTTTACATTTATATAAATTTTATTAATAATATCTTCAAAATCTATTATATTTTTTTTTTTTTTTTTTTTTATTA
>NZ_CP026513.1:0-6701 GCF_003956045.1 Candidatus Annandia adelgestsuga | reverse complement strand
AAACTTCAAAATAATTAAAATTAATTATTTTTTTTTTATAAATTTATATTTTTTTTAATAAATAAATTTGCCAATTTTGTTCTTTTATTGGAATATTTTTTACATATTTATTTTTAATCCAGTTATTAATTATATTTGGTTTATATAATAAATATTTAAAAAAAATATCAGAAACAATATCCGAAAATTTTAAAATAGATTTTTTTAAAATTTTTTTTAAAAAAAAATTTTTAAAATTATTAATTTTTTTATAATTATTATAAATTGATAAAAAATTTACTATTTTCCAATAAAAAAAATTTTTAGAAAATATATTATTTATTTTTTTAGGAAAAAAAATATTTAATATAAAATTTATAATTTCATTATGTAACATGAATTTTATATTATTATGAATAATATATTTTTTTAATAGAAATATTTTTATAATTTTTAAAAAATTTTTATGAGGAAATGATAATAAAATTGTACCTTTTTTAAAATTATTATTTTTTAAAATTAAATATGTTATTCTTTTTAAAATATTTATTTCATTTGAATGATAAGTATATATCATATTTTTTTTTTTTTAAAAAAATAAATAATTATAAAATAAATTATTTATTAACTAATTAAATTTTATTTAAAATGTTTTTTAATTTTTTACCTATATCTAATAAATTGTTAACTATATGAACACCAGATAATTTTAATTTTTTAATTTTATTTTTAGCTATTCCTTTTCCTTGAGTAATAATAGCTCCAGCGTGACCCATTGTTTTTTCTTTTGGAGAAGTTAATCCAGAAATATATCCTATAATTGGTTTATTTATATATTTTTTAATAAAATTAGCAGCTTGTTCTTCTTGATAACCTCCTATTTCCCCAATCATAACTATAACTTTTGTTTCTTTATCTTTTTGAAATAATTTAATAATATCTATAAAATCAAAACCTATTATTGTATCTCCCCCTATACCTATACAAGTTGATTGTCCAAACCCCCAATTAGTTATTTGTTGAACTACTTCATAAGTTAAAGTTCCTGATCTGGAAATAATTCCTATATTACCTTGTTTATGAATATAATTTGGCATAATTCCTATCATAGATTTTCCTGGAGATATAATTCCTGGACAATTAGGTCCAATTAAACAAGTTGAATGATATTTAAGTTTATTTTTAATAATAAGCATATCAATTATTGGAATTCCTTCAGTTATAACTACTATTAATTTAATACCAGCATCAATAGCTTCTAAAATACTATCTTTACAAAATTTGGAAGGAACATATATTACAGAAACTTTTGCATTTGTATATTTAATTGCTTGTTTTACAGTATTAAAAACTGGTATTCCTAAATGATATGTATTACCTTTTCCTGGAGTAACACCACCAACTAATTTAGTTCCATATTTTAATGCTTTTTTAGAATGAAATGTACCTTGATAACCAGTAATCCCTTGACATATAATTTTAGTATTATGATCTATTAAAATAGACATTATATTAACCTTTTATTTTTTGATAAAAATACTGTAAATTTAATAGCTTTTTTTAAATTTGTAATTGTTATAATTTTTGATTTATTTTTTAATAATTTATTTATTCCTATTTTTGAATTATTTCCCGATAAACGAATTACAATTGGTATATTAATTTTTATCTTTTTTAATACGTATATAATACTATTTGCAATAAAATCACAACGTATAATTCCTCCAAAAATATTTATAAAAATAACATTAACATTTTTATTTGATAATATTATATTAAAAGATTTAACAATATTATTAGTATTTGTTCTTCCACCAATATCTAAAAAATTGGCTGGTTTACCACCATATAATTTTAATAAATCCATTGTACTCATTGCTAATCCAGCCCCATTTATCATACATCCAATATTTCCTTTTAAAAGTATATAATTTAAAGAAGAAAAAGTCTTTTCTAATATAATATCATTATTTTGACTATAATCATAAATATTTTTTAATAAACTTTGACGAAAAATAGAATTTTTATCTAAAATTAATTTAATATCTAAACATATTAAATTATCATTTTTATCTATAACTAAAGGATTTATTTCAATTAAAGTTAAATCAAACTTTATTAAAATTTTATATAAATTAAAAAAAATATTATTAAATTGTTCAATTTGTTTTTTATTAAATTTTAATTCAAATAATATTTTTTTAATTTGATAAAATTGTGGACCTATTAAAGGATCTATTTTAATTTTTTTTAATAAGTATGGATATTTTTTTATAATTTTTTCTATTTCTATACCACCTTGATTAGAAAACATAAAAAATATACAATTTGTAAAATTATCTATTAATATACTTAAATATAATTCTTTTGAAATATTTATATATTCTTCAATTAAAATATTTTTAATAATTTGAGATTCATTATTATTTTGAGAAGTTTTAATTTTTTTGTTAAACCAATATTTAAAAAATAATTTAATATCTTTATAATTTTTTATAATTTTAATTCCACCTACTTTTCCTCTACCACCTGTATGAGCCTGACATTTAGCAATTACAGGTTTATCAAAATTTATTTTTGATATAAATTTTTTTATTTTAAAATAATTATTAAATAAATATCCTTTTGGTATTGGTAATTTATATTTTTTAAATATTTCTTTTGCTTGATATTCATGAAATTTCATTAAATAACCTTATAAAATTATAAAAATAAATATAATTATTATTATTAAATTTTTAAAACTATAATTCATATAAAAAATATAAATAATATAAATTTTTTATTATTTAATTTATAATAATAAAAAAAAATAAACAATTAATATATATAAAATGAAAAATAAAAAA
This sequence comes from Candidatus Annandia adelgestsuga, assembly GCF_003956045.1. Taxonomy (NCBI): domain Bacteria; kingdom Pseudomonadati; phylum Pseudomonadota; class Gammaproteobacteria; order Enterobacterales; family Enterobacteriaceae; genus Candidatus Annandia; species Candidatus Annandia adelgestsuga. Next base: position 3,873 of record NZ_CP026513.1, on the reverse strand, counting down.
ATAGGAATTTTTTTTGGAAGTGATACAGGAAATACTGAAAATGTAGCAAAAATATTAAAAAAAAAAATAGGAAAAAATTTAGTTGAAATTTATGATATCGCAAATTCTACTAAAGAAGATATTGAAAAATTTAATAATATTATATTAGGAATTTCTACTTGGTATTATGGAGAACCTCAATGTGATTGGGATGATTTTTTACCAACATTTAAAAAAATTAATTTTAAAAATAAATTAGTAGCAATATTTGGTTGTGGTGATCAAGAAGAATATTCTGAATATTTTTGCGATGCTATGATTTATTTATATAAAATAGTAATATTAAACGGAGGTAAAATAATTGGTAATTTTCCTAATATAGGATATAATTTTAAATCATCCAAAAGTTTATTAAATAATAATTTTATAGGTTTACCTATTGATGAAGATAATCAAAAAAAATTAACTAAAAAAAGAATAAAAATTTGGATTAAAAATATATGTAAATATTTTAATTAATTAAATAATATATTTAAAATAACACTATTATATATATATATATTTATATATTTATATATATATATTATTTTAATTATATTTTATAAAAATATAATTAAAATAATATATTAAAATATTAATAATAAATATTAATATTTATTATTAATATTTTTATTATATTTTGTTACCCAATTAGTATGAAAATATCCTTTTCTATCTTTTCTATTATATTTATGGGCCCCAAAACAATCCCTTTGGGCCTGAACTAAAGAAGTAGGCAAATTATTTGAACAATAACTATTATAATACATAAATATAGAATTTAAAGAAGGAGTAATAATATTATTATTAATAGAATATAAAATAGTTTTTTTTAAAAATAATCTATATAAATTTATTTTATCTTTAAAATAATCTATATAAATTAAATTAGAATCATTATTTTTTTCATATTCGTTTCTAATTTTTTCTAAACATTTTGATTTTATAATACAGCCAGATTCCCATACTTTAGCAATATTATTTAATTTTAGATTCCAATTATATTTTAAAGAAGCTGATTTTAATTGATTAAAACCTTGTATATATGATGTTAATATTCCTAAGTATAAAGATTTTCTTATACATTCTAATGATATTGTTTTATTATTATAAATTAAAATTGGAATTTTTGAAAATTCTTTAGAAGATTCTTCTCTTATTTTTTTTAAAGATGAAATATATCTTTCAAATAATGAAATTGTAGTTACATAAGAAATTTCTTCTAATTCTAACGCGTTTTGTGTAGCCCATTTACCTGTTCCTTTACTTTCAGCAACATCAGATACTAAATCTATTAAATAACATTTATTATTTCTATTTTTTTTTTTTATTATTTCTTTTGTAATTTCTATTAAATAACTATTTAATTCTCCTTTATTCCATTTACCAAATATTTTTGATATTTTATTATTATCATTTTTAAAAAAACTTTTTAATAAAAAATATGATTCAGCTATTAATTGCATATTACCATATTCTATACTATTATGTATCATTTTAACATAATGTCCAGCACCATTTGGACCTATAAAAGATATACAAGGTTTATTAATTTTAGTTAAAGATGATATTCTTTTTAAAATATTTTTAGAAATTTCATATGCTATAAAAGATCCACCAGGCATAATTGATGGTCCATTTAAAGCACCTTCTTCTCCACCAGATATTCCAGTACCAATAAATTTAATATGTTTTTTAAATAAAACTTTACTTATCATCATAGTATCTTTAAAAAAAGAATTTCCACCATCTATTATAACATCATGAGGGTCTAAATATTTTATTAATTTATTAATAGTATTAATTGTAGATTTTCCCGACTTAATCATTAATATAATTATTTTTGGTTTTTTTAAAGAATTTATAAAACTTTTTATACTATAATAAGGTATAATATTTTTATTTTTTTCTCTAACAATAATTTTAGTTTTTTCTTTAGAACGGTTGAATACAGATACTTTATATTTATTACTTGAAATATTTAGAGATAAATTTTTACCCATAATAGCCATCCCTATAACACCAATACTTTGTTTTTTTTTCATAATTTTTTTTTTTTATTAATAATATTTATATTTATTAATAAAAATTGTTATTAAAATAAATAAATTAATATTAGGAATTTTATATGAAAAATAAAAAATCATTTAATATAAAATTTACAAAATCAGCTTATAAAAAAATTAAAAAATTATCTTTACAAAATAAAAATAAAAATTTAAATTTTCGTATTTATATACAAGGTGGTGGTTGTAGTGGTTTTAAATATGGTTTTTTTTTTGATAAAAATTTAAGTAATTATGATATTTTTATAAAAAATAAAAATATAATTATTATAATTGATAAAATTAGTATCCAATATATAATAGGAAGCACTATTGATTATATAGAAAATTTAGAAGGTTCTAAATTTATTGTTAATAATCCAAATGCAAAAAATAATTGTAGTTGTGGTTTATCATTTGATATTTAAAATTTATATATTTATAAAAGATTAAAATTTTTATATATATATTTTTTTAAAAAAATATTTATAATATTAGATATTTTTAATGATATATTATTAACATTTTTTTTAAAAATTTTAATTGAATTATCACAAGATAAATCAGATACTATTCTTAAAATAACACATGGTTTGTTAAATAAATAACATACATGTGAAATAGATGCTGATTCCATATCTATAGCTATTGCTTTAGGAAATTTTTTTTTAATATTATTAATAGCTATTTTATTATCAATAAAATAATCTCCACTTACTATTAATCCTTTTTTATATTTATTTTTAATTTTATTAATACACATTTCAAAACATGATATTAATTTAATATTTAAATTAAAATAATTTGAATTATTTAATTCATGTTTTTTAAAATTATTAATAAAATTAATATTTGTATCGTAATAAGCTGTTTTTTTAGATAAAATAATATTATTTATTTTTATTTTTTTAGATATACTACCAGACGTTCCTACATTAATAATCATATTAACTTTAAATTTTTCAATTAATAAAGTAGTTCCTATAGTAGAATTTACTTTACCAATATTAGTTTGAAAAATTATTATTTTTATATTATTCCAAAAACCTTTATAAATTTTAAAATTTATAAAATTATAAAATTTAATGTTAGTTAAATATTTTAATAAATAATAAACTTCCATATTTATAGAAATTATTATACCTATTTTAATCATTTTTTATTAAATAATTAATAATTTAAAATTACATTTTATTGTTATAAATAATAAAATTAATTTTTATTAAAAATTAGTTTTAGGTTTATAATTAATTTTAATATTTTTAATTAAATTTAAATATTAAAATTTATTTTATTAATTTATTAAAAAACTTTATATAAATTTTTATTATTTTTTTTAAATTTTTATATATATAAATTAGTTTATATATAAAAGGATTATATGTCAAAAATTTGTTTTATTACAGGAAAAAAAACTATTTTTGGAAATAATAGATCACATTCTATGAATGCTACTAAAAGACATTTTTTTCCAAATATACATATCCGTAAATTATGGATATCAAAATTAAAAAAATTTGTAAAATTTAAAATTTCATCAAAAGGAATACGTATAATTGATAAAAAAGGTTTTGAAATATTAAAAAAAAAAATATATATAAATAGAAAAAATAAAATAAAGGTTAAATATGGCAAAAAAAAATAAAATAAATATTAAATTAATATCATCTTCAGGAACTAAACATTTTTATACAACAACTAAAAATAAAAAAACTAAAAAATTAAAATTAAGAAAATATGATCCTATAATTAGAAAATATGTATTTTATAAAGAATATAAAATTAAATAAATAAAATAAAAATAAATTTA